>JBEKJC010000004.1:0-135851 GCA_050011435.1 Binataceae bacterium (SeqCode)
CTCAATGCCATCCTGCGCGACCAGCTGCCGTGGAACCCTAGCTATTTGCTTGACCTTCAACACAGTCGCTGAACGCAGGCTGCCGGAGTCGAAGGATCTCGCGCGGTCCTCCGCGCGTAATCTCGACCGTCCCTGCCGACAATCGAGCAACGCGAGCAGTCCGAAAAGTCAGGTCAAGACTGTTGGGCTGCTCGTGGCCCACCGACGGCATGGAATGCCGCTCGCGCGGTCCTCCGCGCGCCATCCAGCTCTTGTGCAAATGTCGCCGCACGACTTGGCCCCTACCCGAGCAACGCGAGCGTCAATCACTGAAAAACGCTTACGCGTCCACGAAAGGTGTCCTCGACGCGATCCGCAAGACCAACTTTCGGGTCTGTTACTGTGGGAAGTGTGAAACCTTTCAAAGGTTTCACCATCTTCTCCCGCTCTCAGAATCACCGAGCCGAAGTCGCTTTCCCGATTTCCGCCGGACTTAGCCGGTGCCCGAGCGTCGCGAGCGTCAATCGGTGAAAAACTTGTATTCTCCCCGATTCAGATTAGATTCCGATTCAGGTTAAGCGATTTTTTTGACTTCGATGGTTGACCTTGGCATCACGACGCGGCGCGGGGGTACGACGGTGGGCAACGGCACGGTGATCTATGAAAAACGCGGCGCGGTCGCGTGGATCACGCTCAACCGGCCCGATCGCCTCAACGCCTACAACGTCGAAATGCGCGATGATCTCTTCGCCGCCCTCAATGCGGTTCAGGCCGACGCGGACGTTCGTGCGATAGTCCTGGCGGGTGCCGGCACTGCTTTTTCGACCGGCGGCGACGTCAGCGAATTCGGCCAGGCGCCGTCGCCCATCGCTGCCCGCTGGATCCGCTTTCGTCGCGACGTCTGGGGGCGCTTGCGCGCCTTGCCCATTCCCACGGTGGCCGCGGTGCACGGCTTTACCGTCGGCGGCGGCCTCGAAATGGCGTTGTTGTGCGACCTCGCGATCGCCGCCGACAACACCCGCCTGTGCCTGCCCGAAACCAGTCTCGGCATGATCCCCGGCGTCGCCGGCACGCAGACCGCCCCGCGCCGCCTCGGTCTCGGATGGGCGCTGGATCTCAATCTGACCGGCCGATGGATTGACGCCCATCAGGCTTTGTTTATAGGTTTGGTCGCCGAAGTTGTGCCGCTCAAGGCGCTCAACCGCACCGCTCACGCGCTCGCGACCGCTCTGGGCCGCCCGCCGCGCGAGCATTCGGCGATCGCCAAGCTGGCGGTTTGGGAAGGATTGAATTCGTCGCTCGCCGACGGGCTCGACCTCGAGCAGCGTCTCGCGATGCGACTTGATCGGATTTCCGCGACGTCGGGTAACCGCCCGCACGCCGCTCGGCCACGGCCGCGCAGGAGGAGAGTTTCGTGAATACGGTTAATTTCATCTCGATCCCCGGGTCTATCGTCCCCGATCAGGAAGTGCTCGTCTTCGGGCAAAATCGCCTGACTTACGCCGCGCTCAACGAACTCGTCGCGCGCATCGCGACCGTTTTCAAAAAGCTCGGCCTCAAGCAGCGCGACGTCGTTGCGATGCTCGATACCAACTCCCACCTCTACGTCGCCGCCTACTACGCCGCGGCCAAGGCCGGCCTCACCTTCCTGCCGCTTAACTACCGCGCCAAGGAAGGCGAACTCGAGTACATGATCAATACCGCCGAGACCAAACTGCTGCTGGTCGGCGATCGCTACCTCGACCTCGTCAAACGCATCCACACCCAGCTCAGCCAGGTCCCCTGCGTCGCCGTCGGCCACGGCGACGGTTCGATAGCGCGCTTGACCGACCTCGCCGCGCAGGCCGTCCCCGATGAAGAAGACGCCGAGGTCGAGGACGAAGACGTTTCCGTTCTGATGTACACCAGCGGCACCACCTCGCTGCCCAAGGGCGTGATGTTGAGCTTCCGCGACTTCACCGCTTACGTCACCGCCAACATCGAGATGGCCGACGGCACCGAACGCGGCACTTTCCTGGTGTGCGCGCCCTTTTACCATATCGCCGGCACCACCGCGATGATGACCAACCTCTGGACCGGCCGCAAAATGGTCGTGATGCCGCAGTTCGATCCTAAGGAATGGCTCGAGCTCGTTGGCAAGGAGAGCGTCACTCACGCCTTCGTCGTGCCCACCATGATGAAGCAGGTGCTCGACCACCCGCACTTCGTCAAAACCGACTTCTCCAAAATGACCAATCTCGCCTATGGCGGCGCTGCGATGCCGATCGCGGTCATCCGCCGCGCGATCGAGGCCTTCCCCAAGACCATCGGTTTCGTCAACGCTTACGGCCAGACCGAGACCACGTCGTCGCTCACCATCCTCGGACCCGACGACCATCGGATTGCCGGCACCCCGGTCGAGGTCGAGCTCAAGCTCAAGCGCCTCAATTCCATCGGCAAGCCGCTGCCCGACGTCGAAATCAAGGTGCGCGACGACGACGGCAATTTCCTCACCCACAGCGAAGTCGGCGAAATTATCATCCGCACCCCGCGGATCATGAAGGGCTACGCCGGCCGCAAGGACGACTCCGCCCTGCCCGACGGCTGGCGCGCCACCGGCGACCTCGGATGGGTTGACGAGGATGGTTACGTTTTCTTTGCCGGCCGCAAGGACGACATGATTATTCGCGGCGGTGAAAATATCGCGCCGGCCGAAATCGAAACCGTCCTGATGAGCCATCCGGCCGTGGACGAAGCCGCGATCATCGGCGTGCCTTCCGTCGAATGGGGTCAGACGATTAAGGGTTACGTGGTCCTGCGGCCGGGTGAGAAGGCCACCGCCAAGGATATCCAGGAGTTCTGCCGTACGCGCCTCTCGAGCTTCAAGCGGCCCGAAGAAATCGCGTTCCTCGACGCGCTGCCGAAAAATGCGCTCGGCAAAATCCTGCGCAAGGAGCTGCATGCGCAAAACAAGGGCGACGCCTGACCCCAAATCCAGTTCCGCCGCAGCGCGGCGGGGCAGCAAAACTTCGCGCGCCGGCGGCGCTGGCGCGACCCCCGACCTGGGCGCGATCGAAATCGAGCTTGACGGCGGCGCGCTCGTCGCCACGCTGCAACGCCCGCGCGCGCAAAATCGCGTCAGCCATGCGATGGCGCGTGAGCTGATGGATTTGGCCGAGACCGTCGAGGACGACGATACCATCCTCGCGCTCGCGATTACCGGCGCCGGCACCGCGTTCTGCGCAGGCTTCGACGACGGCGTTGACCCGCGGCTGGTCGAAACGCTGGCGCTACTCTCCAAGCCCACCGTCGCGATCATCAACGGCGACGCCACCGACGAGGGCCTCGAACTCGCGATGGGCCTGGACCTGCGCGCGGCCACCAGTGACGCGCGCCTCGCCCTCACCCAGCTCGTGCGCGGCCAGTTGCCGCGCTTCGGCGGCACCCAGCGCCTGCCGCGGCTGGCGGGTCCCGCGCATGCCCTGCGCATGCTTCTCACCGGCACGCCGCTTCGCGCCGACGAAGCGATGCGGCTCGGGCTCGTCACCTACCTCGCCCATGACCGCGAGGATCTCGACCGCGTCGCCCGCGATCTACTCGCGACGCTCGCCAGCCGCGGCCCCGTCGGCATGCGGATGGCCAAGGAAGCCGTCCGCAAAGGCTACGATATGACCATCGACCAGGGCATTAGACTTGAAGAGGACTTGTACGCCCTGCTACAAACCACGTCCGACCGTGCCGAAGGCGTGCGGGCGTTCCTCGAAAAGCGCAAGCCGCTGTTCAAGGGTGCGTAGTCCGATTCTAAAAACAGGCACGGTCAGGAGCGCGGAAAAAAATATGGCTAACAATCTCGGAAAAGTTTATATCTGCAGCAAATGCGGCGCGCAGGTCATCGTCACCAAGGGCGGCGCCGGCGAACTTAAGTGTTGCGGCGGCCCGATGGAACAAAAAAAATGACCCCGCGCGCGCCCGGTCTCGCGCCGGGCGCGCTCTCGTCCGCGAAGCGATCCCTCGCGGCGCGCGTCGTCCGCAGGTGAAAGATTTTCCGAAGGTGTCTTACGCACGAGGCTTCGGCCGCGGTCAACGATGAAAGATTTCACTATTTTTGGGCTGAAAAATTTCACCGCAGCGATGAAGTATTTGGCGATTTTGTTGCAATAGACAGTCAAGCCGGAAAGTGCTACGCTTTTCGTGATGGAGAGGGTTGCGACAATTCAGCGGCGGGTATTAGCGCACCTGATAAGCGAGGTGCGCTATGAACCTCGCAATACTCTACCATCCTCGCTTGTGTCCGACATTTGAGAGGATGAATCCGATGTTAGATCGCTTCAACGTTAGTTTGTTCGTCGGATTGGGCAAATATCTTCAAGAACTTGCGGATCGCGCGCCAATAGATTCTCGGATTACCCTGCTTGAGCCGATTATCGGTCTACAGGTGTATTTAGACCTCTTTTATTCAAACAAATATATTTCCCGTTCGCCACTTCCTCTTAAAACCTCAAAAAGTGCAGGTATGAGTCTGCATTCAACCTTGGGAAAGGTGCGCCAGAAAATCAGCGACAATGGTGAAGATGCAAATAATCCGTTAGAGGCCGACGATATTACGGCCGTGAAAGAGGCTATGGATCGTTTTGAGACGGTGTTAACCGCCGATCTCGCCCGCGCATTTACTTATGTGGTCAGTCAAGTCGGAATCTTGGCAGTCGATTCTCTTATCGATAGCGCGGACGATGTATACGAAGGCTACAAAGATCGTATTCCGTCAGCAGCAATCCTCGATACAAAAGAGGCTGGCAAATCAATTGCGTTTAATCTGCCGACCGCAGCCGGATTCCATATAGCGCGCGCCACTGAAGGTGTACTTCTCAAATACCTCGCGACCTTTGGACAAACTCCCAAAAAAAGCGAACGAAATTGGGGAAAGTACACTGAGTTGTTACGCGACAATACAGATGCAAGCCCAAAGGTACTAAATACGATCGACCAAATTAGGATTCTTCACCGAAATCCGCTGCTTCATCCTGAGGCGAGCCTAACAATGCCTGAAGCCCTGAGTTTGTGGGCAATCTGTTGTAGCGCGATCCAAGCAATGGTTGCCGATATGGAGCGGAAACAGGTAGAACCAAAACCAGAAATTCTAGGTATGCTCCCGCCAGATGAATCAACAATTATGGAGGTGCCAGCAAGTGCGAAAAAAGCCAACTAAGAAACGAATCGGAATCGAGCCGAAGACTTCACCTAAAGTGAAGCGCGAATTTGCTAAAGGCTTACGGACTGGGAAACTCACACCAAAAGAAACTCGAAGCCTTTCAGGCTCTGTGGGCGCGCATATTGAGCCTAGAAAAAAGCCGCGGTCGAAGGCAAAGACGCCTAAGCGCAAATAGCTTCAAAGATAGGATAGTTGCCGAACTGCGCTGCGCGGTATGCGGATTATGCCGCTCGCCTGTATTTGCTCGCGCTCAATATCTCCGAGGTTGGGAGCGAGCGCAATCGCTCGCTTCGTATCCGCTATGAGATAGCCCACTGACACGCAAGCCACGACTTCGGGCATGTCGTAGTCCTCGATCCATTGCCATGCCTCAATCGGACGTGCGCTATCCTCCCACTCGACCCTAACAAGTTTGTAGGGAATATCAGTGGTCTTTGATAGCGGGAGGCTTGATCGCTTTGTCGAGCGCTTCGTCAAATTTCTTTAGATCGAAGTTGCGCAATTCTTCTCGCAGCTTTTCGTCGGACTCGCGCTGCTTCTCGCTGATCGGCTTTTTCTTTTTCGGTTGCGACTTCATCAGGGCTGCATTTTAGCGCCCTGACGCTGGCTCCGCTACTGGTCGCACGTTTCTACTAAATTCGCGAAAGCGTCTGGATTGTCTCGGTTGTTGTGGCGATACGAAAACTCGTTGAGATACAAGGGTAAATAGTCCTTGCTCACCTTGTGATAAGTTCCGACGACGCCACGCTTGAGCAACGACCAAAAGGACTCGATGTTGTTGGTATGCACGTTCCCGCGCACGTATTCGCGGGCTTTGTGGTTGACGACCTGATGCGGATAAAAATGCTTCAAGTCGGTATAGCCGCCCCATTCATCGGTTGCGATCAATGAAACCTTGTCCGAGACGGTCTGTTCAACGAACAGGCTCAAGGTCTCCGCGTTGGTATTTTCGATCACTTGAGCGACCACGCTACCCTTGCGAGCAATCGCGCCAATCACGGTCATCTTGCCAGTATTGGCCGCACCGTGGCCGCTGTACTTGGCGCGCACGTTCGCATGCCGATTCTTCTGCTTTCCGCCTAGAAAGGTTTCGTCAACCTCAACAACCCCGTCCATCGGGAACATGTCGCCGTGCATAGCCGCACGCCAACGGTGACAGATGTACCACGCGGTACGCCAGTCAGTACCGGAGTTCTCTCCGAAGATGACGCGGCGGACCTGTAGCGAGCTAATGCCTTTCTTCGCGGTCAGCATCAAGTATCCGATCTGAAACCAAATCCGTAGCGAGACCTTTGTATCCTGAAAGATCGTGCCGGTAGTCACCGAGAAGCGATAGCCCTTGCGCCCGCCACAATCGGCGTTGCAGCAAGTCCATCGAAAGGCAGTCTTGAGCGCATAGACTCGCTCGCTGCGCTGGCAGCGCGGGCAATGCACGCCGTTCGGCCAACGACGCTGGACGATATACGCTTTGCAAGCTTCGTCAGTCGGAAAATCTCTGTTAAATTGTTCAAAGGACTGCATAGTGATTGAATATTAGCGCAGATTGCCGTGACTGTCAATACTAACAAAATCGCCAAGTATTTAACCGCAAAATTTTGGCGAAGATGTTTCACGTGAAACATCTTTTCGTCCCGTTTACACGTCCAGTTCGCGAGGGGAAGCATTTCGCAGGCCGCGGTGCCGCCCACCTCCTCAACCCGCTCCCGATTACCGCAAGGAGACCCGCGTGCTTCGAATCCTCATCGCCGGACTAATCGCCGGATGGCTGACCGGCAAGCTCATGCATGGCCGCGGTTACGGCATCCTCGCCGATACCATCCTTGGACTCATCGGCGCCGTCATCGGTAATTGGATTTTCGCCCGGCTCGGCGTGACCGCAAGCGGCGGCATCGGCTTCATTGCGATGGCGGTGGTTGGCGCGGTCCTTCTCGTCGGCGCGATTCACCTGATCCGCGGTGACCGCTTCCGCTCCGCGTGGCCATAAATCACGTTCGCCGCAGCGGTCGCCGTTTCCTCAGATCGCGGTGAGGTCGGCGTGGCTGAAAAGCCGCCGATCGACGTCAGCGCCCGCGTCGCCACCTGTTCGCCATAGACGCGCAGGTCAATTCCATGCCCGCGCCGCGAGTGGTGCTTTCCGAATGCCGCAAACCATTGACATCCGATGGGCGATACGGACAGAGTTTATCTCATGAAGCGGGCCGCAATTTGTCTCCTCACGCTTCTCGCGTTGACCCTGCCGCGACTTGCGCATGCGCAGTTCACGATCGACGACGACAACGGTCCGCCGCCCTACAACGACGTCGAGGACGGCCAGGTACTGCGCATCGCCGGCTACATTCTCGCGCCTTTCGGCTACGCGCTCGAATGGGGCCTGACGCGCCCGCTGCATTATGCCGCCACCGATACTGCGCTCAAGCCGATGTTGAGCGGCGACACTGACATCAAGTATTTTGGCGAGACCGCCAATTCCGATCTGCTTCCGCCGAGCACCTTCGCGCCCTTTACGATGCCGGCGAATCCCAACGCTCTTGATTCCAATTCGGCTTCGGCCGCGGCGGCTTACGGTTATCGCAGCAATGTTCTGCCGGCGGTTCCGCGGTCCAAAGTTTACCAGGCGCCGCCACCGTATCTGCCGGGGGGCCAGTCCGCGCTCCACTGATTGATCCGTTCCCCCGGTCCGCCCGGTTAATTGCGCTGGGGTGAGCCCGCCACCGCGGCGCAATTAGCACGCCCCTTGATTGTTCGTACTGGTGATTCGTCCGCGCAAGTTGTGTAATACTCCCGTAACAATTCGCAAGAATTACGGAGCGGCGCGGGAATGCCTCAAATCAGTTCGAATGGTATTAGCATCAACTACGAAACCGCCGGGCAAGGCGATCCGCTGCTGCTGATCATGGGCTTTGCGATGCCCGGCGCCGCGTGGGTTCCGATGCTGTCGTTTCTTTCGGGCTTTCAGAGCATCTACTTCGATAACCGCGGCACTGGCCTTTCCGATAAACCGGCGGGCGCGTACACCGTCGCCGCGATGGCCGACGACGCCTCAAATCTGATACGCGGCCTCGGCCTCGAACGAGTCAGGGTCTATGGCATCTCGATGGGCGGGATGATCGCGCAGGAACTCGCCCTGCGGCATCCCGAACAGGTCTCGATGATGGTCCTCGGATGCACTACGCCGGGCGGCACCGAAGCCGCGCGGGCGTCCGACGAAGTTTTGCAGTCACTCGTCGTGGGTTCCAAGTTGATGTCATTGGATCCCGACGCTGGGATCGACATGGTATTGCCACTGCTCTATCCGGCGGAATTTATTGCGGCGCATCCCGAAATCAAACAATTCATGCGGCTCGGGATGACACTGGCGCCGCAGACTCCGCCCGAGACGGCAGACAAGCTGGCGGCAGGGTTGATGGAATTCGACACCTGCGACCGCCTGCATCAGATCGAATGTCCGGTGATGATCGTGCACGGCGGGAAGGACATCATCGTACCGCCGCGCAATGCCGCCTTGATCAAGGAGCGCATCCGTAACGCGGAACTCTTCATGATTCCCGAAGCCGGCCACAATTACCCTGCGGCGGATCCCGTGAGAATCCACCAGCGCATCACGACCTGGCTGCGCAACTAACGCGGAAGAGTTTGTGAAGATTTGGATACTAAGAAATAGTTGAAGAGCGCAAAAGCTTGGGTTCTTTCCGGAAACTGAAACCTCACGAGGTTTCAGTTTCCTGAAAGATTTACGGTTCTGCGTTCCTCGACAACTTCTCCACCTGCTGTCGCTGCGAGTCGAGCGACGCGAGCGTGCGGTGCCGGCAACGAGCGTCGCCGCTAAAGCAGGGCGGCGGAGCGGGCCCAGCGATATTTAGCGCCGAGGACGGCGACCGGCTTTTCGGTTGTATAGGCGTAGGCTGGGATGCCGTGATCGAACAGGTAGGAGCACGCCTGCTCGACCTCGACGTCGCCGACCAGCGACGCCACCACCGGCTTGTCGATACCGCGCGCACGCGCCTCTTCGATCGCCTCGCTCGCCAACCTCGCGAAGACCATCGGGGGCGTGATTATCGTGTGCCAGTAGCCGAGGATCAGTGCATGAATGCGCGGGTCTTCGAGACCTAATTTTATAGTGTTTTGGTAAGTGGTCGGCGGCTCGCCACCGGTTATATCGACGGGGTTTCCGGCCGCGCCGAAGGGCGGGATGAACTTGCGAAAGGCGGCGTCGAGATCGGGCGGCATCGCCATCAGCTTGAGTCCGTTGTCCACGCACGCATCGGAGAGCAGCACGCCCGAACCGCCCGCGCCGGTGATAATCAGCACGTTCTCGCCCTTGGGCGTGGGCAGGATCGGCAGACAGCGCGCGAACTCGAGCATGTCGTTGAGGCTCATCGCACGCACGACGCCGCTCTGGCGCAGGATGTCGTCGTAAATGCGATCGTTGCCGGCGAGCGCCGCGGTATGCGATTGCGCGGCCCGCGCACCCATCGCGGTGCGTCCCGCCTTGAGCACGATCACCGGCTTTTTCTTCGAGACTCGCTTGGCGACTTCGGCGAACGAGCGCCCGTCTTTCAGGTCCTCGACGTGCATCGCGACGACCTGCGTATTCGGGTCCTGCTCGAAAAACGTGAGCAGGTCGTCCTCGTCGATATCCGACTTGTTGCCTAATCCAACGATGGCCGAGACGCCCATCTTGGCCGAGCGGCTGAAGCCGATTATCGCCATCCCGACGCCGCCGCTCTGCGACGACAGCGCGGCCTTGCCCTTGACGTCGTAGGGCGTGCAGAAAGTCGCGCACAGGTTTTTGGGGGTGTAGTAGAAGCCGTAGATATTCGGGCCCATCAGGCGGACGTTGTACTCGCGCCCGACGGCGACGATCTGATCCTGCAATTCGACGTTGCCGGTCTCGGCGAAGCCCGACGGTATCAGCACCGCGCCCGGGATCTTTTTTTCGCCGCATTCCTTGAGCGCGCCCGCGACCAGCGGCGCCGGAATCGCGAACACCGCCACGTCAATTTTCCCCGGAATATCTTTCACGCTTTTGTACGCGCGCTTGCCGAGGACCTCGGGCACCTTCGGATGGATAGGATAGATGGCGCCCTGGTAGCCGCCGTTGATGAGGTTCTTCATCACGGAGTTGCCGATCTTGCCGTCCTCGGGCGACGCGCCGATCACGGCGATCGCGTCGGGCTGCATGATGCGGTTCATCGCGCGCAGGATTTCTTCCTGGCTCGGACGATAGCGCTCTTTGGGCGGCGCGAAATCCACCAGGATGCGAACGTCGGCGGCGGTCGCACCGTCGGGGCGGGCGAAGACCGGATTCAGATCGAGTTCCTGAATTTCGGGGAAATCCGCGGCGAGGTTCGATACGGCCACGATGATTCGCGCAATCGCGGCGCGGTCGGCGGGCGCGGCACCGCGCACCCCGCGCAGGATTTCGGCGGCAGCGATACCGTCGATCATCGAGAGCGCGTCGGCTTCGCTGGCGGGGGCGAGTCGAAACGTCACATCCTTGAGCACTTCGACCAGCACGCCGCCGAGGCCGAAGGCGACCACCTTGCCGAAGCTCGGATCGGTCAGCGCGCCGACAATCACCTCGTAGCCGCCGGTGAGCATCTGCTGAATCTGGATGCCGGCGATTTTCGCGCCGGGCTTATAGGCCCTGGCGCTGCGCACAATCGATTCGTAAGCCTGCTCGGCGTCGGCCGCGCTCTTCACGCCGACAATCACACCGCCCGCGTCGGTTTTGTGCAGGATGTCGGGCGAGACGATCTTCATCACGACCGGAAAGCCGATTTCGGCCGCCATCCGCGCCGCGTCCTTGGCCGAGGCCGCGAGCGCCTCCCGCGGGACAGGAATTCCGTAGGCTTCGCAGAGGACTTTGCTCTCCGCCGGCGTCAGCGACGCGCGCTTATCGGCCTTAACCCGGTCGAGAACCTGACGTACCGACGCCCGATCGTAACTCATGCTATCCTCCGCGAACTGCGCAACTTCTCTTTAGGGACTCGGCGGCGCCCGATCGAGGTGGCCGTCCGCGTGCGCAAACCCAGGAACCTGGCACGCGATTGTTACAGCCGGTAAGTTGCCTTGAGTTTGAGCCCGCCCTGTGCGCTAATTGTTGCAGCGTACAACCCTAACGCCGGGCGCGCGATAACGTCAAACGGCGGTGTGTATTCGAGTTTCATGGTTTAGGAGCGGCTGATATGGTTGAGAAAATCATTGATCTGGTAGGGATTTCGGCAAACTCAATCGAAGACGCGGTCCAGATCGCTCTCGCGCGCGCGGGCGTCACTATCAAGGGCATTCATTACGCCCACATCGAAGACGTTTCGGCGGTGGTCGAGGACAATCAGGTCGCGAAATGGCGGGTGGCGATCAAGGTTTCGTTCCAGGTCAAGGATCAATTGCACGAGTAACGCGAATTCGATCTCCCCGGACCATGCGGTGCCGCGCGGCGGCCTCGCGGCCGGTAGGTGATCGGATCAAAGGCACGGACCGCACGAACGGCGGATCGACGACTGTCGCGATCATACCGTATTAGCCGGTCCAGAGAGTCCACAATATGTCAGCAAAAGTCGCTGAGGTCGCTCCCGGAATCTACGAACTCTTTCTGCCGCTGCCGATGCGGCCAACGATCGTCAACGTTTACCTGATCGATTGTCATGGCGCGTGGGCGCTGGTCGACACCGGCATGAACACGGCAGACAGCTTCGCCACGCTCAACGAAGCCTTCGAGGAGATCGGACTGAAGATAAAGGATCTCGACGTGGTCATCGGCACGCATCATCACGTCGATCATTTCGGCACTTCGGCGACGATCAAGCAGCACAGCAACGCCACCACCATGCTGCACAAGCTCGAGCAGGAGCGGGTCAACCGGATGCTCACGCTGGGACCGCCCTCGTCCAATCCCGACGCGATGGCATTCTTTCTCACGCATGGTTTCCCGGTTGACAAGTATCCGATCGAAGGGATGCGGCCGGTGTGGATGGGCACCAATCAGTACAATCCATTGCCGGTACCCGACAAATTTTTGGCGGATGGTGATGTAATTCCAGTCGGCGATCGCAAGCTCGAAGTGATCTGGACGCCGGGTCATGCCCCCGGGCATTGCGTGATTTATCTGCGCGAGGAGAAGGTGCTGATCGTCGGCGACCATCTGCTGCCGAAGATCACGCCTCATGTCGGAGTCTATCCGAGCAGCCCGACCAATCCGCTGGGCGATTTTATCGCCTCGCAGCTAAAGGTGCAGAAGTTCGACGTCGAGCTGGTGCTGCCGGCGCACGGCGGCGTCTACCACGACCATCGGCATCGCGCCAACCAGCTTATCGAGCATCATCGGTATCGCGAGGCGGAGATGCTCGACATCATCAAGCGCAAGCCGCATTGTGCGTTTGAGGTAGCAGATCAGGTCTTCGGCAGCGAGGACCGTCCGATGTTTCATGTGATGGCGGCGACGTTCGAAACGCTCGCGCACCTTGAACTCGCTACGATCGAAGGGCGCGCGCGCAAGTCGATGAGCGAGAGCGGGCGCACGCTCTTCCAAACCGTTTGACCGTTTAGCATCGCTTCGCACTTCACGGGCGCGGAGACGCATCGCGGAAGTTCGTTGGGACAGGAGCGTTCAGCCGGGAGCGATCGGTGGCGGCGGCGCGGTATCCGCGCCGGCCGGAGCGCCTGCACGGCGGCGGTCGGCGACAAACTCCTCATTGCTCGCACGATAGAACACCAGCCAGATCTGCCGCCCCGGATGAGGCCAATTGGCCAAGGCGCAGCTTAGCCCATGCTCGCGGGCAAGCGACTCGACCGTCGCGAAGGTATAGAAGGAAACCCCCGGGTAAACCCAATCCGCCCCGGTATAGTCGGTTTCGCCTTCCAGGTATGAGGCCAGGAAGATTGAGTGCGCCGCCATCGCATTTCCGGCTTGACTGAAAAGCTGCCGCATCTGCGCTTGCGAGGTGTGGGTCAGAATCGAATGGGCGACCATGAAATCGAATTGCCGTCCAAAAAGTGACAGATTAAACCCGGTGTCATTGCTGAATTCCGGGCGCTTTGATGCAACTACCTCCGGTCCGAGTTCGTGCCTGATGCCCTCGTCGATCAGCCATTGCTCGGGCTCGATTCCGCAGTAATGCCCCGGTGCGAGGAACTTGATTGCGAATCTGCCGCCGCTCAGCGACCCGCAACCGATATCGAGCAGGTAGTGGTCTTCGCGCAGGCCCCAGAACCTGAGCATCTCGAATTGACTGCGGCCCATCGACTCGTAATTCTCGGCACTGCCGACCACGAACGATTTGTACTTGGGCGGTAGCAGCCCGAGGCGCCGCTTGAGTCTGCGCTTGAATGTGCGGAAGGACATTTTCGAGCTTCGATAGATACACCCGTCGAGGTCCGAATCCAAGCGTGAGTCGAGGTTCGATTGGACATTCGCCGACGAACGCGCACGGTCACCCTCCTGCGTAATGCAAAGCGCGTTTCGCTTTGTAACATTGTCGTAACAGTCCGACGACGTGGAGAGAGGGAGGAGCGGGATTGAAAGAAAAGGGCGGCACGTGACTCAAGAGGTCATCGCACCGCCCTAATTGGTGCACAAAAAACCGGCAGCAGGTTGCCTAAGTTGCAGGTCCTATGCAGTCTGAGAGGCGCGCTTGCTGCGGCGCGTGGGCGCGCTGATACGGCCGCTACGGACCACGGGCGAGCGGCGTGCGAGGCGCCGCGTCGAAATGCCGGCGAGCTGCTGTTCGCGCCAATCCTTCAATCCTGCACGCAGGAAGCCGGGCTCGATCCCAAGGGTCTCGCAGACGGTCTCAAAGGAGAAGGGTCCGTCGCCCTCTTCGCCGCAGAGCCAGTGCTCAGCCTCGGCAAAAAGCCGCTTACGTGGGCCACTCTTCGCATCGGCGTTGTTCTGAAAACACCTCAACGCGTCTTCCAGAACTGCCGTCATCAGGCGCTTTACCGGAGCGATGCGGCTGTCGTCACGCCGCGAATCGTAGTACTGCCCAGGGGTTAGAACATCCGGCACGAAAATAGATCCAAGTACGCCGTTTTCCCATTCCATGATCGTCGAATAGCTCCCTTGCTCAGGTGAGGAACCAAGTCTCAACCGCTAAAACGATCGCGATTCGATCGAGGTTCCTTTTGGGTCGCAACGAAAGACAGCAATATCTGTGCCTCCATCTTTCTGCGTTATGGAAGTATAATCACCATCTGTTATGGCATTATGAATTCAATATTTTCTTATGCAGTCGCCTCTTTAGCCTTTACTTCGCCATCTATTGCGCAAAATGCGAAGATAACGAGCAGATTGTTGAGTGGACCCCAAAATTACAACATAGCCACCGCGGTCTAAGGAACTGGTGCCGTTTGACTCAGGCCTATTCTGACGGACTCGGTTGAGCGCCAGCCCAAACACGTCACGACAAGAGTCAAGCGATATCGGGGGACGATTACTGGAGGCGGCCGGAGGAGCCTGGGGGACCGCCGCCGGGGCCGAGCTTGCGCTCTTCGAGCCTGAAGGTGAGGACGTCGATCAAGCATCCGGTACGGGCGCCGCGGGCTTCGAGCAGGGTCTGTTTTTCGATTGGCGTGACGTCGAGATGAAAGCAGATAAAATTGATCAGATTGGCGTCGCGCAGCCCGCGTTGCTCGACCAGGGAGCGCCATACCTCGCGCGCAGGCTCGCCCAGGTAGGTAATCAACAGGTCGCGCAATGCGGTCATCGCGGCGTCGTCCAGTGCGAGCTTTTCAGCGGGCGCCGGACACCATTGGATCTCGGCCTGCCGGTACTGCCGGTCACGGACTTCGCGCACGACGCGGAATTCTGCCAGACCGTCGAGCACCAGGTTGAAACGGCCGTCGGGCAGCCTGGTGAGGTCGCTAATGCGGCCGGCGCAGCCAATCTCATAGAGGTCGGGGAAGGCGTGATAGTCGCGCTCCCATTCACCCTTGAGCATCATCATGCCGATTATGCGATGGCTGGTGGCGACATCGGCGACCATCTGGCGGTAGCGCGGCTCGAAGATGTGCAGGGGGACCTGCACGCCCGGAAACAGGACGAAGTTGGGTAGCGGGAAGACCGGGATAATTTCTGGGAGATCGTCCACGACAGCATCACAGTAGGGACATAGACAAAAAGCGTCAAGCCGCTGCGATGCGCGTCACGTCGATGTTTGCGCCGTTTTGACGTCACGCGAGGTGAGCAGGTCGCCAAAGCTCGCAAATTCGTCGCAAAACTATAAGTTTTCAGGACACTGAAACCTCACGAGGTTTCAGACTTCCCATTGGTAAGATGCGGGCTGCGCCCTGTTAAAATTTTCATCGTGGTTGACGCTTGCGTTGCTCGGGTAGGCGGCCGAGTCACCCGTGAGAGCTGACCCGCGAGTCCTTCTCAAAGGGAAGGTGGTTCGATCGTGATTGCTTGAGCGCCCCGGCTGCATCGCAGCCGCGGCCATGCGGATATCATCCGTGTGCAACAAAAGGGAAGTCTGAAACCTCGTGAGGTTTCAGTGAAAGTGATAGTTTTGCGTTCCTCAACAGGTTGATTGCGCGCGGAGGACCGCGCGAGATCCTTCACTTCGTTCAGGATGACGGAGGGAACAATCGCCGTTAAGGATGACGGATGTGATGGGGTAGGTCATGCAGATCACGCAAATGGCCCAACTGAACAACCAGCCTGCATGTGCATAAGGAAGTGATCTGAATGGGGGCGCGGTCGGGCAATAATTATCTGAGCGCGATGCGCAAGCTGAAGGCCGACGTCTGGATCGGCGGGCAGTGCGTCGAGGACGTCACGATCCATCCGGCGTTCGTGCATTGCGCGCGATCAATCGCATCACTGTACGACATGCAGGGGGAGCATCCGGAGGCGATGACGTTTCGCACGGCCGAGGGCGACCGCGCCGGAATGTCGTTTATCCAGCCGAAAAGTATCGATGAATTGCGCAAGCGCACGGCGATGTTCCGGCGCTGGGCGGAGTACAGCCACGGCATGATGGGGCGCACGCCCGACTACCTCAACGCGAGTCTCGCGGCGATGGCGGCGGCGCATGAATTTTTCAGCGCGAGCGATCCGCGCTTCGGCGCCAATATCGCGAATTATTATGGTGAAGCGCGCAAGCACGACTGGTGCGCGACGCATACGCTGCTCAATCCGCACACGAGCCGTGCGGCCGGATGGGCTGGGCATACCGATGCCGATCTCGCGCTCAAACTGGTGGACAAGACCGGCGAGGGTATCGTCGTCAACGGCTGCCGGATGCTGGCGACATTGGGGCCGCTCGCCGAAGAGCTGCTGGTATTTCCGTCAACCCTGCTGAAGGAGGAGTCGGCGGACGAACCGTTCGCGCTGGCGTTCGCGATCAATTGCAACGCGAAAGGACTCAAGTTCATTTGCCGCGATTCGTTTGACGCGGGACGATCGCATTTCGACGCGCCGCTGGCCTCGCGCTTCGAGGAGATGGACTGCGTCGTGATCTTCGAGAACGTCGCGTTGCCGTGGGAGCGGGTGTTTCTGTGCGGCGACGTCGCGCGCTGCAACCGGCTTTTTGGCGAGACCAACGCGGTCGTCAACATGATGCATCAGGTGGCGGTCAAGGACGTAGTCAAGAGCGAGTTCATGCTCGGGCTCGCGGCGAAGATCGCGGAGGTCAGCGACGCGATGAGCCTACCCCACGTGCGCGAGCGGCTGGCCGAGATGATCATGACGACCGAGGTGATGCGGGCGTGCCTGCGAGCGAGCGAGGCCGACGCCGCACAGGATCGCTGGGGCGAATTCGTGCCGGCGCGCGCGCCACTGGATTGTGCGCGCAACCTTTTTCCGCGGCTCTATCCGCGGCTCGTCGAGATAATCCAGCTCAATTCGTCGTCGAGCCTGATGGCGGCGCCGTCGGAGGCCGATTTCGCGAGCGCGCTGAGGCCCGAGATCGAGCGCTACTTCGCGACCGCGGGCGCCCTCGCGCGCGATCGTGTGGCGCTCTATCGGCTGGCGTGGGACGTCGCAGGCAGCGCGTTTGGCGGGCGGCAGACGCTGTACGAGCGATTCTTTTTCGGCGATCCGGTGCGGATGGCGAGTGCGCTGGTGGACCACACCGATTTGCAGCCGCTCATTCGACGCGTCGACGATTTTCTCAAGCGCATCGATTGAGCCGGCACGCAAAATCAGGGAGAGCGGTGAAACCTTTGAAAGGTTTCACGAAATTCCTTCCGGCGCCGGCGACCCCGGCCAAGTCCGGCGGTAATGGAGTTCCGGAATTCACGGCAGACGGCAGGCTAATCGCATACTGATGTCACGATTACGTAAGGGCTCGCGCGTATGGCGCGGCGAGGAAATGAGCGTGGCGTCGCGTGTGCTGGTCACCTGCGCGGGGCCGGTCTTCACGATCGAGCCGCGCGCGCTGTTCGAGCGCGCGGCACCGCTCGAAATCGAAATTGGCGCGGGGCGCGGCGATTTCATCCTGGAGCGCGCGGCGCAGGCGCCGGAGCGGAATTTTCTCGCGATCGAGCTGGCGGCGACGATCGCGCAACTGATGGCGGTGCGGGCAGGCCGCAGCGGCCTCACCAATCTGAAAGTGGCACGGATGGACGCCCGCACGCTGGTCAATCTGCTGTTGCCCGACGCGAGCGTGGACGCGTTCCACATCTATTTCCCGGACCCGTGGCCGAAGGAACGCCATATCAAGCATCGGCTGTTTACGCATTGGTTCGCCGCGAGCCTGAAGCGCAAGCTGGGGGCGCGCGCGCCGCTGTTCGTCGCCACCGATGTTGCCGAGTACGCACAGGCGATCTTCGCGATGCTCGGCGAGTGCGGCTTTGTGCGCACCGCACTGGCGGTGCCAGGGGCGGAGACCACCGGGTTCGCGCAGCGCTTTCGCGCCGCCGGCAAGCCGATCCATGCCGGCGCCTTCGTCGCTCAGGGATGAACGATCGCGCGCATGAAGGCGCAATGATGCAGAAGCGTGTGCAGACGCCGGACGCCTCGCCGCCTTTGGGTGCGGGTGCGAACGACCCTCGCTTGCGTTGGTGGCAGGCAATGTCTAACCTTTCCGAAATCCATGATTAAGCGCGTCGCGACGGTTACGGTGGCGTGCGCATTGCTGACATTGGTCGGGTGCAGCGCGCGCAAGCTTCCCACAGGGGAGAACTATTACGTCAAGGCCACGCAGGAGTACTCGCAGCACTTCTACAAGCCCGCGATCGACGACTATCAAAAGCTGATCGACGAATATCCGTTCAGCCCGTTCGCCGAGGAGTCCGAACTGAACATCGGGCTGGCCTACTACAAATCGCACGATTATGCCGAGGCGATCGGCGCGCTGAACGATTTTCTGCGGATGCATCCGACGAGCAAGCATCTGGATATCGCGTCGTACTATCTTGCGATGTCGCATTACGATCAGATTGGGCGGCCGGATCAGGATCAGACCCATACGCAGCTCGCATTGGAGCAATTCCAGGTGATCGCGCGGCGCTTTCCGGAGAGCGATTTCGCGTCGCTCTCGCACGAGCAGATCGATATTTGCCGGGAAATTCTCGCGCGGCATGACTACCTGATCGGCGAGTTCTACGAGAAGCGCGCGAATTTCCGGGCCGCGGAGTCGCGCCTGGCGGAGGTGCTGGCGCTCTACCCCGACACGCCAATCGCGCCCGAGGGACTGTACCAACTAGCGCTGACGCTCGAGAAGCAAGGCAAGAAATATTCGGCGGCACAGGCCTTCACGGCGCTCAAGATGCATTTCCCGCACACTGCCTATGCCAGCGCGGCCGACGTGCAACTGAAAAAGCTCCATCAGCCGATCGACACCGAAGAGGATCCGCTGAAGCTGGTGCTGGCCGAAAGCGGATACAGCGAGGAGCAGCAGGCGCAACAGGTGTCGGTGCACGAAAGCCTCGAGAACCTGGCGGCGGCGAACGACAGCGGTGCCAGTGCCTTCGGGGCGGGCGGCGGGGTGCCGATTCTGCCGGCCTCGATGGCGCCCGGCGCGAAAAATACGGGTGGCCTCGGCCCGGATAAGACGCAGCCCAATCCCGGGCCGGCGACGCTCAAAACGGTCAGGCTGTCGTCGTCGGATCCGCCGCTGTCCGTAGTTTTCGATTTGAGCGGGCCAGTTACCTACGACCAGCACCTGGATAACGGCAAAACGTCGTCGACACTTACGCTCTACCTGAAGCAGGTGACGCCCGACGCGAAGCTGGCGCGGCATCTGGTGTTCGATAAATCGATCTTCCGCGATTGCGATATCGACAGCGACGAAAAGGGCACGAAGATCGTGGTGAATACGCTGCCGGTCACGCGTTATGCAGTGGTGCCGCTGGAGTCGCCGTCGCGGCTGCTGGTGACCTTCACGCCTGAGGGAAGCAACGCGGTCGCCGCGAGTTCGAGCGGCAGTATTCCCGACGCTTCAGGCAGCCTCGGGATCGATGCTGCGGGCAGCGCGGGCGAACCCTAAGCGAGAGCACCCGCCCCAACTCCAAGCCGCGGACAAATGGTTGAGGAGCGCAAAACTATTCCTTTCACTGAAACCTCACTAAGGTTTCACGGCATTCCATGCCGCCGGTGGGCCACGAGCAGCCCAACAGTCTTGACCTGATTTTTCGGACTGCTCGCGTTGCTCGGTCGCGCGATAATCGGCGCGCGTAGGGACCGCGCGAGATCCTGCACGTGGTCCGTATTAGCGGGCGGGCGGGTGCTTAACGTTCGTAGGCTGATTTGCCACTCAGGACATCAGCAAAAAACGTCCTCGGTGCGCAAGCCGAGGAATTTCAGCACGACCTCGGTATAGAGTCGCAGTCCCCAGAGGAAGCCCTCGATCGGCATACGCTCGTCGTTGCCGTGATAGAGCGAGCCGAAAGGCATCCGCGGCGCCAGGCGCACGGGCGCGAAGCCGTAGCAGGTGGCGCCGAGCTGCGCGTAGAACTTGCTGTCGGTCGCGCCCGGCAACATCCAGGGGATTGCGCGAGCACCCGGATCGGCGGCCTCGGTGCGGGATTTGATAATTTCGAACAGGGGCGTGTCGGGACTGGCCTCGACCGGCGGTGCGGTTTTGATCACTTCGAGCGTCGGTTCGGGGCCGACGATATCGCGCAATTCGAGCAGGAAGCTGCGTTCGTCCTCACCGGGGAGGGTGCGGCCGTCGAGGATGACCCAGGCCTCGCCGGGGATGACGTTGTCCTTGTAGCCGGCGCGCAGGATGGTGGGACTGACGGTGTTCGAGAGCATCGGACGGAAGAGCGGCGGCGCCTTGTCGGGCGCAATGCCGAGGTCGGCGAGCATGCGGCGCATCATGGGCGTCACCCGGCGCGGCATCGGGGTGCGCGTGAGGCGTCCGATGAGGTCGGCGATCCACGCGATGGCAGTATCCGCCCGCGGCATCGAGCCGTGCCCGGGAGCGCCGCTGACGGTCATCTTAACGGTGACGAAGCCTTTCTCGGCGACCTGGATCGGATAAAAGCGGCGCTCGCCGAGATGGAGCGTAAAGCCGCCGGTCTCGTTGAGGACATAGCCGGCGCGGATCAGATCGGGGTGATGTTCGACGAGGTAGCGCGCGCCGAGTTCGGAGCCGGCCTCCTCATCGGCGACGGCGGCGATAATCAAATCGCAGGCGGGGAGCGCGCCGGCGCGCTTGATTGCCAGCGCGAGCCCGAGGTCCATCGCGCCCTTGGACTTCATGTCGATGGTACCGCGGCCCCAGACGCAGCCTTCGGCGACCTCCGCGCCAAAGGGGTCGCGCGTCCAGCGGCTCGCCTCGACGCCAACCACATCGGTATGCGAGGAGAGCATCAGGGGCGGGCGCGAGCGATCGCGTCCCGGGACGCGCGCGACGAGATTGGCGCGCGTCGGTTGCGGCTCGATCGTGGTGCACGCGATCGCTTCGCGGGCGAAGGCGGCGCCGAGGTAGTCGGCCGCGAGGCGCTCGTTGCCGGGCGGATTGGTGGTGTCGAGCCGGACCAGCGCGCGCAGGTGCTCGAGCGTCTCGCGCTCGAAGGTTTCCCAGGCAGTTCTCATCTTGTTTCAGTGATTGACGCTCGCGATGCTCGGGTACGCAGCTAAGTCCTGCGGGAAGGTAGACCGCGAACGATTTAAGGAACCGACGGACTGATTCAGGTATTTCACGGTTTTTCGACGCCCGGCTACTGCCGGCGCGGCTTCGAGCGGTTTAACCCTCACGGCAGTCTAGCGACTGAGCGAGGGTCAGTGTAGGGGTCTTTCAGTGATTGACGAGCAGCCCAAAAGTCTTGACCGGACTTTTCGGACTGCCCGCGATGCTCGGGTGGGCAGCTAAGTCCCGCGGTAACGGAAAAAGCGATTAATTAAGAGACTAAGCGGCTGCGCGCCGCGAATCAGGCGGGAGCCTTGCCTTCGGGCCATCCAGTAACGGTCGGGTCGATCGGATCGAGTGGAATTTCGGCGGTCTTGAGAAATCCCGCCATCATGTGCCAAAAGCCCGCGACCAGAATCAGCTCGACCAGTTCCGCCGATGAGAACGATTTCTCCAGCGTCGCCCAGGTCTTCGGCGACACCTTGGAGTTATCGTGCAACTCGTCGGCCATCGCGATCACCGCGCGATCGGTCTCGGTGAACGCCTTGCACACGGCGGGATCGCGCACCCCGAGGATTTCCTCGTCGGTCATCTTGAGCCGCCGCGAGATCGCGACGTGCTGGACGAACTCGTACTCCGACTTCGTGCGCCATCCGGTGCGCAGGATGACCAGTTCGCGAATGCGATGGTCGAGGGTCTTGCTGCCCATCAGGGCGCCAGCGAGTCCGCTCTGCGCGAGCGTGATCGCGGGGTTATTGAGCAACGCGCGAAAGACGTTGAGCTGTGACATCGATTTCGCCAGCGCCGGATCCTTGACGGCGTCGGCAATGCGCGATTCGTTGAAGCGCTTGAGCGCCTCTTCGGCGGGGAGCAGCGGAATCATAAGGGTGCCTCCATTGACGTGCTGCGGTGATGGGCGGTTTATACGGCGATTCGCGATCGGTGCGCAACAATGCGCTGGCATAATCGGTCGGGTTTCGCGACAATCCGGGGCGCGCCCCGTTGGTCTGGCCGTGCGGCTCGTGGTCGCAGGCGGCCGGTGCGCAATCGCTTTCGTGGAGGAACCGCCGTGAGCTGGGATTTTGAAACCGAACCGGAATTTCAAAAACAATTGGACTGGATCGAGAAGTTCGTACACGAAGAGGTCGAACCGCTCGACTATGTATTGGGATCGCCGTACGACGTCCGCAACGCCAATCGCAACAAGCTGGTGCGGCCGCTGCAAGCCGAGGTGCGCAAGCACAAGCTGTGGGCCTGCCATCTGGAGCCGGAACTCGGCGGACAGGGCTACGGCCAGGTCAAGCTCGCACTCATGAACGAGATTCTCGGACCCTCGCGCTTCGCGCCGACGGTGTTCGGCTGCCAGGCGCCGGACACCGGCAACAGCGAAATCCTCGCCAAGTACGGCACGCCGGATCAGAAGAAGAAGTATCTCGAACCGCTGCTGCGCAACGAAATCGTCTCGTGCTTCTCAATGACCGAGCCGCAGGGCGGCGCCGATCCCAAGGTCTTCGAGACCCGCGCCGAGCTGAAAGGCGATAACTGGGTAATCAACGGCGAGAAATGGTTTTCGTCCAACGCGCGCTGGTCGTCGTTCCTGATCACGATGGCGATAACCGATCCGGAGGCGCCGCAGTACAAGCGCCTTTCGACCTTCGTCGTGCCGATGGATGCGCCGGGAATTAACGTCGTGCGCAATGTCGGCGTCGGCCATGAGGACGAGCACATGCGAGGGCACGCCTATATCCGCTACCAGGACGTGCAGGTGCCGAAGGACCATCTGCTGGGCGAGCGTGGCGGTGGCTTCATCGTCGCGCAGACGCGGCTCGGCGGCGGCCGCATCCATCATGCGATGCGCACGATCGGGCAGGTGCGCCGCGCGTTCGACCTGATGTGCGAGCGGGCGCTTTCGCGCTCGACCCAGGGTTCGCGCCTGGCCGACAAGCAGATGGTGCAGGAGAAAATCGCGGATTCGTGGATCGATCTCGAACAGTTTCGCCTGCTGGTGTTGCGGACCGCCTGGAAGATCGACAAGTACAAGGACTACATGAAGGTGCGCAAGGACATCTCGGCGGTGAAGGCGCAGATGCCGAAGGTCTTCCACGACGTCGCGATCCGCGCGCTGCAGATTCACGGGTCGCTCGGCGTGACGACGGAAATGCCGTTCGTCGATCAGGTGCTGGAGAGCTTCGTGATGGGACTCGCGGACGGCCCGACCGAGGTCCACAAGATCACGCTCGCCAAGCAGATTCTGCGCGATTACAAGGGCACCGAGGGGCTGTTCCCGAGCGCGCATATCCCGGCGCTGCGTGAGGCCGCGATCAAGAAATACGGCAATCAGATCGAGCTGGAGGTGGGTGCGCAATGACGACGATCGCGTCGTTGTACGACTTCACCGGCAAGGTCGTGGTGATCACCGGCGGCAGCCGCGGCCTTGGCCATGCGATGGCGCTGGGCTTCGCCGGGGCCGGCGCAAGGCTCGCGATCGCGAGCCGCAAGATCGACGCCTGCGAAGCGACGGTGGCCGAGATTCGCGCGCTCGGCAGCGACGGATCGGCCCATGCGGCGCATGTCGGCAAATGGGACGACTGCAATCGGCTGGTCGATGAGGTCTATGCGCGCTGGGGGCGCGTCGATGTGCTGATCAACAATGCCGGACTCTCGCCGGTGGTGCCCTCCTCGCTGGAAACCAGCGAAGACCTGTTCGACAAGGTGATCGGCGTGAACCTGAAGGGACCGTTTCGGCTGACGTCGCTGATTGGTCCGCGGATGGTGGCCGGCGACGGCGGCGCGGTGATCAATATCTCGTCAACCTCGTCGATTCGTCCGGCGCCCGACACGGCGCCCTACTCCGCGGCCAAGGCCGGGCTGAATATCCTGACGGTCGCGTTCGCGCAGGAGTATGGGCCGAAGGTACGCGTGAATTGCATCATGGCGGGGCCGTTCCACACCGATATCAGCAAGAGCTGGTCGCGCACCGAGGGCTTCACCAAGGCCGCCCGCGAGAGTTTCCCATTGCAGCGCGCGGGCGAGCCGCATGAGGTCGTCGGCGCGGCGCTTTACCTCGCGAGTCCCGCCTCGAGCTATACCACCGGATCGGTGCTGACGATCGACGGCGGCTCGTCGTACCCGAAGGCGGCGCACACCGCCGCCGGCTAAGTCGCGGCGAGCGGTATCTCCAGGATCGAACAGCGGAGTGTTCTTGGAAGGGCAAAACTTTGACTTTCCGGAAACTGAAACCTCATGGAGGTTTCCGACTTCCCGTGTGATTGACGCTCGCGATGCTCGGGCAAGCAGTTAAGTCCCGCAGGAATACTCAACAGAGGCGACGAATGGCTAATCAGATCAATCAGTCAGCCGCTGGTGAGCCGGCCGCGAATTCGTTCAAGAGCTCGCCGCGCGATGTGTTCATGTACCTGTTAGTGATTCTGATGCTCTACGCGGCGGTGACCGAGTTTCTGATTCTGGCGTTCGATTATATCAACCTGCTGCTGCCTGACCCACTCGACAGAAATTACTACTCCTTCAGCCGGCCGCATGATTCGATTCGTTTCGCCATCGCGACGCTCTGCGTGGTTTTCCCGGTATATCTGTGGGGATCGCGCTTTTTGAACCGCGACATGGCGGCGAATCCGGACAAGCGCGAGGCAAAAGTCCGGCGGTGGATGATCTATCTGACGCTGTTTCTTGCCGGGCTGATAATCGTCGGCGACCTCGTGAGCCTGATCTATAACTTTCTTGGCGGCGATCTCACCGCGCGCTTCATCCTGAAGGCTGCGACGATTCTCCTGGTCGCGGGTCTAATCTTTCGGTACTACCTGTACGAACTCCATCGCGACCCGGCCGCGCTACCAGCGGTGATGCGCGCGATTGCGCTGGGCGCAACGGTGGTCGTGGCCGCATTGGTGATAATCGGTTTTGCGGTGGCGGGTTCACCCGAGCGATCGCGACTGGAGCGTTACGACCGCCAGCGGGTGTCGGACCTGGGGAAGCTGCAGGAGAAAATCGTCGATTACCGCGCCAAAAAGAAGCAACTTCCAGCCTCGTTGGATCTACTGAACGACGCCATTTCCGGATTTACGCCGCCACGCGACCCGTCCAGCAATAGTCCTTACGAATACCGTGCGACCGGGCCGCTCAGCTTCGAGTTATGTGCGAACTTCAGTCTGCCATCGGGCAGCGAGGAGCCGGCGACCTGGATTCCGCCGTATGGTATCCCGGGCAGCAACTGGAAGCATGCCGCAAGTCACGTATGCTTCGCGCGATCGATCGATCCTCAGTTGCACGGGTGAGGCTGCCGAGCGTATCGCGCGCCCGACGTATTCAAGGAAGTAAAAGTTTTGTGCTATTCGTCAAATTCGAGAGTCGAAAAGTGAAATGAAATTCGGCTACATGGTCGACTTCCGCAATCCGCCGGGCTCGGGTCTGGAGTTCGCGGAGCTCTATGCGGAGATGTTCCGTCAGATCGAGTTCATCGAGGGCGCGGGCTTCGACTCGGTGTGGCTGACGGAGCATCACTTCACCGACGACGGTTACATGCCCGCAATCATGCCGGCGCTGGCGGCCGTCGCGACACGCACGCGGCGCGTTTCGATCGGGACTTATGTATTGCTCGCGCCGTTCTATCATCCGCTGCGTCTGGCCGAAGATGCGGCGGTGATCGACGTGATCTCCAACGGACGCCTGCGGCTGGGAATCGGCACGGCGTATCGCGCGGAGGAGTTCGCGGGTTTCGAGCTATCGCGCAAGCAGCGCCTCGGGCGCACGCTCGAGACGATTGAAATCATGCGGCGCGCATGGACCGGCGAGCGTTTCAGCTTCGCCGGCAAGCATTTCAATTTCAACGACGTGCGGGTGCTGCCGCGGCCCATCAGCCGGCCACATCCGGAACTGCTATGGGGCGGGATGACGGCGAGAGCGATCGAGCGCGGGGCCGAACTTGGATTGTCGTTCGCGTGCAATCTGGGCTCGCGCGAGATCGCCGTCTATCAGGACAAGCTGCGCCAGCTCGGCAAGGATCCGGCGGCGTTCAGCATCGTCAACAACCGCGTGGTGTACGTCGCCGATAGCGCCGATCAGGCGTGGGCAGAGATCGAACCGGCGCTGATGTACCAGGCGGAGCTCTACGGCAAATGGCTCTCGGAGGCGGCCGGCAGCGATCAGGACTGGATCGTGCCGGACGCCGCACGCTTAAGGAAAAACAGCGTCATCGGCACCGCGGCGGAAGTGCGCACGCGGCTGGCGGGGATCATCGCGCAGACCCCGATGACCGAGCTGATTATCATCATGCAACTGCCCGGCCTCGCGCCCACCAAAACGATGCGCTCGCTCGAACGCTTCGCGCATGACGTGCTGCCCAAGTTGCGCTAAAGCGTCATCGCCAGTCGCCCCGCTGCGCAAGAGAGGTGACAGAAGTTGTTGAGGAGCGCGAAACTTTGACTTTCCCGGATACTGAAACCTCATGGAGGTTTCAGACTTCCCGTCTTGATTGACGCTCGCGATGCTCGGCTAGCCGGCTAAGTCCCGCGGGAGTACGCGAGCGTCAAATAGTAGTTTTGCGTTCGTCAACCTCCGTGGTGCGGGGCGAGGGCTTCAACCGCGCGCATTCCCGGTGACAGGCCGCCGTCGGGGTTGAGCGGCGTGATGAAGACGTGATTCGCGCCGGCCTTGCGATGCGCCTCGAGACGCTCGCGCAACACGCGCTCGTCGCCCCAGGCGATGATTTCGTCGATCAGGCGATCGCTGCCATCGTTGGCAAGATCGTCATCGGTGAATCCCATCGCACGCAGACTGCGCTGATAGGGCGGCGCGGACAGATAGAAATGCAGAAACGCGCGGGCCGCGGCGCGCGCCTTCTTCGCGTCGGTCTCGAGCATCACGTGCTGCTGCGCGCAAACCCATTTGTCGGGACCGATCTCAGCGCGCATCCGTGCGATCTGCCGCGGCGGGATCATCGCGGTGACGGTGCCGTGAGTTTCGTCGGCGGCAAGCCGCAGCATCTTCGGCAACAACGCGGCGATTACGATCGGCGGCTCATGTTTTGCGGTCGGCGCCTTGTGCTGAGTCGCGCGCATCTTGGCGAGGTACTCGCGCATGAAGGTGACCGGCTTGTCGAAGCGCAGTCCGTTGCGCGCCATGAACGGGCCGCCGCTCACGCCCAGTCCCAGGATGAAGCGACCGTCGAAGAGTTCGGCGACAGTGCGCGCCGACCCGGCCATCGCGATCGCCTCGCGCTTCCAGACGTTCGCGATCCCGGTGGCGACGACCAGCCGCGAAGTCGCGCCGAGCAGATAGACGGCGAGCGGGAACGGATCGCGGCCGAAAGTTTCGGGAAACCAGAGCACACTGTAGCCGAGCCGCTCGACCGCGCGCGCATAGTCGGCAGCCTGACTGCCAGTCATCGTATCGAGATAGCCGAACACACCGAGCGCGCCGATATCCATGCACTCCTCCGTTAGAACTTTTCCTTGAACGGGCGCACGTCGAGTTCGTGTGTCCAGGCGCTGCGATCCTGATGCGCGATGAACCAGTAGGCGTCGGCGATCGCCGTGGGCTTGAGCATGTCCTCTTCCTTCAATTGGGGGAAGCGCTGGCGGATGAAGGGCATGTCGATCGCACCGTCGATGTTGACGTAGGCGACGTGGATTCCCTGCGGCTGCAGATCGCGCGCCATCACCTGCGCCAGCCCGCGCATCGCGAACTTAGCCGGGCCGAACGCGGCCGAGGTCGCGAAGGGACGGACGCCCGCGGTCGCGCCGGTGAAGATGATCGTGCCGCGCCCTGCCGTGAGCATTGCGGGCACCACCTGTTGCGAGCATAGAAACGCGCCGAACGCATTCACACGCCAGGTGTTCTCGAAGGTGCTTGGCTTGGTCTCCATCAGGCGACCGAACGGGCGCATCGCGGCGTTGTAGATCAGCACTTCGGGGTCGCCCAGTTCGCGCCGGATGGTATCGAAGGCGGTCGCGATCGCTTGCTCGTCGGCGGTGTTGGCGGCGACCGGATGTGCGAGGCCGCCGTTGGCGGAGATCTCGCCGGCGATCTTCGCCAGGTAGTCAGCGTTGCGCGCGACGATCGCGACCGTGTATTGGGCGGCGAAACGGCGGGCGAGCGCGGTGCCGAGTCCGGGGCCGACACCGATGACTACGGCGACAGGTTTTTGCGGGCTGGTTGACATCGGAGTGCTCCTTCACTGATTCAGCAGAGAATTCGGCAGAGAGAAAAATAGTGAAACCTTTGAAAGGTTTCACACTGCCCACGGTGACAGAGAAATAGTTGGGGCTTGCGGGTGATTCGGTTGAGACCTTTCGCGGGCGTGTAAGCGCACGTTCCGCTTCCGCAGATTGAATTTGCGAAGATCGTCGGCGATCACCGCCCCGCGCTGATCACGACTGGCGGCGCAATGCTTCCTCGACGAAGTCAAAGCGATCGTTGCCCCAGAACATCTCGTCACCGACGAAAAATGTCGGCGCGCCGAAGGCGCCGCGCGCGACGGCGTCCTCCGTATTGCGACGCAACTCGTCCTTCACGTCCTGGCGCTCGGTGGCGGCGATCAGATCCGCAAAGTTAACGCCCGCGCGCTGCAGGACGCCGCCCAATATCGCCTGCTCACCGAGGTCGAGGCCCTCGGCCCAGGCCGCGCGATAGATGGCGTCGTGGTAGGCGGCAAAGACGCCGAGTCGCTGCGCCGCAACCGCCCCGCGCATCAGCGAGAGCGTGTTCTCCATGAACGGATGCGGATTGAGCTTGAGCATCACGCCGTAGCGCGCGGCCCATCGGCACATATCGACGGCAAAGTAGCGGGCCTTGGCCGGCACCGTCATCGGGGAGGAATTGCCGGTCGCTTTCAGTACCGCGCCGAGCAGAATCGGGCGGTAGATCACGGCTGCGCCGTTGCGCTTGGCAAAGCCGGAAAGCTGGATGTTCGCGAGGTAGCTGAAGGGGCTGCCGTAGTCGAAGAGGAACTCGAATTGTTTCGCCATGCGTAGACTCCGCGCGGGTGTCAGCGGCCCTTGAAGACGGGCGTGCGCTTTTCGTTAAAGGCCTTGATCGCTTCCCTGGTGTCGTCGGTCGCGGCCAATTCGTAGATGCTGCGAATTTCGTTTTCAATTTGGGTTTCGAGCGATTCGGTCATCCCGCCATAGATTAAGCGTTTGGCCGCCGCGAGCGCGCGGGTCGCGCCGCGGGCGAGTTCGGCCGCGAGTGCGTGGGCATCGGCGAGCAGGGACGCGTCGGGCACCACGCGATTTACGAGGCCCCATTCGAGCGCCTCACGCGCGCTCAAAGTGCGATTGGTGTAGGCCAGTTCGATCGCGCGGCCGACGCCGATTTTTCGCGGCAGGAAATAGGTCGTGGTGCCGTCGGGCGAAAGGCCGCGGCGGGTGTAAGCCATGATAAATTTGGCTGACTCGCCTGCGACGATCATGTCGCAACTGCAGGCCAGGCCCATGCCGCCGCCGGCCGCGGTGCCGTTGACCGCGGCGATCACCGGAAACGGCGCGCGCACGATGCGCGAGATAGCGACGTGGAAAAGCGAAACCTTGCTCTTGAGGGCGTCCGGCGCGCTGTAGAAGGACCGCAAGTCGGCACCCGCGCAGAAGAAGCGGCCGGTGCCGCCACTGATGATCAACGCGCGGACGTCAGTGTTCTCCTCCGCGCGGATGATCGCATCGAGCATCTGGCTCGAGAGCTCCTCGTTGAGCGAGTTGGCGGCATCCGGGCGATTGAGCGTGATGCGCGCGACGCCGTCGGCAAGTTCGTAAGTGATCGCGTTATATTCCGGCACGGTGGCGGACCTCCTTTCAGATCGCTCGGCCATTTATCACCTGGCGTGATCAAGCGGCTTGATTCGATGGGGCGCGGCCAGGAACGCCCCCCCGGTTGCGCGTCAGGTTAGCGCAAAAACTGCCGCCCCGCCCAATGGAACGCCCGATATTATGAGTTTCATCATGCAACTCTTCTGAGAGGATCAATATCCAAACTGGTTTCATGATGCAACTGTATATTGGCAGGTGGCGTCGACGCGCGGCAAATCAGTTGCCCAATGCAACCGATTTGCAATAGCTTGGGTCCTATGCGGCGCAAGACCTTCGCTCGGATGAACTGCTCAATCGCGCGGGCGCTCGACCTGGTCGGCGAATGGTGGACGATGCTCATCCTGCGGGAAGCCTTTCTCGGCACGCGGCGCTTTCATGATTTTCAGCAGAACCTCGGGATCGCCCGCAACATCCTGTCGGCGCGGCTCAAGAAGCTGGTCGCCCGCGGCATCCTTGAGCGAATCGCGGCGCCTGACGGTGGCCGGCGCCTGGAATATCGTCTTACCGGCAAAGGGCGGGCCTTCTTCCCGGTGCTGATGGCGCTCATGCAATGGGGCGACCGTTGGGTCGCGGGCTGCGATCGCGTACCGGTGCGGGTGGTCGATCGCGCGTCGCGCCGCGAGATCGCGGAGATCATTGTCGCCAGCAGCGACGGCCGGCCGCTAGGGCCTTCAGATGTAGTGATGGTGCCGGGGCCGGGCGCGGCGGCAGCCACACGGGCGCGACTGACTACGCGCAAGAAACCGATTGAGGGGGCGCACGCGCAACCGTCGGCCGACGACGCCCGTGACGGCTGAACTGAGAAACAGAGCCGGTGAAACCTTTGAAAGGTTTCACACTCCCCACAGTTGAATAGACGCAGGTCATGCGGATCGCGTCGATGAGACCTTTCGCGCGCGCGTAAGAGAGTGGTGCGGCGACATCGTCGGCGCGTTCATTCGAGTTGCGGGTGCAAGTTATTCCAGGGGCGGGCTTCTTCGAAGGCCGCGGCGATCGCGATGATGCCGGTTTCGTCGGCGGGGCGACCGACAATCTGCAGGCCGATCGGCAATCCCGTCTTCGTGAAACCGTTGGGCACTGAGATTGCGGGTTGGCCGGTGGCGTTGAAAGGGAAGGTGAACGCGACCCACCCGAAGAGATCGTCCGCATATTTTGCCGGGTCGGCGAACATGGTGCCGAGGCGCATCGGCGGACGCGTCAGCGTCGGCGTGAGTAGCGCGTCGTAGGGCAGCAGTTCGCGCACGATCCCGCGCGAAGTGTTGTGCATCCTGGCTACGGTGCCGATGTACTCCGCCGCGGAGAGCGCGCGTCCGCGCTCCCAGAATGAACGCACCACCGGATCGACAATCGACAAATCCTTGAGCGGTATCGAGCTGATGCCTGCGCAAATGAGAGTGCGCGCGATGTCCAGCAGCGGCGCGGCAGGATCGAGCGCGATCGGCTCGACCGCATGACCCATCGCACGGAAGGTGGCGCAAGCCGCTTCGAAGGCGTCGATCACTTCCGTATCGACGGTTGCGATCGAGGTGGCGGAAATTGCCGCGAGGCGGAGCTTGCGCGGACGCATATTGATGGCGTCGGCGAAGCGAGTGGCGGGCGGCGGCGCCCAGTAGGAGTCACCGTCGGCTGGCCCCGCCATCACGTCGAGCATCAACGCGGCGTCGCGCACCGAACGGGCGATGGGTCCATTGGTGGCGAAACCGCCCCACCCTTCGCCCATCACCGGCGCATTGGAGACGCGGCCGCGCGCGGGCTTTATGCCGACCAGCCCGCAGCATGCGGACGGGATGCGGATGGAGCCGCCGCCGTCGCTGCCCTCGGCGATCGGGCCAAGGCCTGCGGCGACCGCACTCGCCGCGCCGCCGCTGGAGCCGCCCGCGGTGAACTCGAGATTCCATGGATTATGCGCCGCCGGACAGAGACCGCCCTCGGTCGTCGGACGTCCGCCGAATTCGGGGGTGGTGGTCTTGCCCAGCAGGATGCCGCCAGCGGCGGCGAGGCGCGCGGCATATTCCTGGTCGGCGCGCGGGACGTAATTTTCGTAGTTCTTCGAGCCTAGCGTAGTGCGAATGCCTTTAGTCCAGGTGAGGTCCTTAAGCGAGTAGGCGACGCCGAACAACGGCATCGCGGCGCGATCGTTGTTGACGACGCGCTCCAGTCGCGCGGCGTCTTCGAGGGCGCGATCGGCGGTGACGGTCATGAAGGCGCCGAGACTCGGATTGAGGCGCTCGACGCGGGCCAGGAAGAACTCGGCCACCTCGCGCGGACGCACTTCCTTGCGCAGCACCAATTCGCGCAGTTCGTTGGCGCCAATATACGGGTCGAGCATTGCGGGACTCCTGAGCAGTAGATGGTTCTTCTGTTAGCCGAGTTCGTCGCGTTCTTCCAGCCGCAAAGTGCTAATCTCGATGCGCGAAACGGCGCGACGGCGCGCGTGCGAAAGGAGAACCGCTGCGGGCGATGATAATCAGGTCGGTCGTGCTATGGGTCCATGTGCTCTGCGGCGTCACGTGGGTCGGGACCTGCGCGAGTTTCCTGCTCGCGGCGTCCGCGATGACGGCGGAGTCCGACGAGTGGCGCGAATTCGCCTTGCGGGCCGCGCCGCGCATCAATCGGATCAATGTGGTGCCGGCGCTGTTGGTGCCGATGACGGGCGCGGGCAATCTGTTCTCGGCCGCGCTGATGCGCCGGTCGCCGTTCCCCCCCGCATTTATCGGCATTATCGCGATGAAGGTCGTACTCTTCTTTATCATGGGCGTGGTGCTGGCAGCGTCATTCGCGGCCGAGCGCTCGATGCGCGAGGGCTTTGCCGAGAGCGCCGACGGCGGCACAGCCGCGGTGCGGCAACTGGTGCGGCTCTACGGGACCATCGCAACCTTGGGCACGGTCGCGCTCGGCCTGGGCCTGTGGCTGGCGGGAACCTGACAATGGAAGCAGCGCAGAAGCTACAAGTCGGCGAGTTCACGATCGCGTTTCTGAGCGACGGCATCTGGCGCAACGACGGCGGCTGCATGTTCGGCGTGGTGCCGCGCGAATTGTGGCAGCGCGAGCATCCGGCCGACGATCAAAATCGCATACGCCTGAACCTGACCTGTCCTTTGATCATGCGGGGCAATGACGCGATCGTCGTCGATACCGGTATCGGCAATCGGCTGAGCGCCGTCGAGCGCAAGATCTTCGATCACGGCGAAGGTTGGCTGATCGATGGGCTTAAGGCGCTCGGGATGGAGCCCGGCGACATCACGCATGTGATCCTCTCGCATCTCCATTTCGACCATTGCGGCGGAATCGTGCGGCGGCGCGAGTCGGGGACGTTCGCGGCGGCATTTCCGCGCGCGCGGATTATCGTGCAGCGCGGCGAAATCGAGGTCGCGCGCGATTCGCGCAACGAACGGCTGCGCGCCGCCTATCGTCATATCGGCGACTGTCTCGATCCGGTGAGCGCCATGATCGAGGCGATCGGGGGCGACACCGAGGTCGTGCCGGGAGTCTCGGCGATCGTCTCGGGCGGGCATACCGCGGACCACCAACTCGCGGTGGTGCGATCGGACGGCGAGAGCTTCGTGCATCTCGCGGACATCGTGCCGACGCGATCGCACATGCGCGGGCCATGGAACCAGGCCTACGATCTCGACGCGATCCGCACTATGGAGCAGAAGGCGGGCTACCTGAAGCGCGCCGTCGAGGAGCGCTGGTGGGTTTCGTTCGCGCATGACGAGCGCGTGTTCGCGGCGCAGGTGACCAACGATCGCGGACGACTGGTATTGGGAACGACGGTGGACGTACCGCCCGGGCTCGACGGGCTTTGAATTAATCCGACCGCGCGCGCGTCAGATTTAATGCGGAAGAATTGGCGAGTTCGACAAAGTTGAGCCAAAGCCGATCGTGCAAGGAGCAACTAACTTGTGCATAAGCGACGGATTTTGTGGACAGGCACTGCCGACCATAAAATAGTTTGCTTGATTGGCTCCTGCACCGAGTTATACTGCGGCTAGGGATGCGCCCCACGAATAGCACAACCCGTCCTACATTCCTCATCTCCTGGCAGTCGCCTCGACGGCATAATGGCTCGCGCAAACAGGCCCCAACCAAGGAGTTCGCTGATGGCTGAAACGAGCAATTTTGAGCAGGTTATCAAACGCGATCGCGCGGCCCGCGAGTCCAAACAATGGCGCGGAACGCTACTGGAGTATTTGGAAATCGTCAAGGCCAATCCCTTGATGACCAAGCTCTCGCACGCGCGCATCTACGACATGATCATCACCCAGGGCACGCGCAACATCCACGATACGGACGATCCGCGCACCAAGCGTCTGTACAAGGATGAGCCGATAAAGGTTTACAACTTCTTCGCCGATGAGTTCTTCGGCATCGAGCGGACGATCTCGCAAATCGTGCGCTATTTCCATTCGGCCTCGCTCAAGGGCGAAGAGAGCCGGCAGGTGCTGTACCTGATGGGCCCGGTCGGGTCGGGCAAGAGCTCGCTGGTCGAGCGGGTTCAGCGCGGGCTCGAGCAGGTCGATGCGATTCATGTGATCGAGGGCTGCCCGATGTATGAGGAGCCGCTCCATCTGATACCGCGCCATCTGCGGCGCGAGTTCGAAAAGATGCTCGGCGTGCATGTCGAAGGCGACCTGTGCCCGGTATGCCGCTATCGCCTCAAAGAGGAATTCAGCCAGCGTTACGAAGAGTTCCCCATCGAGACGCGCAGCCTCTCCAAGCGCAATCGCGTGGGCGTGGGCGTGGTGCCCCCGGTCGATCCGAACAATCAGGACACGTCGGTACTGATCGGATCGGAAGATATCTCGAAACTCGATCAGTACTCGGAAGGCGACCCGCGGGTGCTCGAACTCAATGGCGCGCTCAACGTCGGCAATCGCGGCATCGTGGAATTTATCGAAGTCTTCAAGAACGAGACCGAGTACCTGCACGCGATGATCACGGCGACGCAGGAAAAGGTAATTCCGGCGCCGGGCCGGCACGGGATGGTTTACGTCGATACCTGCATCATCGCGCACTCGAACGAAGCCGAATGGCAGAAGTTCAAGGCCGACCACACCAACGAGGCGATCCTCGACCGTATCGTGGTGGTCAAGGTGCCGTACAATCTGCGCCTGTCGGAAGAGGTCAAGATTTATCAGAAGATCATCCGCAACTCGGATTTCCGCGCCCACGTCGCACCGCATACGCTCGAGATGGCCTCGATGTTTGCAATCCTGTCGCGGCTGGAGCCTACCTCCAAGTGCGATCTGATGACCAAGCTGCGGCTGTACAACGGCGAGGAAGTCGTCGAGAAGGGGCGCACCAAGAAGATCGACGTGCAGGAGCTCAAGGAAGACACCAAGCGCGAGGGCATGAACGGCATCTCGACGCGCTTCATCATGAAGGCGCTGGACAACGCGCTCTCGGACAACGTCTCGGGCAACTGCATCAATCCGATCAACGTGCGTGAGGCGCTGATCTCGATGACCAAGGAGGCCGACCTGCCCGACGATACGCGCAAGCAGTACCTGGAGTTCCTGCAGGATACCCTGCACAAGGAATATCTCGACCTGCTCGAAAAAGAGATCACGCGCGCGTTCGTTTACTCGTATCAGGAGCAGGCCGAGGCGCTGTTTCAGAACTACCTCGACCACGCAGAATCGTACGTCAACAAGACCAAGGTGCGCGATCGCAATACCAAGGAAGAGCTGCCGCCCGACGAAGGCTTCCTCAAGTCGATCGAAGAGCAAATCGCGATTATCGGATCGGCCGCCGAGGGCTTCCGGCAGGAGGTCATCGCCTACCTGTGGGCGACTTCGCGGCGCGGCGAGAAGGTCAGCTATCGCAGCTATGAGCCGCTCAAGGAAGCGATCGAGAAAAAGCTCATGACCTCGGTGCGCGATATCTCGCGGATCATCACCAAGGCGCGCACGCGCGACGAGGAGCAGACCGAGAAGTACGGCTCGATGGTGAAGAACCTGCTCGAGCACGGCTACTGCGAATCATGCGTGGACGTGGTGCTGAAGTACGCGGCCAACAACCTCTGGAAGGACTGATCGCACATCCGGCCATCACCGCCTGCCGCCATCCTTTCCCGTTTGGGGAAGGGATGGCGGAGGTATGCGCGGCGGCCCTCATCGCCTAACGCGGAGATCGGGCGATTTCGCTTCGTGCATCGAACGGCGCCGGGGTATAATCAAAGAGGGTCAGTGGGCGGCGGAGGACGTTGCTTATGACGAGCGAGACCATCTTTCGCGAGTACCGGATCTCCGATGCCGAGCGATCGGATCGATCGGCGGGCGATCGGCTGCGTCATCGCGAAAAAGTGCGCGAGTCGATTCGCGAGAACATCGCCGACATCATCGCCGAAGAATCGATCATCGGCAAAAACAAGGACCGCATCATCAAGGTTCCGCTGCGCGGGATCAAGGAATACCGCTTCATTTACGGCGACAACGCGCCGGGCGTCGGCGAGGGCGACGGCAACGCGCAGCCCGGGCAGGTGGTCGGCAAGACCGGCAAAGACGGCCAGGGACAAGGCGACGGCAAGGCCGGCGATCGTCCGGGCATCGACTATTACGAGACTGACGTCACGCTCGACGAGTTGATCGAGATCATGTTCGAGGATCTCGAGCTGCCCAACCTCGAGCGGCGCGCGCTGCGCGAGATCCCGACCGATCGCTTCGCCAAGCGCAAGGGCTATCGCCACGTCGGCATCCGCGTGCGGCTCGACAAGCGGCGCACCGCACGTCAGCGCGTGAAGCGGGTCCTGGCGACGCGGCACAGACAGATCGCGCAGGGCTACGAGGTCCCCAAGGACGCCGACGGCAACGAGCGCCGTTTCCCGTTCCATCAGGACGACCTCCGCTACAAGCATCTCGAAACCGACGTCCGCGAGGAATCGAACGCCGCCGTCGTCTGTATCATGGACACCTCGGGCTCGATGGACACGATGAAGAAGTATCTCGCCCGCAGCTTCTTCTTCCTGCTCTATCAGTTCATCTCGACGCGCTACCGCAACGTCGAAATCGTTTTTATCGCACATCATACGGAGGCCAGCGAGGTCACCGAGGACGAGTTCTTCCACAAGGGCGAGGCGGGCGGCACGTTCATTTCGTCGGGCTACCAGAAGGCGCTGGACATTATCGCCGAGCGCTATCATCCGTCGCTGTGGAATCTCTACGCGTTCCATTGTTCGGACGGCGACAACTTCGACTCGGATAACCCGGCGGCGCTGCGGGCGGCGAAGGAACTGAGCGACATCTGCAATCTTTTCGGTTACGGCGAGATCAAGCCGCTGGGGTCGCGCTACTACGAATCCTCGATGCTCAATGTTTTCCGGCGGCTCGACGCGCCCAACTTCCAGGCGGTGCTGATCGAACGCAAGGAGGACATCTGGCCGTCGTTCAAGGCCTTCCTGTCGAAAGATCGCGTCAAGGAATAGGCGCGCGCGGCCGGCATAATCGTTAGGGAGGCGCGCAGCGCGCCGGGACTACTCGGATTTAAATGGCGAACTACGAAATCCAGGACCTGGTCGAGTGGGACAACCGGATCCGCGCGAAGGCGGAAGAATTCGGGCTCAGCTGGTTTCCGCAGGAATTTGAGATTTGCGACCACGTCGGGATGCTCGGGTACATGGCGTACTCCGGGATGCCGTCGCATTACCCGCACTGGTCGTACGGCAAGTCCTACGAAAAGCTCAAGACGCTTTACGATTACGGCGTCAGCGGGCTGCCCTACGAGATGGTGATCGCCTCGAATCCGGCGATCGCCTACCTGATGCGCGACAACTCGCTGCTGCTGCAGATTCTGACCATCGCGCACGTCTATGGGCATAACGATTTCTTCAAAAACAACTTCACCTTCAAGTCGAACCGCGCGGAGCTGACCATTGAGCGCTTCAAGGCGCATGCGCTGCGCGTGCGGCGCTATATGGAAGATCCATCGATCGGAATCGAAAAGGTCGAGCGGATTCTCGACAGCGCCCACGCCCTCAACTTCCAATGCCGCCGCAATCTGGCGATTCGCAAGCTCGACCGCGACGAACAGATCGAGCGCGCGTTGGAGGCGGCACAGCCGCGCACGGATCCATTTTCGCGCCTGCACGCGCGGCCCGAATATCACACGCCCGAAACCAACAAAGTGCCGCTCGAGCCCGACGAGGACGTGCTGCTCTTCATCCGCGATCACAACCCGTTCCTGCAGGAATGGGAAAAAGATCTGCTGACCATCGTGGACGAGGAGACCAAGTATTTCCTCCCCATGATGGAAACCAAGATCATGAATGAGGGCTGGGCGAGCTACTGGCACAAGAAGATCGTTGAGTCGCTCGATCTCGAACAGGGGCTGCATCTGGAGTTTATCGTGCGACACAACCAGGTGCTGCGGCCGAGCCCGGGACAAATCAATCCATACCACCTGGGCTTCAAAATCTGGGAAGACATCTACCGCCGCCATACCGAGCCGACGCCCGAGGAGATCAAGAAGTACGGCGCGCCGGCCAAAAACGGCACTGAAAAGATCTTCGAGGCGCGCGAAGTCGAGCGCGATTCGTCATTCCTGCGGCGCTACCTGACCGAAGAGCTGATGCGCGAGTTGGATATGTTCCAGTACGAAGCGCGCGGCGACGAGCTGGTCATCGACAAGGTCTCGGACGAAGCGGGCTGGAAGACCGTCAAGGAGACCCTGATCAAGAACGTCGGCACCGGCTCCATTCCAGTGATCAAGGTCGAGGACGCCGACTTCGGCCACAATCGCACGCTCTACCTCAAGCACTATCACGACGGCCGCGACCTGCAGCTCGAATACGCCGAGAAGACGATTTCGTACGTCTATCGGCTGTGGGGGCGCGAAAGCGTCCTGGAGACGTCGCTCCAAGGCAAGCGCTCGCTGCTGTGCTTCAACGATCGCGGCTTTTCCGTGCGCGCCCTCAAGTAGGGGCCATTGCCCGTTCCATAGGTTTCGTCGCCCGCGATCGAAACCCCGCGGAATCCGAAACGACCGGCGTGGCCGAATCAGGCGAGATGAGTTTTGAAGAACGCGACCATTTTAGGCCATAGATCGAACGCCGGCGCCGCCCGATAGCTCGGTCGATAATCGGCGAAGAAGGCGTGACCCGCGTTCTTGAAAATCTCAAGCTGGAATTTCTTGCCCGCCTGCTCGAGGCGGCGGCCCAACTCGGCCGCATCTGCCGGCGATGGATTCTGATCCTCCTCACCGCACACTATGTAGAGCGGGCAGTGGAGCTTCGCGGCTATATCGATGACGGGCGTGGGACGCGCCGGCGAGGTTAGCGCATCGGGAGTGGCGCGCGTGATGAAGCCGCCCCAACAATCGATGGCCGCGTCGAGCTTGTCGCTGGAGCACGCAAACAGCAGCGTCCAGCGCCCGCCGACGCAAAAGCCGACGCAGCCGAGCTTGCCGCCGGCGCCGGGTTGCGCGCGGACGAAGGCCGCCGCCGCCTCGAAATCACGCACCAGTTGCGCGTCCGTCAGGCCGAACATCTTGGCGCGCACCTCGGTCATGTCGGAGGCGTTTTGCGGCGCTCCGATGCGCGAGTAAATGTCCGGGGCGAGCGCGATAAAGCCGGCATTGGCGAAGCGGCGCGCGACATCGCGTTCGTGTTCGACCAGGCCGAACGCCTCATGCAGCACGATCACGCCGGGGTAGGTTCCCGGCGCCTTGGGCCGCGCGAGGTATGCGCGCATCGCGAAGCCGTCGCTCTGAAAGGTAACATCGCGCGTTTCGAGCGCGGCGGGATTGGTCACTTCTCCGGCTAGGGACATGGCATTTACCTCAATACTTGATAGGCGCGGCAATACTTGATGGGCGCGGCCGAGTCATGCGCGCGATCGCGATCGCTCCACGAAGGGTTTCTTGGCCCAGCCCTCTTCGTAGGGCGTCAGAAAATGCGACGTTACCTTCAACCGCTTGAACATCCAGCGGCCGTCGCGGCGCACGTACTCGTCGTGATAGACCGCTGCAAGCCACACCGCTTGATTGCCCTTTTTCATCGTCGCCGGTTGCAGCAGGTACCATTGCGCCGTCGCGCGATTGCCATCGACGTCGATAATCGGGTTCATTACGTTGTGCATCGCGAACGGAAAAAATTCGGTGGCGCGGCTGAAGAACTTGCGGATAGCTTCCCGGCCGTCGGCCTTGCCCAGCGCACCGCCATCCCAAATCGCATCCTCGGTGAAGAGTGCCGCGATGGCATCGGCGTTGTAATCGTCGTCGCAGGCCGCCGCATAGCGAGCCTTGAGCTTGCGAATTTCCTCGATGTCCTCGAGTGCCTGCAGCCGCTCTTCGATCGTCTTCATCGAATTTGCCCCTCGCGATGATTCCTGTCGCCGCTATCTCAATAGCGCATTTTGGGCGTCGCGCTCAAAATGCAGCGGTGACCACGAGCACAAGCTCTCTTACTTTTGCGCGAACGATACGGCAAGCTTAGAGCGACCCTGCGTCTGCACGCTACCATCGAAGCCATGATGAGTCGCGGGGCGAACCACTGATGCATCATGGGATAAGCCCGAACGGGATGGCCGATTGGCTCGCGAGCTGGGGCTACTGGGGCCTTTTCATTTGCGTGTTCGTCGGCAATCTGGGCATTCCGATGCCCGAGGAGACCGTGCTGCTGGCGGCGGGATTCCTGGCCGGACGCGATATCCTCGATCTCAAAACGCTGTACGTCGTTGCGATTGCGAGCGCGGTAACCGGGGATTGCACGGGCTACCTCTTTGGCCGCACTGGAGGCTCGCGAGTGCTCGCCTGGCTCGGGCGGACATTTCCATTCATTCGTCCCGGTCAGGAGCGCCTCGAGACGTTTTTCAAAACCCACGGCAGCAAGGCGGTCTTCATGGCGCGCTTCATTACCGGCGTGCGGTTTATGGCGGGGCCGATGGCGGGAGCGGCCGGCATGGGCTTCTGGCGCTTTCTCGGATGGAACCTGCTGGGCGCGATAATCTGGTGTACCCTCATCGTCACTATCGGATACCTGGTTGGCGATGAGCTCGAATGGGTGGCAAAAGAGACCCATCGCGCATTCCTGTGGATCGGGATCGCGATCGTGGTCTCGCTCGCTGCGGCCTCGTTCTTCTGGTGGCGTGGGCAAAGGCCGTCGTCGGAACCTTAGTCGCTACGCACCTCCGATACCTCTCCTTGTCCAAGGAAATGTCGCGCTCGTCGCTGCGAGTGCGGGTGAGGTCTCTTCTGGATTTACGTAACAGATCGTCAGAATCTCCCGTGCCCCGCGCTCGCGCCGCCGCTGCGATGCGTTTGCACGAATCGCACCTTCGGTATTACGCTGCGAGCCGCACCAAAAAGGAGCGGACCGATGGCACTGCTACCCTACGTTGACGAAAGTACGGCACCTGAAAAAACCCGCGAAATCCTCGGCAACACGCCGCGCAAGCTCAACGTCGCGCGCATGATGGCGAACGCGTCGGAGGCCGTCTTCCATAATTTCTCGCGCCTCGGAAACGCCCTGCTGACGAAAGGCAAACTCGATCCCAAGCTGCGCGAAATCGCGATCCTGCGCACCGCCAAAGTCAGCGGTTCGGTCTATGAATGGACGCAGCATGTCCCGATCGCCAAGGCCGTCGGCGTCAGCGACGATCAAATCGCGGCGATCGAAAAATGGGAAGCGGCGACCTGCTTCAACGAACTCGAGCGCCTCGCACTCCGCTTCACCGACGAAGTCGCGCGCGGTGTGAAGGGCAAAAAGGAAACGCTCGCGGCGCTGAAAAAGCAACTGGGACAAGGCGAAATCGTCGAGCTGATCATGTCGATCGGATTCTGGGGCATGGTCGCGCGCGTGCTCGAGACCACCGAAGTCGATCTCGAGGAGTTTGCCGGCAAAGTGAACCTGCTCGACCGCGGCAAAAAATAACGCGCCCGCAGCGCGAGCGTTCAGGGCGTGCCGCGCTTGCGCTCGACTTCGCGATCGCGCAGTTCGACGCGGCGAATCTTGCCGCTGACGGTCTTCGGCAGATCGTCGACGAATTCGATCTCGCGCGGATACTTGTAAGGCGCCGTGATCCGCTTCACGTGCTCCTGCAGTTCGAGCACGAGCGCCTCGCTCCGAGCGGTGCCGGCCTTGAGCCGCACAAACGCCTTGACGATCGATCCGCGATCCGCGTCGGGGCTCGCGACCACCGCGGATTCCATCACCGCCGGATGTTCCAGCAATGCGCTCTCGACCTCGAACGGCCCGATCCGATAACCCGCCGATGAGATGAGATCGTCGGCGCGCCCGACGAACCATAGATAGCCGTCGCCGTCGCGATAGGCGTTATCGCCCGTCAGATAGAGGTCGCCCTGGAAGACGGCGGCGTTCTCGGCGGGATTTTTCCAATATTCGAGCATTATCGAAGGCGGCTTGTCGGGCTTGACCCGCACCGCGATCTGGCCGGTGTCGCCGTTCGCCACTTCCTTGAGATTTTCGTCGACGACCCGCACCTCGAGGCCGGGAAACGCACGGCCCATCGAGCCGGGCTTGATCTCCGTGCCCGGCAGATTCGCCGCGACCAGCGCCGTCTCGGTCTGGCCGTAGCCGTCGTGAATCAGCAGGTTGAAATGATGGCGCCAGACTTCGATCACCTCCGGGTTGAGCGGCTCGCCCGCGCCCGCGCAATGGCGCAGGGCCGGCAGCGCCTGACTCGCCAGGTCCTCCTTCACCAACATGCGATACTCAGTCGGCGGTGCGCAAAAGCTCGTGATGCGATAGCGCCGCAGCAGTTCGAACTGCCGCTTCGGATCGAAGCGCCCGTGGTACATGAAGGTCGTGATCCCGTTCATCCACGGACCGAACAGCACTCCGTATGCAGCCTTCGCCCATCCGGTATCTGCCGTCGTCCAATGCCGATCGCCCGGCTTCAAGCCGAGCCAAATCGAACCGGTAAACTGATGGGCCCAAGTGTACGCGTGGCCGTGGAGCACCGCCTTCGGATCCTTGGTCGTGCCTGAAGTGTAGTAGCAAATTGCCGGCTCGTCGCCGCGCGTATCCGCCGGCTGGTACTCGGGCGAGGCCGCCTGCGTCGCTTCCTGAATCGACGCCCATCCCGTGCGCGCCGCCCCCGCAAGCAGGTAATGCTTGAGCGTCGGACATTGACTGCGCAGATCGCCGACCAGCTCGACGCTCTCGAAGCCCGCGATAATCGCGCGCGCGCCCGAGTGGTTGGCGCGGTACACGAGGTCCTTCTCGCGCAACATCGAAACGCATGGGACAACTATCGCGCCAGCCTTCAGCGCGCCGATGTAAACGCATTGCCACAGCGTAATCCGCGGCAGCACGATCATCACCGGATCGCCGCGCTTGATCCCCAACGCGGTCAGCACGTTGGCGACGCGGTTGGACTGATCGCGAATGTCGGCGAAGGTCAGTCGCGCGCGATTTCCGGCCTGATCCTCCCACAGCAGCGCGACGCGGTTGGGATCGGCGGCGAAGGCGTCCACCGCCGCGCCGAAGTTAAATTGCGCAGGCGTGTTCCAGCGGAAATCGCGGCAAACCTGATCGTAAGCATCATTCATTTTCGTGATCCCATCATTCTCTTCTTCTCCCCTTCCTTTCTAGGGAAGGAGCCGGGGGTTAGGTCGCCGGCGTCGCACCTTGCGCTCGGCGGCCGGCTGCGAGCGCTGCGCCGCGGCCTTGATATATTTGATCGTCACCGGCGACAGATCGTCGCGGCCTACATCCACATTGATTATGGCAAAGCTCTTGCACTTATGGGCTGCTGCCAGCGCCTCGCGCAGTTCGGCCGCGGTCGCCGCCTGGAAGCCCTCGCCACCCCAGTCCTGCCCGAGTTTCGCATAGGGCCACGGCGGGATTTCGAGCAGGTCGCGGCGGTCTGATGCGACCGGGCGGAAGATGCCCCAGCCGCCGTTGTTGACCACGATCACGATCGGATTGGCGCCGAAGCGCGGCGCCTGCGAAATCTCCGATCCGGTCATCTGGAAGCCGCCGTCGCCCGACAGCACGATCGGACGCAGGCCGCATCCGACCTGCGCGCCCAGCGCGGCCGGTACCGCAAATCCCATCGATGCGTAAAAGCCCTGCGCCAGGTAGGTCCCGTGGTGGGGCACGCGGATATCCAGGCCGCCGAAGAGCATATCGCCCGATTCCGCCACCACCATGTAGTTGCGATGCGCGGCCAGAAATTCGTTCACCGTCGCCAGAATCTGGCTGACCTTGATCGGTGCCTGATTCGGATTGCCCGTCACGCCGCCGGTCAGATTGCTCGCGTACGTGACCGTCTCGCGATGGTCCCGCAGCCCCTGGCGCCGCAGTGCGCGCACGAAATCGCGCACGCCCACGTCGATGTAGCTGTGGTACTTCACGTCCACCCGCCGATCCACCGCCCATACGCTCCGCCCCTCGATGATGTGCGGGGGGCGGTTGCCGAAATTCATGTCGGTCTTCAGGCAGCCGAGGTTCAACACGAAGTCGGCCTCGTCCATCCGCGCCACGATCGGCGGCGGACTGATCGGTCCCACGTGAACCCCCATGTACAGCGGATGGTCCATCGGAAAAGCGCCCTTGCCGAGCACCGTGGTAAACACCGGCGCCCCGATCTTTTCCGCCAGATCGACCACCTCGCGCGAGGCCTTGTAGCGATGGATCTCGATGCCCGCGATCAGCACCGGTTTGCGGCTCTGATTGAGCATCGAGGCAGTCTCGCGCGCGGCTTCCTCGACCCGGCGCGCGTCGGATTCATAGAAATGCAGGCGCCCGTCCCACTTGATCAGATCGTCGGGCACCTCGATCACGCGATCGACCATGTCGCGATGAATCTCGATATAGCCGGGACGCTGCTCCGCCCATACGGCGCGCACCACTTCGTGCAGTTCGCTGGCGGCGCTGCGCGGGTCGGTCAGCACGCGCGAGGCGCAGGTGACCTCCCGGTAGATGCGATGCTGCGATTCGATCTCCCGCGCCTGATGATGAATCAGCGTGCCCAGCTTGCGCTCCTCTTCGCCCGGACCGCCCGAAAATATCAGCAGCGGTACACGCTCGGAAAATGACCCCGCCACCGGATTCACCATGTTGTGCCCGCCCGCCCCGTAGGTCACGCAGATGACCCCGATTTTGCCGGTGGCGCGTGCGTAGCCGTCGGCCGCGAAGCCGACGCCGGGCTCGTGCGACAGGGTCAGGATTTCCAGATCGTGCTTGCGGCCCAGCGCGAAGAACAGTTTGAGCGCAAGATCGCCCGGAATACCGAAGACCTGACGGACCCCGATCTTGCGCAGGTACGCCACCAGGAAGCTGCCCAGCGTCATTCGCTTCTTCACCGATTCCTCCCTCCACGCGGTGCGATTTTATTCGAAACCGCGCGATGCGTCCCCCGACCGCCCCACCCGATCGTGTTATCGCGGGCACACTCGCATTGCACCCGGCGGCAAACGCGTGTGCTAGACTTTCACATGGTGTTTAGCTCCTTCCTCAGGATGCAGTTGCTGAACCCGCTCCGAGTGCGCGGGATGCTGCTCTATCTGCCGCAATTCTTCCTCGTCTTCTGGCGCCTGATGAGCGATGCCCGCGTCTCCTTTCTTGCCAAGGTGATTCCCCCGCTGGGCCTGCTGCTCCTGATTACTCCGCCCGCGCTCGAACTCGATTTCATTCCGATAATCGGCGAACTCGATTGGCTCCTCGTTGGCTACCTGACCCTTAAACTCTTCATCTGGATGTGCCCGCCCGACGTGGTCCGCGAACACGTTGCCCAAGTCGCGCGCGGCGCCTGACCGAGTAAATTCAATGCGCCCAAGATTCCTGTTTTTCGGCTTGATTGCCGCTCTGATCGTCGCCTTCATCGTGCTGAGTCTCGCCGACGGTCTGCTAGTCGATCTGATCTGGTTCGAGTCCCTCGGCTTCCGCCAGGTTTTCACCACCACGGTGATCGCCGAAGTCACGATCTTCGCGATCGTATGGCTGGTCGCCTTCAGCGCGATTGCGCTCAGCGGCTGGATCGCGCTGCACCTCAGTCACGAGCGCGAACGCCTGCGCGTGGTGCGTCGCACCGATGATGTCGTCGAGGTCAACCTGCCCGAACTGATTCGCTCGCTCGGCGATCGCATCCCGTGGCGCCTGATCGTGATCGGAGGCGCAGCATTGCTCGCGCTATTTGCGGCGCAGGGCGAGGCCGCCAGCTGGGACGTTTACTTGAAAGCGCTCGAAGGCGTGCCCTTCGGCTTGAAAGAGCCAGCCTTCGGCCGCGATGTCGGTTTCTTCGTTTTCACGCTGCCGCTGCTCCAGACGCTGCGCGACCTCTTCATGCTCGTCCTCTTTTTCACGGCCGCGATGACCGGAGCGCTTTACTGGGCGCGGGGCTCCCTCGATTTTCGCGAATCGCCGCCCAACGTATCGACGCAGTGCGCCGCCCATCTGTCCGTCCTCGCGGGCATCTTCTTTATCGAGCGCGCACTGAATTACTGGATCCAGCGCTACGAACTGACTTTGCACACCAATGGCATCGTTTTCGGCCTGCGCTACGTCGACCACGTCCTCTGGCAACCGGGTCTGTGGCTGCTGATGGCGCTGGCGCTCGTCGCGGCTGCAATCTGCTTTGCCAACGTCCGCGACCGCGGCCTGCGCCTGCCGGTCACCGCGGCCGTTATCGTCTTCGGCCCCGCGGTTATCCTCACTCTGCTGCAGCCGGTTATCGAACGCCTGCGCGTAAAGCCCGACGAGCTGCGCATCGAACAGCCCTATCTCGAGCGCAACATCGCGATGACGCGCCGCGCCTTCGACCTTGACGCCGTCGACACCCGGCCCTTCGCCGGCCTCGGCAAATTGACCCAGGCCTCGCTCGACCAGGACGCGGTCACCATCAAGAACATCCGGCTCTGGGATCCGCGCCCGCTCATCGCAACCTACCAGCAACTTCAGAACATCCGGCTCTACTACAACTTCCTGGACGTCGATATCGATCGCTACTGGATCGACCACGACTATACCCAGGTGATGTTGTCGGCGCGCGAACTCAACGTCGATCTGCTGCCCGATAACGCCCAGACCTGGGTCAACCGCCATCTCAAGTTCACCCACGGCTATGGCCTCGTGATGAGCCCGGTCAATACCAAGGACCAAGAGGGCCTGCCGGTACTCGCGATCAAGAATATTCCACCGCAATCGGACGCCGGCCTCAAAGTAACGCAACCGGGAATCTACTACGGCGAAGAGCCCGACGTTTACAGCATCGTCAAGGCGCAGACGCCGGAGTTTGACTATCCCAGCGGCAATGACAATGTCACCGATTTCTACAAAGGCGACGGCGGCGTGCAGGTCAGCGGATTCTGGCGGCGCCTGCTGTTCAGTTTCTACTACCGCGACGTCAATCTGCTGGTGACTGAAAATATAATTCCGGGCAGCCGCATACTCTTTCGGCGCAACATCAGCGATCGCATCAGATATATAGCGCCATTTATCAACCAGGACCGCGATCCTTACGTGGTCTTGCGCGAGAGCGGCCAGCTCAACTGGATCGTCGATGGATATACCTACAGCGATCACTACCCATACTCGCAAATCAACGGGGACGGAATTAACTACATCCGCAATTCCGTGAAAGTAGTAATCGATGCGTACAGCGGCCGTACCGACTTTTATGTTTCCGACCCCGACGATCCGCTGATCCGCACCTGGCAGAGAATCTATCCGGCCATGTTCAAGCCGATGAGTGAGATGCCCGCCGACCTCCGCGCCCACATCCGCTATCCCGAGGACTTCTTCCTGACCCAGGCCGAAATGTACGGGACCTATCACATGAAGGATCCCGCGACCTTTTACAACCGCGAGGATTTGTGGACCTTCCCGCGCGAGAACTACTCCGGCGAGACCGTCCCGATGCAGCCCTACTATGTAATCATGCGCCTGCCCGGCGAGACTAGAGCCGAGTACGTACTGATGCTGCCGATGGTGCCGCAGGGACGCGACAACATGATCGCGTGGCTGGCCGCACGCTGCGACGGCGCCGATTACGGTCATCTCTTCGAGTTCGCCTTCTCCAAGGACCGGCTCTTTTACGGCCCTTATCAAATCCAGGCGCGCATCAATCAGAACCCGGAAATCTCGCAGCAATACTCCTTGTGGAATCAGATGGGCTCCAAGGTCATTCTGGGTAATCTGCTGGTGATCCCACTCGAGGATTCGCTGCTCTACGTCGAGCCGCTGTACATCCGGGCCGAGAACGGCCAATTGCCCGAACTCAAGCGCGTGCTGGCATCGTATGGCGATCGCACCGTGATGGGGACCAGTATCGATTCGACCCTCGCCGCGCTTTTCAAAGGTGCCGAGGGCACCGTGCCGATCATCGCCGCGTCCGTCCCGCCGTCCGGGATGAATCCGCCGGCGGCAACCGGCGCACCCCCGCCGCCCGCATCGTCCCAGGTTGCTGCGGCCCACACACCGCCCGAACTTCAGGCCGCCGCCACCCATTACAGCCGCGCGATTGCGGCGCTGAGGCAGGGCGATTGGACGGCCTTCGGTGCGGAAATGCGCCAACTCGGTGACGAACTCGGCCAGCCAGCCGACTCCGGACATCACTGAAGCCACGCCATGCCGCGGTTGCAATTGTGAACGGCTTGGCTCCATCAGCCGGGTCGAACGACGCCACCCGCCGCCGTCCAGCCGCGAAGCGTGCCGCCGCACAACTGTCTCAGGCCGACGACGGGATCGCCATACAACCGTCGCCGACCAACAAGGGCCACGCCGCAGAAATCCAGACGCTGGCCGACTTGAGCACGCATCTCTCCGATGGTGCCGCCTGCCTCATCGCCTGGCAAGGCGCTGGTGATGCACAAACGATTCGCGCCGCCACGGATTCGCAATCCGAGTCGTTGCTCAATTCATTGCTAGCCGCCGTCGAGCGCGATCCCCGTTTTCACTCACATCCAAACACCGTATTGCTTCGTTTCGGCCATAATGAACTGGCCACCGCATGCGGCCCTCGGCCGCGCGCCATGACCTGCGCCGCCGTCAGCGTTTCGCGTGCCGCCGGCGGCGGAGCAGCGACAATGCGCGCCACGGTAATCCTGACTGCGCCGCGCACGCCATATTCGCTCAACCTTGCAGTCGCGGCCGAAATCGCCGCCCTCGCCACGCTCGCTGTCCTTGACGCCAACGCCGCCGACTCATCGCGCGACTTCTGGCGCAAACGCACGGGCGAGTCCGCCGAGCGGCTCACGCGCGCCCGAACCGAGTCGTCGAGCGCCTCGTCCGCCCGCAACCGGATCGATCGCGCGGCCGCCGCGGCGGAAAAGCTGCGTTCGCGCAACCGCTTCGCCAGCCTGGGTCGTTGTTCGCGAAACTGGGTCCGTTCGACGCCTGGGTTCTCGCGACCGCCGAGGATGAAATTCTTAGCGTGAGCGCCGCCTCCGGCGTGCTCTCGCCCGTGACACTCATCGACGCACCGAACTCGCGCGCCAGTGTCCTCAGCGAATGCTTTTTGCGGCAAGCGACGATCGTGCGAACGACGCAGCCATCCACCCCGGTGGTTTACGACGAAGACCGCACCTTCGCCCGTTTCGGTAGCTACATTTGCGTACCTTTGGAAACCGGCGCGATCGCGTTGGCCGGATACACGGCGCCGGATGCGGCCTCGGTTGCGCGAATCGAAGCGCTTGCGGCGCGCCTGAATCCTCTGATCGCAAAATGGCTACTGGAGGCCGAGACCGATCGGCTGCGGCGACTCGTGCGCAATCTCGGGCTGCGCATGTTTGGCGCGATTGACTCGGAACGCGCCCGCATCGCGCGCGACCTGCACGACCATCAGGCGCAACTCCTTGCGGCAGCGCGCATCGGGATCGAGGCGGGGCCCGACGAGGCGCGCGGCATTTTCAAACAACTCGAAGATGCATTGCGGCTGCGGGTGCGCGAGCTCAAACCGCCGACGCTCGGGCGCTCAACCCTCGTCGAGGGTCTGCGCTACGAACTGCGGCGTCTGACGGACGCTGGAATCAAGGGCCGGCTCGCGCACGCCGATAAAATGAACGCGCTGACGCGGCCGGTTCAACAGGTCTGCTACCAGGTCGCGCGTGAGGCGCTCGCCAATGTGCTGCGTCATGCGGGCGCAAGCCGGGTCGAAATCGCGATCGAAAAACGCGGTGAAAGAGTGCGGCTCTCCATTCTCGATAACGGCAAGGGCATGGGCAACGCGACCGGTCGCGGCGGCCTCGGACTGAACGGGCTGAGTGAGCGGCTCGAACTGATGGGCGGGCGTCTGCGAGTCGAATCCAAAACGGGTGCGACGCGGCTCGTGGCCGAAATTCCGGAGCCGGCATGAGCAAGCCCGAGGAAGCCATCCGCGTGATGCTGGCCGACGATCATCGCGTGCTGATCGGCTCGCTTAAAGCGCTGCTCGAGCGTCACGGATGCGAAGTCGTGGGCGAAGGAACTACGGGCGAAGAGGCGCTGGCGGTCGCAGCGAAGATTCGTCCGCAGGTGATCGTGATGGACCTCGAAATGCCGGGAACCGGCGGACTCGCCGCGGCCCATCGGATGAAGCAGGCAGCGCCTGCCGCCAAGGTGTTGATACTAAGCGCGCACGACGACGAATCGGATGTGCTCGAAGCGCTCAACGAAGCTGGCGTGGCCGGCTACCTGGTCAAGAGCGACGCACCGGAGGAACTCCTGAGTGCCGTGCGCACGGTCGCGAGCGGCAAGCGCTATCTGAGTCCGTCGGTCGCCCCGATTCTGCTAAGCCGGCTGCGGAATCCGCGGCCGCGCGGCGCCGACGGCGCGATAACGTTGCGCGAGCGCGAGGTGCTGCGGCTGCTCAGCGAAGGCGCGACCAGCAAGGATATCGCACGCAAGCTCGGGATTAGCCCGAAGACCGCGCAGGCTCATCGCGAGAACCTCAAAGACAAGTTGAGTTTGCGCACGACCGCGGAAATGGTGCGCTACGCAATCCAGCACAAGATTGTCAAAATAGAATAGAGCGCCCTGCCGCAGCGGGCTCGCGGACGCCACGCCTGAGACAATTTTCGTTTGGCGCCCGACAGTGATAGTTAGGATTACAAATTTCGATCCGCGCGGAGCGGCTTACCGATCGCGGACCTTCACATCATCAGGAGATTGCGATGGCGGAAATCGGTCTGTTCGAGGCGATGTACACGGCGCGGGCGATTCGGCGCATCAAGACCGACCCGGTGCCGGACGAGATAATCACCAAGGTACTCGACGCCGCGATTCGCGCCCCGTCGGGCAGCAACGCCCAGGGATGGGTTTTCATCGTGGTCAAGGATGCCGAGAAGCGCAAACAACTGGGTGCGATCTATCAGAAGACCTCGGCGATCCTGGTCAAGCTCTACGAAGGCGCCAAGCCACCGCCGCACATGGACCCGGCGAAATACGAACGCTGGTGGCGCTCGGTGCTGTATCTATTCGATCACATGGGCGAGGCGCCGGTGTTGATCGTGCCATGCCTGAAGCAAACCATTTGGAATAACGTCGCCGGCCTACCCGATGACGTGAAGACGCGGATGGCGTCGGCGGGGCGGCTCGCGGGATCGAGCATCTACCCCGCCGTGCAGAACATCATCCTGGCTTGCCGCGCCTTCGGTCTCGGCACCGTGCTCACGACGATTCACGCGTTCTATGAGGACGAGGTACGGCAAATCCTGAATCTGCCACCCGACATCCAATCATACGCGCTGATGCCGGTCGGTTATCCAAAAGGCAAACACGGCCCGATCAGCCGCAAACCGGTCAGCGAGGTCGCCTGCCTCGACAGTTACGGCAAGCCGTGGAAGGGATGACGTAGGCGCATCGCGAATCGCCACCGCGGATGCGCAGGCGTAGTCGCGATGCAGTAAATATGGCGAGGGCGAACCTTGTTTTTCGGTTCGCCCTCGCCGCTTTTTTCAGATCGCGCTTGCGACCCCCGCTCAACCGAGATTGTTCTTCAAGAAGGCGACGGTCTTCGCCCACGCCTCTTTCGCATGCTCCGGATGATACGAGGGGCGCTCCTCGCACATGAAGCCATGGTCAGCGTCGCCGTAGAGGACAACCTCTGGCGACTTACCGGCCTTGGTCAGCGCGTCACGGAATTTGTCAACTTCGGTCACCGGAATGAACGCATCCTTGCCGCCGAAGAACGCGAGCACCGGACCCTTGAGGTTGGCGGCATCGTCAACCGGCGCCTTGCCGCCGGGCTGTCCCGCGCGCGTCATCCCGCCGCCGTAAAACGGCGCGGTCGCATGGACATCGCCGTTGCGCACGGCCGTCAGAAACGCGACGCGACCGCCCATGCAGAAGCCGGTCGTGCCGAACTTCGGCTTCGCCTCCTTGAGCGTCTTGACGTAATTGATCGCCGCGGTCATGTCGGCCGCTATCTGATCATCCTTCAAGCTGCCCATCAGCTTGATCGCGCCCGGCAGGTTGTCGTAGCCGACGACATTGTCGGGCTGGCGAAAGTACAGGTTCGGTGAGATCGCGACGAAGCCCTCGGCCGCGAAGCGGTCGGTGATTTTCTTGATGTTGCCGTTGAGGCCGAATGCTTCCATTACGACCACGATTGCGGGATAGGGACCGCCGCTGGCTGGACGCGCCAGGTGGCACGGCATGCGCTCCTCGCCGGTCTTCACCGTCAATTCCTGGGTGACGATCTCCATATTAACCTCCGGGTGTATTGACCCGCACGCTGGCAGGTGTTCGGGAAACTCTATCAGTGGGGCGGACCGGCCCGTCGGCTGACTGGGCCGCCGCGTCACGCGACCGCGGACACCCGCCCAGCGGGACGCCCGGGACACGCACGAACATTTCTTTCGCATACAATTCCGTCGCGCTCAAGCGCACACACTCGCGCCGGCGGCGAGGTCTGGCTAACATACCGAGCGCGACTGTTTCCCGATGCCGCCGCTCCGGCGACGCGAGCGTGATGGTTAAGCAATGATTCCGCTGCGCGATAGCGAGGCAACGCATCGGCTGGCGCCGGCCAACACAATTCTCATCCTCGCGAATATCGTGGTGTTCGCGCTCGAGATGAAGCTCGGGCGCCACGCCACCACGATGCTCGCGCGCTATGCGATGGTACCAGCCCAAGTTGCGCACATCCGGCTTGCCGCTCCGGGAGATGCGCTGGAAACGCTCGCGACGATATTCACCGCGACTTTTCTGCACGCCGGAGTTTTCCACATCGCGGGCAACATGCTTTACCTCTTCATCTTCGGGCCGGCGGTCGAGGAGCGCATGGGCACGCCGCGCTACCTGCTGTTCTACCTGGCCGCGGCGGCGGCGGCTGGCCTCGCGATGGTCGCGATGGGACCGGATTCGCCAGTGCCGGTAATCGGCGCGAGCGGTGCGATCGCGGGCGTACTCGGCGCATATTTCGTGATCTACCCGCGCGGACGGATCACGACGATTTTGCCGTTGGTGATTTTCTGGCCGATTGTCGAAATCCGCGCATACTTCTACCTGCTCTTCTGGTTCGTCGCGCAGCTTTACGCCGGAATCGCCTCGGGCGCATACGGTCCATTGATGGGCGGGGTGGCGTGGTGGGCCCATGTGGGCGGATTCCTGTTCGGCATCGCGGTCGGCCCGCTACTGGCGCGCGCCCGCCCCACCCCGTATCGCCGCGTGCGCCGCGCCTGATCTGTGGACTGTGTGCATAGATGAGGCGCGCGACTCGCCGGCGCACTTGCCGCGGCATATCCCGACACGGATACTGTTCTTGTCTCAAACGACGCGGGTTTCTTCTCGATCGACGGTACGATTCACGGTTTGGCGTACGGGCGGCGGGGGTTGCAGGTGGCGGCGGCAGCGGCGGACGATATTCTCAAGCGTGTTCCTCCACAGAATCTCGACGCCGAGCAATCGGTGCTCGGTGCGATTCTGCTCGACAACGACGCCATCAATCAGGCGCTCGAAGTCTTAAGCCCTGAGGATTTCTACCGCGAGACCCATCGCGAAATCTTCCGCGCGATGGTCGATCTGACCGAGCACAACAAGCCGGTTGACGCGATCACGCTGAGCGAGTTGCTGCGCACCAAGGGCGCGCTCGAAGCGACTGGCGGCGTAGGCTATATCGCCGAGCTCGCGGCCTGCGTGCCGACCGCCGCCAATGTCGCGCACTACGCGCGCATCGTACGCGAGAAGGCGGTGCTGCGCGCGCTGGCCTCGACCGCCACCGAGATTGCGTCAGGCGCCTTCGACGCGCCCACCAACGTCGAGGAGTTCCTCGACGCCGCCGAGCATCGCATCTTCGAAATTTCCGAGCGGCGCATCCGGCAGTCGTTCCCGGCGATGAGCGTGCTCACGCGCGACTCGCTCAAAATGATCGAGCGGCTCTACGAGAACAAGGAACTCGTCACCGGCGTGCCGACCGGTTTTATCGACCTCGATCGCATCACGGCGGGCTTGCAGCCGTCCGACCTGGTGATCATCGCGGCGCGCCCGAGCATGGGCAAAACCGCGCTCGCGCTGAACCTTTGCGCATACGCCGCGATGGACGCCGACCCGCGCGTCGGCGTTGCGTTCTTTTCGCTCGAAATGTCCAAGGAGCAGCTCGTCCTGCGCCTGCTCTGCTCGGAGGCTCGCGTTGACAGCTCGAAGGCGCGTGCGGGCTTTCTCAGCGAACGCGACTTTCCCAAACTGGCGCAGGCGGCCGCGCGGCTCTCCGAGGCGCCGATCTTTATCGATGACAGCTCGGACATGTCGCCAATCGTGTTGAAGGCTAAATGCCGCCGTCTGATGCGCGAGCGGGATTCCCACCTCGGACTCGTAATCGTCGATTACTTGCAGTTGATGCGTTCATCCCGGCCGGGCGAATCGCGCGAGAAGGAAATCGCCGAGGTATCGCGATCGCTCAAGGCGCTGGCCAAGGAACTGCGCGTGCCGGTGGTCGCCCTGTCGCAGTTGAATCGGCAGGTCGAGACCCGGCCCGAGCGCCGGCCGCTGCTCGCCGATCTCCGCGAATCGGGTGCGATCGAGCAGGACGCCGACGTCATCGCGTTCATCTACCGCGACGAGGTCTATCATCGCGACACCAAGGAGCCTGGCGTCGCCGAGATCATCGTGGCCAAGCAGCGTAACGGCCCGACCGACACCGCAAAGCTGACCTTCCTGAGCCAGTTCACACGCTTCGAGAACTATGCGGCGCAGGGCGGCTACTTCGAAGAAAGCGAAGGCTAGAAATTTTAGTGCGACCCGGATTTACCAGCGAGCCGATTCGGACGCTGGGGTCTAGTCGTGATCCTCGGTATCGGCGGGCGGTGAACCCGACTCTCGGTCCGCCGACTCATCACTTGAACCGTCGGCCGTTGATGCGATCGCAGTAACGGATTCGTTCGCGGCGATCGTCTCGTCGGGATGCGCCGGTTGCTCTGTACCGATGTCGTCGGCGGTAGCCTCAGCGTCCGCGTCAGTTTCACCGAATACGAACTCGGGCGAAGTTTGCGCGGCCTCCGCGCCGCCGGATGTGTCCATCGGATCCGCACCATCAGTGTTCGCGAAGACCGGTTCCTCGCGCGGTGTCTCGATCAGTCGCAGCTCCTCAAGGTCGGGCAGACCACTCAAGTCCTTGAGGCCGAACAGTTCGAGGAATTCGCGCGTAGTCGTGTACATGATCGGACGGCCGGGCGCCTCTTTGCGTCCCGCGATCTGGATCAGCCGCCGCTCGACCAGCGTTTCGAGCACTCCGCCACAATCGACGCCGCGCAACTGCTCAATTTCGGGCCGCGTGATCGGCTGGCGGTAGGCGACGATCGCGACCGTCTCGAGCAGCGGACGGCTGAGCCGCGGCGGCTTGGCCGCGAGCAGCTTGCGCACGTAGAGCGCATGTTCCTTAGGCGTGCGCAGTTGGTAGCCGTTGGCCACTTCCTCGAGCACGATGCCGCGACCGCCCGAGGCGTACGCCAACGCCATTTCGCCAAGGGCCTTTTTGACGTCGTCGCGCGCAACACTCTCGAGCACCGTGACCAGTTGCGCCAATGCCACCGGCTCCGCCGCCGCGAACAGCAGGCTTTCCAGGATTGCCTTCAGACGTTCTTCTTCCACCGCTTCCTGCACGGACCTATTTGCCGCGCTCTCCTGCTTCGCTGATTTCGTCCGCAGCGCCGCCGTCACTATCGGCGCTCTGAAGATTCTCGCCGTCGTCCGTGATCGCGAAATTCTGCTCCGGCGCGCCGAAGCGATCGCCGCGTCCGAGCAGAATCGGACCCTGCCGGTCCTCCTGCCATACGCGCACCGCGCGGCGCCGGATGAGTTCGAGCAGCGCCATGAAGGTCGCGATCATCAGCGGACGGTCGCCCAGATCTTCGAACAGCGTCGTGAACTCGACGCGCTCGCCCTCGCCCAGTGCGGCGAGAATCCGCGGAATGCATTGGGCCACCGGGATATCGCGCAGCTCGATACGCCGCGGGGTGCGATCGCCGAGCCGCTTCAGCACCGCGGCCATCGCGCTCACCAAGTCGAAGATCGACACCTCGAACGGCGACGACGGCGGCGGCTCTTCGGGCAGCGGCTCACCCGCCGCGGCGAAAACGTCGCGCCCGAGCAGCGCTCGCTCACCCAGCTTGGCCGCGGCCTCGCGATAACGCTGGTACTCGAGCAGCCGTTCGACCAGGTCGCGCTTGAGATCCTCGGCCTCCTCGGTATCGGCCAGTTCCGGATGCGGCAGCAGGGCGAATGATTTGATCAGGAGCAGCGTCGCCGCCATCACCAGGTACTCGCCCGCGATGTCGAGATTGAGCTGCTCCATCAGGTTCAATTGTTCGAGGTACTGCTCCGTGATGAGGCTGGTGGTGACGTCCTGCGGATCGAGCTCGGCCCGCTTGATCAAATGTAACAGCAGGTCGAGCGGGCCCTCATAGATGGGCAGGCGGAAACGCATTCCGCCGCCGTCGGCTGCAAATTTGAGCGGCGTCCCTTCGTCGCTCACAGCAGCACCCGTGCCATTGCGTTGATGATTGGATTGATCACCGCAGTCACCGTGTTGGTATACAGCAGCAGCAACAATATCAGAAATCCGAAGCGCTCCAGCCTGGCGAAGGGACGCGCGAGCTGCGGTGGCAGCAGTCCCGCGAGGACGCGGCCGCCGTCGAGGGGCAGCAGCGGAAGAAGATTGAAGACCGCCAATTCGAGATTGACGATGCACGACGCCAACGCCATCTGGCTCAACCATCCACGCGCGGTAAAGCCCGCGGACGGATCGAGCCCTGCAACCAACCGGCGAAAGGCGAAGGCACTGAGTATCGCGAGAGTCAAATTCGTCAACGGGCCGGCCGCGGCAACTGCGATCATGCCGGCGCGCGGCGGACGCAGCCGGCGAAAATCGACCGGCACCGGCTTCGCATAACCAAACACCGGCGCATGCGCGAAGAGCAATAGCGCGGGCAGAATAATCGTACCGAACGGATCGATATGCGCGAGCGGATTGAGGGTGAGGCGGCCCGCACGAGCCGCGGTATCGTCACCGAGCATCCGCGCGACCACGCCGTGCATCACTTCGTGCAGCATGATCGCGACGACGATCGGCACCGCCCACAGCAGCAATTCTTCGGCAAATCCATGCGCGCCTTCCATTCAGTCTTCCGTCTTTCGAGCTGCCGTCAGCTCGCGTGCGGATTCGCTTTGCGCGCCGGGGAGTGCGGCGCGTGTGGCCCGCGGATGGAACGTGCGATGTACCTTGCGTAAATGGCCGCGCGAAAGATGCGTGTAAATCTGCGTGGTCGAGATGTCGCTATGGCCGAGCATCTCCTGCACCGCGCGCAAATCGGCGCCACCCTCCAGCAGATGGGTCGCAAAGCAATGGCGCAGCGTATGCGGGCTAATCCATGCGAGCCGCGGATCGCTCGCGGCCCATCCCTTGAGCGCCTTGAAAAATCCCTGCCGCGTCATCGCTCGGCCCAGCCGGGTGATAAACACCGCCGCATTCGGCCGCATGGCGGGAGCGTCCGCGCGGCGGCGCCCGCGCCCATTGGCCGACGTTTGTTCCAACGCCGCCTTTTGCCGCCCGACGAGATACGACTTCAGTGCGCGCAGCGCCGCACCGCCGACTGGCACGATGCGCTCCTTGTCTCCCTTACCAATCACGATCACCACGCGCGCCTCGAGATTCACCTGGTTGAGCTTGAGCCCGACCAGCTCCGACACGCGCAGCCCGCATCCGTAGGCCAGCTCAAGCATCGCGCGATCGCGTTTGCCGCGCAGGGTGCCGGTGTCGATCGCCTCAATCAGTGCGGCCGTATCGGCGAGCCCGAGGGTGCGCGGCAGCGGTCGTGGATGTGGCCTCAGCCTGAGCGCGCTAGCCGGATCGCGATCGATAATCTTGCGCTCGAGCATTTCCCGGATGAGCCCGCGCACCGCCGCCAGCCGGCGCCGCTGGCTGGTGACGCTATATTCGCGCGTCGCGAGGCCTTCGAGGTAAGCGGTGATAGCCGCGACGTCCAAGGCCCGCGGCTCGACGCCACGGTCGCGGCAGAAGTTCTGAAAGTCGCGCAGGTCACCGCCGTAGGCTTCGAGCGAGTTGCGGCTAAGGCCGCGCTCGACCGCCTGGCGATTCAGGTGCAGCTCGATCAGTTCGTCCCAATCGATTTTGCCCGCGTTCTCCACATCATCCACCATCACCGTTCCCTTCGGGCACCCGCGCTGCCTGGCGAATCCCCGCAGACTCAGCCGGTACTCGCAGCAACCGCACTCGGATCCGCTTCCAGCCGTTCGACCAGCGCCGCCCTGATCGAGCGCATGCGCTCGAGGTCGGTGACTTTGTTGCCCTCGCGATCGCTGATGTAAAACACGTCGAGCGCCTGGTCCGCATTGGTCGAGATGCGCGCGACGTGAATCTTCATCCCCAGCTCGAACAGCGTATTCGTAATCGCAAACAGCAGCCCCACCCGGTCCTGCGTGAAGACGTCGATCACGGTGAACTCTTCGGAACTGCGATTGTCGACCGTGACTTCGGTCTCGACGCGCCGCACAAATTTGCGCGCGCCAAAGCGCGCCTGATGCGATTGCGCAACCAGCGCCGCGATATCCTGCTCACCTGACAGCACCCGCTCGAGGTCGCGCTCGACCCGCGGCCAGCGATCCTCGTCCATCGCGATCGCGCCGGCTCCACCCATATGCGACACGCGAAATACATCGAGCGCGATGCCGTCGTCGCGCGTGGTAATCCGCGCCGACAGGATGTTGAGATTATTCGCCGTCAGCGCGCCCGCAATCTTCGAGAACAGTCCCGGTTGGTCGTGCGTCACCACCACGAACTCGCTGAACTCGAGCTCGGGAAAATGTCGATGGCGGCAGACCAGAGGGCGCTCCTCGATCGCGCGCATCATGTCGAAATGCAGTTTGATGTCGCCTTCGGGCACGGTCAGGAAATAGCGATCCGGCATGAGCTTGAGAAACTCACTGATCGACTGTTCCGGCGCCTTGGCCGCCGTCAACTCGGCCTGCACCGCGGCCTTGACCACCGCCAGCCGCCGCGCCGGATCGGCCGCCTCGCGCCCGCCATGCTCGAGCATCTTGAGCGATCGCATATAGAGCTCGCTCAACAGCATGTCGCGCCAGTTGTTGTAAACCTTGGGCGCGACCGCGCGCATGTCCGCGAAGGTCAGCAGGTAAAGCGCCTTCAATCGATCGATCGAACCCGCCTCGCGTGCGAATTCTTCGACGGTATTCGGATTATCGACGTCGCCCTTCTGCGCCACCTGCGACATCTTCAAATGTTCGCGCACCAGAAAGACCACCAGGTCCACTTCCTCGGCATCGAGTCCCATCCGCTCGCACACCGCGACCGTTAGTTGCGCGCCGAGCTCGTGATGGTCATGGCCGTGGCCCTTGCCGATATCGTGCAGCACCAGCGCCAGAAAAACGATCGGCAGCGAAGTGTATTCGCGCGCGACTTCGGTCAACAGGGCGTTGGTGGCTTTGAATTCGCCCGCGCGCAGCCGCTCCAACTCGCGCACCGCGGCCAGCGAATGCCGGTCAACCGTATAGATATGGTAGAGGTCGTGCAGCACACGCGCGTAGAGCTTACCGAACTCCGGGATCAGCGCGCCGAGCACGCCGGCGCGATGCATGGCCTCGAGCGTTTCCGCAACGCGCTCGCGCCCGCTCAGGATTCCCATCAATGCCATTCCGGTTTGCGGATCGCGGCGCATCGCCTCGTCGATCAAGCCGACGTTATCGCGCACGAGCTGGTAGGCGCTGCCCGAAAGCTCAACCCCGTGGGTCTGGCAGTCCGCGAAAATCGTTATCAGGTTGAGCGGCGCCCGCTTGAAGAAGTCATTGCTCGCGATCCCCAACACCTTGCCCTGGATCAACACTCCCGGCCGAATCTGGCGCCCGGCGCTGCGGCGCAGGAAACGCGCCGGCTCGGTGTCCTCGGTCACGCGCGCGGTCAGCCCCTCGGAAAATCGCAGAATCGTACTCGCCTGCTGATAGTAGGTCCGCATCAGGTTGGCGCTCGCCGCGGCTCCCTCGGTCGCGGTGAAGCCGATCATCGGCGCGATTTGCTCCTGGTATTCGAAGGTGAGCTGATCGAAATGCCGCCGGCTGAGGAAGTGCAGCGAGTTGCGCACGCGGAAGAGAAAATCCTCCGCCGCATTCACCTCGTTCAGTTCCGGCTGGGTGATTACCGCCTTCTGCACCAGCTCATCCAGCGAATGAACCTTGTACTTCACCTTCGCCAGCCACAGCGCCGTATGCAAATCGCGCAGGCCGCCCTCACCCTCCTTCACTTGCGGTTCCAGCAGATAGATCGATTCGCCATACTGCTTGTGCCGCTTGCGGCTCTCCTCCAGCTTGGCCTTGAAGAAACTCTGCTGGTTGCGATTGAGCACGTCATCGATCAGGGCTTTGTCGAACTGCGCGTACAGCTTTTCGTCGCCGGCGAGGAAACGTGCGTCGAGAATAGCGGTCTTTTCCTTCAGATCCTCCGCCGCCATCTTGATGCATTCGGCGGTATTGCGCACCGAGTAGCCGACCGTCAGCCCCGCGTCCCACAGCGCGTGCAGGATGATCTCGGTGACAATTTCGGCATAGGGCCCCGGCTTGTAGTCGTGCAGAAATAACAGGTCGATGTCCGAATAGGGATTGAGTTCCTGGCGCCCGTAACCGCCGCGCGCCGCGATCGCCAGCCGTTGATTCAGCCGCGAGAAGCGCTGCCCATGCTCCGCGTCGGCATAATGGTAGAGCGCGCGCATCAATTCGTCGACCGCCGCCGTCAGCGCCCGCACGATTTCAATTCCCGTAGCGCCCGCGCGATGACGCTCGAAGAGCGCCGTGCGCACGGCATCGAGATGCCCCCGCGCGACCACGCCCGGCGTTCGCGTGCGCTCGAACTCCACCGTTAGCCCGGCCTCGTCGCGGATCGGCGGCGCCGGTGTCGTCGCGACCACCGGCCGATGTGCTTCAGGCGTCTCGTTCACAGGTTGCCTACCGCCGCGTCGGCGTTGAAGTAATGCATGACGGCGCGCGCGATTCCGTCAGCCAGCGCCTGCTGATACCGCGGCGATTGCAACAGGCGAGCCTCGTCCGGATTCGACAGAAAGCCGCACTCCACCAGCACCGACGGCATCAGCGCGCCAACGAGCACGTAAAATGGACCCTGCTTTGCCCCCAACTCGTTCAATCGAATCCCCATTGAGGCGTCGATATCGGCAACCGTCTCTGCCTCGATCATCCGCGCCAGAGAAGCCGATTCGTTCGCCTTATCCTGCTGGCGCAAGTCGGTCAGGATGTAGTTTAAGTTGGGCTCGCCCGGCGCGCCATAGCCACCTGCGACATCGTTTTCCATGTGCGCCAGCCGAATCGTCGCGCGGTCGGTCGTATTATTCAGATAGTAGGTCTCAATCCCGGCGGTGTTCGAATCGGGACTCGCATTGAGATGAATCGACACGAAGAGATCGGCGCGATTGCGGTTGGCCATTTGCGTGCGCTCGGCCAGCGTCAGGAAGATATCGCGGTCGCGCGTCAGCCGCGCGTCGATTCCGCTCGCCGCCAACGCGTCACGCAGGCGCGTCGCGATTTGCAGCGTGAGATCCTTTTCGGCGACATCGCCGGCCGCCTCGGTCCCCGGGTCATGCCCGCCGTGACCGGCGTCGATCACGACGAACTGATGACCGGACGCGGGCGCGGGCAGCGTGCTCGGCCCGGCGCGCGAGGCCATTCGCATCGGCGCGCCGGCGCTATACTCGCGAGTCGTGCGTTCCGCGCCTGAATCGGCCGCTTGAATTGGCGTGAGCGTCGTCGTGCGCGATCGACCGCCGGCCGTCGCCACGGCTAAGCTTGTGCTCGTCGATGGGAAAACCCGCGATTGCGCCGCCATCGACGGCCGCGGCGGCGCGTTTCGACGACGCTCCATCCGCATCAGAATCGGCGCTCCGAGGTTGCGCACTTCACCCGCGGGCGCCACGCGCAGAATCAGTTCGTGCGGCAACTGCCCAACTACATAATCGGTACGACCCTTGACCTCGACCACGATTCGCCCGGTGACGCCGCCAGCGTAAATCGCGCGCACCGCCACGACCGGCGCGACCTCCTGCCCCATCAGCGGACGCGGCGCAAGCTGCACGCGGACGTTATCGAGATCGATCCAGAGTTCCTGTCCGTGAATGCTTAGATGCCATCCAAGTCCGTGCCCACGTAGAGCAAAATGGAGTTCGACCGCGCTGCCCTGACTTTCGATCGACGCCCCGGTGAGCGTCGCGGCATGCGTCTCCGCAGGCCTCGCAATCGCTACCGCCACTGTCATTGCGAGCAGTGCGAGCGTCGGCAGCGCCGCTCTCCTCACCTCGCCCTGCCCGCATCGCTTGAGCGGCCTGCCGATGCTGCCAGCGATCGCCACGACGCTCTCCACCTACTCGTCATCCTGTCCGTTTTGACCGCGCAGGCGCGCTACCATCCGCGCCAGTGCGTTGAGTGCCTCGACCGGCGTCATCCGCTCGACCTCGGCCGCGCGCAACTCCTCGAGCACGCGACTCTCGGCCGGCGCGAAAAGACTCATCTGCGCCACGGTGCGGCCGCTCCCGGCGCTGTGCGCCAGCCGCGCCTGCCCGGCGTCATCGAACTCACCCTGTTCGAGATTCCTCAGGATTTCGCGCGCGCGGGCGATGATTCCGGCCGGCAATCCCGCCAGCCGCGCCACTTCGATACCGTAACTGCGGCTCGCCGGCCCCTCTATCACGCGGCGCAAGAAAAGTACCTCACCGCTCCACTCGCGCACCGCCATGCTGAGATTCTTGACCCGCGTCCGTTCGCGTGCAAGGTCGGTCAGTTCGTGAAAGTGTGTCGCGAAAAGCACCTTGCCGCGCGTCGTGTCGTGCAGATACTCGGCGACCGCCCACGCGATTGCGAGGCCGTCGAACGTGCTGGTGCCGCGTCCGACCTCGTCGAGCAGCAGCAGGCTCCGCTCCGTCAGCCCTTCGAGCAGGCGTGCGGTCTCGCGCATCTCGACCATGAAAGTCGATTCGCCGCGCCGCAGATCGTCGCGCGCGCCGATCCGCGTCAACACGCGATCGGTCAACCCGAGACTCGCCGAGGTCGCCGGCACGAAACTTCCCATCTGCGCCATGATCGCGATCAGCGCCACCTGCCGCAGGTAGGTCGATTTGCCCGCCATGTTGGGGCCGGTGATCAGCAGCAGTTGGCGCTCCGCCGGATCGGCGTCGAGATCGTTCGGCACGAATTCGCCCGGCTTCATCCCGGATTCGAGCACCGGATGGCGGCCATCGCGAATCCTGATCGCAAAGCCTGAGTTCAGTTCCGGACGCACGTAACCGCGTCCGCGCGCGACCGCCGCCAGCGATCGCAGCGTGTCGAATTCGCCCACCGCGGCCGCGGTTTCGAGAATCTCCCCGGTATGCGCGGCAAGATCGCGCAGCAGCCGCGTAAAGAGTTGCAGTTCGAGTTCCTTGAGCCCCGACTCCGCACTCAGAATCTTGCGCTCCAGCTCTTTCAGTGCGGGCGTCGTGAAGCGCTCGGCCCCGACCAGCGTCTGCTTGCGCTCGTAATCGGCGGGCGCGCGATCCGTATGAGTCCTGGTTATTTCGATGTAATAGCCGAAGACCTGGTTGTAGCGAACCTTCAGCGACGGTATCCGCGTGCGCTCGCGCTCCGCCGCCTCCAGCCGCGCGATTACGCCGCGCGCGTCCAGCGCGAGCCCGCGCATCTCATCGACCTCGGCATTGAAGCCGGCGCGGATGGTATTACCGTCGCGTGGATTTACCGGCGGCTCGTCGCTAATCGTCGCGTCGATTTGCGCCGCCACTTCGGGGAAGGGACGCAACCGCTGCGCGATTTCGCGGATCAATCCGCTGCCGCGCGATGCGAGCGAATTGCGCAGCGTCGCCACCGCCGCGAGCGCCTGCCCCAGCCGCAGCGCATCGCGCGGGCTCGCGCGCAAGCTCCCGATGCGGCCCGCCAGCCGCTCGAGATCGCCGATACGCCGCAGCGCCTCCGCCACCTCACCGCCGAGGTCCGCATCGAACAGTTCCTCGACCGCGTCATGGCGCGCGCGAATCGCCCCAAGATCGAGCAGCGGATAGACGATCCAGTTTGCCAGCGTCCGCGCACCGACCGGAGTCAGCGTCTCGTCAAGAATCGAGAGCAGAGATCCGATGCGCGTGCCGTCGCTCGATGCGATCAATTCCAGATGTCGGCGGCTGACCTCGTCGACCAGCATGAACTCGGCGGCGCGGTAAAGACGCGGCGGCCGCAGATGGGCGAGGTCGTGCCCGAAGTTCTCCTCGACGTAACCGAGCGCCGCGCCCGCGACCGCCACCACTGCGCCCGCAAACCCGCCATCGGGCAGCGGCGCCGCCTGCAAGCCGAAGCGCTTCACCAGCAGCGCCTGCGCGCGATCCGCGTCGAAGGCGTTGCCATCGAGTTCGGTCAGCGGACAGCGCAGGTCGGCCGCAATCGTTTTCAGCGTATCGCTGCCGCTGGGAATCACCATTTCGCGCGGCGCTATCCGCGCGATCTCCTCGCGCAAGCCGGCCGCGCCGCCGATTCGCGTCGCGATAAACTCTCCCGTCGAGACGTCGATCGCCGCCAGCGCGAAGGCTTCGCCATCGGGCGCCGCAGCCAGCAGAAAATTCTTCTCGCCGGCGACCAGCACCATTTCCTCGCCGACCGTGCCGGGTGTGATTACGCGCACGACCTGCCGCGGCATCAGACCGCGCGCGCCGCCGCGCTTGTCGCCGGGGGCCGTCAATTCAAACGCGTCGCTCTTGTGAAACGCACCGCCCTTGACGCTCGATCCCGCCGCCGGCAACTCCGGCGCCGACTGTTCGCAGATGGCGACCTTCAATCCCGCCTTGAGCAGCTTCGCGATGTACGGTTCCGCCGAATGGTACGGCACGCCGCACAGCGGCACCCCGTCCTTCGATCGCGAAGTCAGTTGGATGTCAAGGATGCGAGCGCCGACTTCGGCGTCCTCGAAGAACATTTCGTAAAAGTCGCCGAGGCGAAAGAACAGTATCGCGTCGGGAACCTTCTGCTTGACGTTGAGGTACTGGGTGATGAGCGGTGATTGCTTGATCGCCACGTTGCGCGCCCAAGAATAGCCAGTGGCCGTCGTCACCGCAAAACGTAGGCAGTGACCACGTCATGAATTCCCGATCGCGTTGATCGGCGGCAGCTAAAACCGAACGCACTCGAAAGGAATATTGTTGGCGGTCTGCAACTTTAGCGATTACAATCGGATCGCAGGATGAATCCAATCTCGATTGGACGCGAATGGGCGTCCGCATGGGCGCTGATGGCGTCTTATCCGCTGGATTGCTTAACCATTCTGCAGGCCCGGATTTCGCGCAGGTCTCGCCAGGCGCATGACGCGGTGCTTCTAATCCACGGCAACGGCGGCGACCGCTCCAACCTGCTCGCGATGTCGGTGCTGTTGCGACTAAGCGGCTTCGACAATATCGGATTCTTCGCGTACTCCGCGCGTCACGCGGTAGAAGTCTCCGCCGCGCAGTTGGCAGAAATGGCGGCGCAAGCCGACGGCGGCGCGGGTGTCCATTTCATCGGTCACAGCCTCGGCGGAACCGTGGCGCGATTGGCCGCTGCGCGCTCGGATAAAGGCCGAACCCGATCATCGGTAACGCTCGGCGCACCCTGGTGGGCGTCCCAGCACAGCCCCGATGAAGTCGCGATCTTTGGCAGGGACGATCCGATTGTAGCGCCGCCGCGCGGGGGTACTTTTCCCGACGGGATGTTCAAGCGCCTGATCGTGCTCCGCAACACCGGCCATCTCGGCGTTCTCCATCACGACGAGGCACTCCGCATAACCCTGAGCGAACTGACGGCGAATCGGACCGCACCGCGATGAAGACATCGTCGAGTCAGCCAAAACCCCGGAACGGTTCGGCCCCGCGGCGACGGCGGCGTTAGAGTCGATGAACGCCAGTGCCGTCATTCTCGCCGGGGGCCGCAGTTCACGGATGGGCCTGCCAAAGGCGGCGTTACCGTTCGGGCCATCGACGATACTCGAGCGCCTGATCGATACGCTGAGCGGTGCATTTGCCGAAATAATCGTGGTCGCGGCGCCGTTGCGCGACGAACCCTTCTCGATTGATCGCACGCTCCAGGAACGAGCCGATCGAGCGGACCTGAGCGATCCGGCTCATCTGATCATCGAGCGCGACGACGCCGCCTTCGAGGGTCCGGTCCGTGCCTTGCGACGCGGACTGGCGCGAGCGAGCAGCGAAATCGTTTTCGCATGTTCCTGCGATCTGCCGCTGCTTCGCTCGGAAGTGGCGGCGGCGCTCTGCGCGATGCTGGGCGAGAGCGATGACGCGCTGATTCCGCAGATCGGGGGTATGCCGCAACCTCTATGCGCGGCCTATCGGCGTGTACGAGCGGCCGCAGTGCTGGCTGCGATGGAAACGGCCGGCGAAAAGCGTCTGAGGTTAATCGCCGAGCGGCTGAATGTTCGCACGATCGATGAACCCGCATTGCGGGCGATCGACCCGGATTTGCGCAGCTTCCTCAACGTCAACACGGCCGAGGATTATGCGCGCGCGCTCCGGCTCGCCTGCGCATCGTAATCCCAAATTCTGTGAAAGCTTCGCAAGCGCGCTGAAACAAGCCCACGGTTAGCGCCCGGTCCAGCGCAGCATGGGACGCCGCGCTGCCGTCACTTCATCGATTCGGCGCAGCTTCAGCGAATGCGGTGCGGCCTTCACCATCGAAGGATCCTCCAGCGCCTCGCCGTAAATCCGCTCCATGGTGTCGACGAAGTTATCGAGCGTTTCGAGGCTCTCGGTCTCGGTCGGTTCGATCATCAGCGCGCCGTGTACGACCAGCGGAAAATAGATGGTCGGTGGATGGATGCCAAAGTCGAGCAGGCGCTTGGCGATATCCAGCGTGCTCACGCCGGTGCGCGTATCGAGATCGTGGGTCAGCACGCATTCATGCATGGTCGGCTCGGGCGTGGCGCTGGGAAAATGGGCCTCCAGGCGCTTGCGCACATAGGCCGCGTTCAAAATTGCGTGGCGGCTCGCCTGCGCAAGTCCATCGCCGCCCATCGCCAGGATGTAGGTATAGGCGCGCACCAACATGCCGAAATTCCCATGAAACGATCGTAGCCGGCCGATTGAATCGGGGCGATCGCGATCGAAGTCCCATTGCTCGCCGCGTTTGACGATGCGCGGATGGGGCAGGAACGGCTCGAAATGGCGCTTGACCGCGATCGGACCGGCGCCGGGACCGCCACCGCCGTGCGGAGTCGAGAAAGTCTTGTGCAGGTTGAGGTGCACGATGTCGGCGCCGATGTCGCCCGGTTTGGCGACGCCGAGCAGCGCGTTCATGTTGGCGCCGTCGAGATAGAGCATCGCGCCGCGTTCGTGCAGCGCCGCCGCAATCTCCTGGATTTCCGGCTCGAACATCCCGAGCGTGTTTGGATTCGTAACCATCAGGGCCGCGACGTCATCGCTGAGCAGACGGCGGATCTCTGCCGCTTCGAGGTAGCCGCGCGGGCCCGAGCGCGCCACCACGACGTCGAAACCGGCGAGCGTGCAACTGGCGGGATTGGTGCCGTGGGCGGTGTCGGGGATGATCACCTTGCGACGGACCTTGCCGCGTTTCTCCTCCCATGCGCGAATCATCAGCAACCCGGCGAGTTCGCCCTGCGCGCCGGCGGCGGGCGCCAGCGACACGGCGTCCATCCCGGTAATTTCGGCCAGCGCCGCTTCCATCCGCGCGATCAATTCCAGCGCACCTTGCGCCAGACGTGACGGCGTATGCGGATGCAGGTTGGCGAAGCCGGACAGCGCCGCCATTTCGTCGTTGAGCACGGGATTGTACTTCATCGTGCAGGAGCCGAGCGGATAGAACTGCAGCGCCTGCCCGAAATTTAATTGTGAAAGCCGCAGAAAATGACGCAGCACCTGCGGCTCGCTGAGTTCTGGGAAACCCTCGATGTCGGTGCGGCACAACTCGCTGCCTAGAAGCTCGACTGCATGCTTCACACTCGCCGCCCCGCCCCTTGCATCTACGCCCCGGCGCCCCGGCGATGTCTCCTCGAAGATTAGTGGTACGCCGCCCTCGACCATCGCAGGTGCGAGGTGTGTCTCCACCGCCGAAGCCTGATCGACGATCGCCGCTTTCACTCGCTTGCCACCCGCGACTCTGTCCGCGCCCGCCATTACCGGCCTCCCGCGATCGCGCCGCACAACCGCTCGATCTCCGCGGGCGTATTCATCTCGGTCACCGAAATCAAAAGCGCGCCGCCCAGCTCCGGATAGTCACTTGAGAGCGAAAGTCCAGCGAGGATTCCGTGCCGCTCCGCCGCCGCGAGTGCCGCTTCCGGCCCGTCGATCGCGACCACGAATTCGTTGAAGCATTGCCCGCTGAAGCGGCGTCGAATCCCGGCCGCCGCGAGCGCCTCGCGCGCCGCGTGTGCGAGTTCGACGTTGCGCGCCGCCAGTTCACGCAGCCCTTGCCGCCCCATCAGGGAAAGGTATGCCGTCGCGGCGAGCGCGCACAACGAATGATTGGTGCAGATGTTCGAGGTCGCGCGTTCGCGCCGGATGTGCTGCTCGCGCGTTGCCAGCGTCAAACAGAATGCGCGACGCCCTTCGCTGTCGCGAGTCTGCCCGACCAGCCGCCCCGGCATCTGACGGACGTGCGCCCCCCGTCCCGCGAGAAATCCCAGCCCCGGTCCACCGTATTGCAACGGCATCCCGAAGCTCTGCCCTTCGCCGACGGCGATATCGATGCCGAGCGCGCCGGGCGGCTTGAGCAGCGCGAGCGCCAGCGGCTCAGCCGTAACCGATATCGCGAGACCGCCGGCTCGATGCGTCAATTCCGCGATTTGCGCGAGCGCTTCGATCACGCCGAACGCGTTGGGATAGCCGATGACCGCGCAGAGCAATTCATCGGTGGCGAAGCCTTCGACCGCGCCATGATCGACCGCCCCGGTGGTTAGATCGAAGGGCAGTTCGACCAACTCCAGAGTGCCAAGCGCGCTCAGGTAGGTGCGGATTGTCGCGCGATAGTCCGGCCACAGCGCGCGCGAAATCGCGACGACGTGGCGCTTGGGCAGCACCCGATGCGCCATCAGGATCGCCTCGGCCGCCGCCGACGCACCGTCGTACATGCTCGCGTTGGCAACGTCGAGACCGGTGAGCTGCGTGATCAAGGTCTGAAACTCGAAAATTGCCTGGGTGGTGCCCTGGCTAACTTCGGGCTGGTAGGGCGTGTAGCTGGTCGCGAACTCGGCGCGGGCAGTGATCGCGCGCACCGCTGCCGGCACATAATGGCGGTAGTAGCCCCCGCCGAGAAAGCTGGTGAACCCGGTTGCGCCGGGATTGCATGATGCGAGTTGAGCGAGTTCGGAGGCAACCTCGGCTTCGGCGCGGCCGTGCTCCAACTTGATCACCGCTGCGGCGCGCAAGTTTTCCGGCACATGCGCGATCAGATCGTCGAGTTGTGCAACGCCGACGGTCTTGAGCATCACGTCGAGGTCGGCCTCGGTATGTGGAATGAATCTCATCTAATTGTTTAACTTCCTCGCGCGATCCTGTGTTTCCGTTTTCGGATGATTGCCCTCGCCGCGCCCGCCCTGGCCGCGTCAGCCGGCGACGCGTTCGCGCCGATAAAACGGCAGCGGCATCACGGTGGCCGCAACCTTTCGATTGCGAATGGCGACTTCGACGCGGTCCCCGTCGTGCAGGTTGGCGCTAGTCGCGACATACGCCATCGCCAACGGCCGCTCGAAGCTGGGCGCATAGGTGCCGCTGGTAATCACGCCAACCTCGGACTCGTCACGATATATTTTGTAGCCCTTGCGCGCGATACTTTTGCCGTCATCCGTGCGGATACCCGCCAGCCGCCGCTTGGTTCCACCGTCACGCTGCGCAGCCAATGCCTGCTCGCCGACGAAACCGTGGCCAAACTTCACAAAGCTCTTCAAGTTGGCCTCCAGCGGAGAAGTCGCGCGATCGAGTTCGTGCCCGTAGAGCGGGAGTCCGGCTTCCATCCGCAACGTGTCGCGCGCGCCGAGGCCGCACGGCAGGACGCCGTCGGACGCACCCGCCGTCAGCGCCGCTTCGAAAATGCGCTCGCCGTCGGCGGCCGGGCAGAAAATCTCGAAGCCGTCCTCCCCGGTATAGCCGGTGCGCGCGACCAGCGCCCCGACGCCGGCGACCTCGCCCAACGCGGTGCGGAAGCGCGCGATCGAAGTGAGCGCAAGCGCGGTGATGCGTGAGAGGATCGCGACCGCTTGCGGCCCCTGGATCGCGATCAGCGCGGTCCCGTCGCTGCGATTCGTCAGCGCCGCGCCGTCGCGATTGAGGCCGCTGAGCCACTCCCAATCGACTGCGATATTCGACGCGTTGACGCAGAGCATGTAACGCTCGGCTGCGAGCCGATAGACGATGAGGTCGTCAATCGTGCCGCCGTCCTCCGCGCACATAATCGTGTACTGCGCCTGCCCATCGACCATCCGCGCGGCTGAATTAGTCAGCGCCCGTTCGAGCAGGGCGAGTGCGCGCGGGCCCTCCAGATGGAACTCGCCCATGTGGCTCAAGTCGAACAGGCCGGCCGCTCGTCGTACCGCGAGATGCTCCGGGATGATGCCGCGATAGCTCAGCGGCATGTCGTACCCGCCGAACTCCGTCATGCGGGCGCCGAGTTTGCGATGCAGCGATGCGAGGGGGGTGCGCTTGACCGGTACCATCAGCCCGTCTAATTTTACCAGAGCTTCCCGATGTCAACGAACTAAATCTCGCACCTTCCGCAATTATTTTTACGTTCACGCCGATCCCAACCCGTTCATCTAATATTCGGCAGCTATTGCCGCCGGACAGGTTTGCCCGCCAAAGGGTGTAAAGACTTCCGCCGAAGAGAATTCAAGATGTCGGGCAAACTCATGGACGGCCGCGAGGTCAGCCGATTTCTCAAGCCGCACCTGCTGGCGCATGCGCGTGAGCTGGCCGATCGCCATCGGCTGGTGCCGGCACTGGCGGCAATCCTGGTCGGTGACGACGCCGCCTCGACACAGTACGTGCGCAACAAGCGCAAGTTGGCCGAGGATCTGGGATTTCGCAGCGAAACCATCACGGTCGCGGCCGCCGAGGCGACCACCGACCGCCTGCTCGAAACGATCGGGCGACTCAACGCCAATCCCGCCATCACCGGCATTCTGCTGCAATTGCCGGTCCCCGATGGCATCGAGACGTTTCGTCTTTTCGACGCGATCGATCCGCACAAAGACGTTGATGCGGTCGGGGCGGCGAGCCTCACCGGATTCTATCGCGGCGAATGGGGCCGCTTCATTCCGTGCACTCCGCGCGGCGTCCTGACCCTGCTCGATTATTACAAGGTGCCGGTGGACGGCCGGCGCACCGCTGTAATCGGTCGCAGCGATATCGCCGGCAAGCCGATGGCGTTAATCCTGGGCGGCCGCTTGCGCAACGCGACCGTCACCTGGTGCCATCGCCATACGCACGACTTGGCGGACATTTGCCGCGAATCGGACATCGTGGTGTCGTGCGCCGGAGTGGCGCCACCCGACCGCACCTATCTGATCGCTGCTGACATGATTAAACCCGGCGCGTGCGTCATCGACGTCGGCTTCCGGCGGATCGGACCGGGGCGGTTTGCCGGTGACGTAGACTTCGACGGGGTCAAAGAGGTCGCCGGATGGATCACGCCGAATCCCGGCGGCACCGGACCGATGACGGTGGTGGCGTTGATGCAAAACCTCATCGATGCCGCCCGCTATCGCCTTGGACTCGCGCGTGCCCTCTATCCAATATAGGCCCAAAGTATTCATCCCAAATCGGTCCACCGGGTGACTCCGGGGGTTGCGCCGAGGCCGAGCTGAAGCCCTTACAATCAAGACAGAGGAGCTTTCTCTAACAAATAATACGAACTCGACGGCTTCGTCAGCCGCTTCCTTCACAACCACACCGCGCTCGAACTTCAGAACTGGCTGCAAGTGCAGGGGTTGAGCCTCGTGATTCTGCCGGTGCGCGTCGGACAGGCGCAGGCGCGCGCCGCGAGTATCAAGGCGACGAGCGCTCCGGCCCCAACCGTGGCCTTGCTCAAATAGCTGCGCCACCACCGCGTGATTGACAGCACCCGCCGTTCAAGATCAATTGGAAGCCGTGGCGAGCGCGGCGGCGAATGGACGGGCGGCGGCGATATCAGGTGCGCATGATGCGCCTGCGCTGAGACCACCGCTCAAATGGGCCGGCGGCAAGCGTTGGTTGGTGCCGCGACTGCGCGAACTTTACGAACCTTATCGCGACCGGCGTCTGGTCGAGCCGCTCTGCGGCGGACTCGCCGTCGCGCTCGGATTACACCCACGCCGCGCGCTGCTCAACGACATCAGCCCGCACGCCTGCAATTTCTATCGCAGGCTGAGCGCGGGCTTCTGCATCGATCTCGCGATGCGCAACGACGAGCGCCTCTACTACCGCTATCGCGCCCACTTCAATCGGCTCGTCGCCGATGGCGCGACGGAGAGCGCGGAGGCGGCCGCACTCTTCTACTTCCTCAATCGCACCGGTTACAACGGCTTGTGCCGCTTCAACAGCCGCGGCGAGTTCAACGTGCCGTTCGGCCGCTATGCGACCATCAACTACACCAGCGACTTCACTGACTATCGCGAAGCGTTCGCGGGCTGGACTTTCTCCAACCAGGACTTTGCCCGCGTGCGACTCACCGCGAGTGATTTCATCTACGCCGACCCGCCCTATGATGTGGTGTTCACGCGCTATGCGAAGGAGGATTTCGGCTGGGACGATCAGGTCCGGCTGGCCGAATTTCTCGCGCGCCATCGCGGACCGGTGGTGGTCTCGAATCAGGCGACCGATCGCGTCATCGGCCTTTACGAGCGCCTCGGCTTCTCGCTGAATTATCTCGCGGCGCCGCGCCGCATCAGTTGCAAGGAGCGCAAATCCGCGCTCGAGATCCTCGCCACCCACAACCTGTGACTAGATTGCGTCGGTATCCGCGGGCTCGTCGATCACCCGGTTTTCGATTGCTCCCACCCGCTCGATCTCGATCCGCACGACGTCGCCGGCCTTGAGCCAGCGCTGCGGCTTCATCGCGAACGCCACGCCCGCCGGCGTCCCGGTCGAAACGATCGTTCCCGGCATCAGCGTGCAGACGGTCGAGAGCGTCTCGACCTGCGCATAACAATCGAAGACCAGGTGCTTCGTATTCGAATGTTGCCGCAGCTCGCCGTTAACCCAGGTCTTCAGGTCGAGAGTATGCGGATCGCCGACCTCGTCGGGCGTCACGATCCACGGACCGATCGGCCCATGCGTGTCGAACGACTTCCCGAGCGTCATCGTCTGCGCCTTGAATTGCCAATCGCGCACGCTCACGTCGTTCACCACGACGTAGCCCGCGATCACCTCGTGAGCGCGATCGCGCGGCACGTGGCGGCAACGCCGGCCGATCACGAAACCGAGTTCGCCCTCGTAATCCAGCGACGACGAAACCCGTGGCAGATGGATCGGATCATAGGGTCCGGTCACGCAGCTCGACTGCTTGTTGAAGAACAGCGGGAACTTCGGCCGCTCCATCTTCGACTCTGCGATATGGTCGGCATAGTTGAGCCCGATCGCGAGAAACTCCGGCGGATGCATCACCGGCGCCTCGAGCTTGACCTTCGCCAGCTCGATCCGGTGCGAGCCCTGCGCGGCCTTGCGCGCGCGCTCGAGCGCCGCCGGTCCGGCGGCGAGAAACGCCGCCATTTCGCGCGGCAACTCGGGCGCTTCGGCCGCCAGGTCGATAATCGTCTCGCCGGCCGCGACGCCGATCCGCGTGACACCGCCGTGCGTAAAGGTCCCGAGTTTCATCGATTTTCCTCCGTAACCGCGTTGTGCAGAGCTTTCCCTAGTCGGAGCCGAGCCGCACCAAGGCGTCGCACCCTACTCGCCCAGTCGCACCAGCGCGTCGCGATTGAACCCTTTCTCCGGATCGTACTTGGTCAGTTGGGCCATGGTCTCGCCCGCATGATAGCGCCGCGCGATATCGTCCGGGTCGAAGTCCACGCCAATCGGATTCTTGGCAAACGCATCGGTCTTGAAAAAGTCGTGCATCGCCTGCGCGTTGTCGTAGTTATCGATTTGCAACTCGACCTTGTTGCCGTCCGGATCGCGATAGTACATCGAGGTCGTGATGCCATGATTAATCGTCACGACCGGCGTAATCCCTGCGGCCTTGAGCCGCTCATACGTCGCCACCAGATCGCCGATGCTCGCGTAGGTGTATGCGAGATGATCGAGCCCCGCCGCGTGCGCCTGACGCTCGACGATTCCCGGAAATGCTGCGATCGCGATCCGATGATGCTCGTCGTCGTAAGTCATGAAGGCGAGAAACTGATTTTCGTACATGACCTTCGCGCCCAGCACCGTGCGGTACCAGTCGATCATTTCCTTGAAGCGCGTGGTGCGCAGAACCGCGTGCGCGAATTTCGCCGGAGTAATCGGTTTCGCTTCGCCCTTCGCCATTTTCGGTTGTGCCGCCATCGAGGTTCCTCCTCTGCGATTGTGCGAGGCCCTTGGCGAGCCCGCTGGTCTGGCCCGACGATAGCAATTCGCCTTGCGACACCGCCAGTGCAATTGCTACAGCACCAACCAGGGTCCGCGGCACAGAGTTCGTCACGATGTGCGCCGCGACCGGCGTATCCGCACGAAGTCTCAGGCTGGAGGTCCGTTGATGGCAGCGCAAGCTCCCAAGCACGTTCTCGATGGCGTCAAGGCGCTCGACTTCACTCAATTCGTGGCGGGACCCACCGTCACCAAGCTGATGGCGGAGATGGGCGCGGAAGTAATCAAAGTCGAGATTGCGCCCGACGGCGACCGTTGCCGCACGGTCTCCTTCATGAAGAACAATCGCAGCGGCTACTTCGTCCAGCAAAATCGCGGCAAGCTGAGCCTGTGCCTCGACGTGCGCCGACCCGAGGCCCGGGAAATCCTGAACGGGCTGATATCCAAAGTCGATGTAATGGTCGAAAATTTCGCCCCGGGCGCCATCGCACGCATGGGCTTCGATTACGCCGCGGTCAAAGAAATCAATCCGAAAATCATCATGTGCTCGGTCTCGACCTTCGGCCAGACCGGCCCGCTCTCGCAGGATCCCGGCTACGATTTCGTGGGACAGGCGTACGCCGGCGTCACCTCGTTGAGCGGCGAGCCGGACGGACCGCCCTACCCTCCGATGCTCGCGATCGGCGACGTCTCAACTGGTGTGCACGCACTCGCGGCGATCGCCTGCGCGCTCTTTTATCGCGACCGTACTGGCGAGGGCCAGTACCTGGATATTTCCCTGCTCGACGCGTACTTCCACTACCATGATTGGGGCGTGCAAACGATCAGCGCGAGCGGCGGCGCCAAAAAAGCGCTCCGCACCGGGCAGCATTATTCATCGCTCTGTCCTGCCGGCATGTTCAAGGGAAAGGGAACCTACATCTTCATCTTCGCGTGGCTCGATCACCATTGGGTCAAGTTCTGCGAAATCATGGGGCGGCCGGAGCTCGGGCACGATCCGCGCTTCATCGACAACAACACTCGCCTCAGCCATCTCAAGGAAATCATTCCGATCATCGAGGAATGGCTCGCGCGGATGCCCAGCGACGATGCCTCGGTTGAGGCGTTGCGCGCGGCGCGAATCCCGTCGGCGCCGGTGCTGACGCTCGAACAGGCGATGGACCATCCGCATCTGCGCGAGCGGCAAACCGTGCGCAAGGTTCACGACCGCCTGCTCGGCGATTTCGAGGTGCCGGGATTTCCGCTGCGCTTCTCAGCCTTCCCCAAGCTGCTCGATCTGGAGGCGCCGCTGCTCGGCGAACACAACGGCCGCATCCTCTCGAGTTATCTTGGCTACGCGCCGGGTGATATCAGCCGGTTGGAGCGCGAGGGCGTCCTGCAAAGCCAGCCGCGCTGAACCGCGCATCGCCGGTGCGCGCGCGGGCGTCAGGGACAACCAGCCAGCCGCATCAGCTCACGCACGCCATCAGGCGTCGCGACCTCGGGCTCCCAGCGCAATGCCGCCCGCGTCTCAGTCAAGTCGGCAAGGGTATCGCGCGCATCGCCGGGCCGGCGCTCGACGTGCACAACCGGTCCACCGATGATCTCCGCAATCTCGTTGACGCTTAAGTTTTCGCCGCGCCCGACGTTGAGCGCGCGTCCGTCGCCGACCGCCGCGTCCATCGCCGCGAGATTCGCCCGCACCGCATCGCGTACGTGCGTGAAGTCGCGCCGCTGGCTGCCATCACCGTGAATTATCAGAGGCCGGCCCGCGATCTTCTCGCGGATGAACACGCCGATCACGGTGACGTATGCGCCCACGGTCGCCATCCGCGGGCCGTAGATATTGAAGTAGCGCAGCGTCAACGTGCTCATGCCGAACAGGCGATGAAACATGCGGGTGTATTGCTCGCCCGCGAGCTTTTGCAGCGCGTAGGGATTGAGCGGATTGGGCGTCATCGATTCGCGCAGCGGCAGCTTCGGCTGGTCGCCATAGACCGACGACGAGCCCGAGTAGATGAAGCGGCGCACGCCGGCGTCGCGCGCCGCGATCAATGCGTTGAGCGTGCCCACGACGTTGGTGAGGTGAGTCTCGACCGGATGCTCGATCGAGAATATCACGCGCGGCAACGCCGCCAGGTGAAAGACGCAATCGACGCCCGCAAAGGCCGGCCGGATTGAATCGGGCACCCGGACGTCGCCCACCACGATCTCGGCCGCCGGATTCACGTTCTCGCGCGGCCCCGCGACGAAATTATCGAGCACGCGAACCCGCAGGCCCTGGGCGATCAGCGCGTCCGTCAGATGCGATCCGATAAAGCCCGCGCCGCCCGTGACCAGCGCCAGGCGCGGCTTATTGCCGGTTGCCGAAGCTGACATCGTGCGAAATGTTACAGGGCGCGATTCGAAAGCGCGATACGCACCGCCGGGCCGGAGTTAGTTCTCGCTGATCCGATGATCGAGCAACGCGAGCGTGGCGCACCGTCGGCATGGAATGCCGTGCTCAGAAAGAGAGGCCGAAACCGCCGCCGCCGAAGCTGAATCCGCTGCCGCCGCCGCCAAAGCCCATCCCGGGAGGGCCGAAGCCGGGCGGTCCCATCATCTGCTGCTGTCGCTGCATCTCGACCGCATGGCGATCGCGTTCGGCAATCTGATTTTCAAGCTTGATATTTTCGTAGCGCTGATAGGCTGCTTCGTCGCCGTGGAACAGGCATTTGCAGAATTCGGGATCGGCCACCCAATAATGCTTCACGCCGTTTTTATCGTCGTAATAGTTGAGCGTGTGCGGCGGCAGCGTCCCCAGTTTGGCGGCCTGGTCGGGCGTCGCCGCCGGCAGTTCGCTGAAGCCGGCCGCTTCGAGCATCGGTTCGAGTTCCTGCGCCTGCTGCTGCGGCGTTTTGGCTTCGGCAAAGGGATTCAACGACCCGACGTTGGTCGAAGCGCACGCCGCAAACGCGAATAGCCATGCCGCGACGGCGAACCGCCACGGGAACGTCGCACCCCGACCCTTGGCAGTCTGACCCCATTGCATGAATTGCGCTCTCATTGGACGGCTGGCGCTCGCCGATTTTGGCGTGACTACCTTGCCCTTGTTTTCAGGCTGCCACTTCCCTCAAATGTCCGCAACTCACAATCTGCTTCGACCGCCCAATGGTCTGATTTTTTTCTCGGCCTGCGCTCAGGGGCACGGGGGCGACCAGGAACGCGGACTCCAGGGCGGTTCGACCAGTTTATAGAAGAGACGACGAGTCGTTGGCCGCAGCGGACGAGGGTTTCTCTCGAGATAGTTGGATTCCTCGTCCCTGTGCGCCGAACGATCGCACGCGATTTGCGGTCCGACATGAAACTAGTTTCTTTTTACTTCATCTCGACTACCCGAGCATCGCGAGCGCCAATCACTATTGGGCGCATCTTACCAAAGGGAAGTCTGAAACCTCACTGAGGTTTCAGAAAAAACCATAATTTTGAGCTCTTGAACCACCTTCCCCCGGTCCAGTCCTCCGCTAGACCGCGGTATAGCCTCCGTCAACGACGTATTCGGCGCCGGTCACGAACGAGGCCTCGTCGGTCGCGAGAAATAGCACGACGTAGCCGACCTCTTCAGGACGAGCCGCGCGTTTCATCGGCGCCAGCGCTGCGATCGCGTCGAGCTCCTTGTCCGCGAAGATATCCACCATCGGGGTTTTGATCACGCCCGGATGCACCGAGTTGACGCGGATATTGTCCGGCGCGAATTCCACCGCCGCCGTCTTCGTGAGAATTCGCACCGCGCCCTTGCTGGCATGGTACGCGGCCGAACCGCCCGAGCCGATTATTCCGTAGATCGACGATATATTGATGATCGAGCCGCGGCCGCGTTTCTTCATGGCCGGAGCCGCGATCTTGGTCCCCAGCCACACACCCTTCTGATTCACGTTGATGATCGCGTCCCATTCCTCTTCGCTGGTCTCGCTGATGCCCTTGGTGTTGAGGATGCCGGCGTTGTTGACCAGGATGTCGAGTCCCCCGAATTCGCGCTCGCAGGCGTCCACCGCCGCGCGCCAGTCGGCCGCGCGCGTCACGTCGAGATGCAGTGGCAGGGTCACTTTCGCGCCCGCCTTTTTATTGATTTCGTCGGAGAGCTTGTGCGCTTCGCCGTCCAGCACGTCGCCGATTACAACCCGCGCACCTTCATTGACGAACAGCTGGGCTTCGGCGGCGCCCTGACCGCGCGCACCCCCTGAAATCAGTGCCACTTTTCCTTTGAGACGATCCATCGACGTGAACCTCCGCCGCGCTCGAGCGCGTGCTCTACTGTCGAACTATGTACCAGCTTCCATGCCGATGTGGCGAGTCCGCCGCGCGGAATCCAGTTGTTGGGGAACACAAATTTTTAGTTTCTTTCTGAAACCTCAGGGAGGTTTCAGACTTCCCATTTGTAAAGATGCGGGCTACGCCCTGCGAAAACTCATCTAATAAAGCTAAATGACGGCGCGGCTTAGCGACTAATCCGAGCAACGCGAGCGTTATTCCATAATGGGAAGTTTGAAACCTCGCTGAGGTTTCAATGAGATAAAGGTTCTGCGTTCCTTGACGACGCTCCGGTTCGCTGCGTTGACTCCGCGGACGCCGGCGCGCTCGCATCATCGAGCAACTGCCGAATGCGCTCGCCGATCAATGTACCGGCCACGCGATGGCCCTCGTCGTTCCAATGGCCCAGCCCGAGCCCGGTGTTGGGAAAGCCGTGCAGATAGACCTGATGGGCCTCGGCATATTCCTGCATCGGCTTGGGCAGGTTAAGCGTGGCGAAACCCTGCGCTTGACCGAGATCGCGAAGATGGTCGTCCGCGTAGAAAAGATTGCTGGAGCGGACCATCCGCATATATTTCGCGCGAAATTGCGGGTTGGGATCGTCCTGAATTCCGGTCGCAAGTGTAGCGACCAGGAAGAGCGCACCGTGGGCCTTCACTTCCTGATTCATCAGCGCAATCTGTTCGTCGGTCACGCTCCAGGCTTCGCGCCACACCTCGTTGATCGGCGGTCCGTACATCAGATCGCTCAATCCCAGCTCGACCCCGTGCGGCAGCGCTTTGACCGCGCCCGCCTTCGGTTTGGCGAAAGCGCCGTGAATGAGATGACTCAACTGGCTGCGGCCGCTGCCTATCAGATTCAACACCTGCGAATGACGCGATTCGAAGCGCAGCATGCAGTGCGTGCGAAACGACGACGAATCTTCGAACGGACCGCCCAGCACGAGCTTGCCATCGCGATGGACGAAGAACGGCCGGCATTTGTCACCCTCGAGCACGACCGAGTTGTTGCGCACGTCATTGCCGTTGAAAAAGGCCAACACCACGACATCGGGCGAATAGCGCCACACCCAATGGCGCAGCGTGAGAAATTCCTGCGTAGTGCCGTAACCGTCGCAGCCGAAGTTAATCACCTCGACTCGTGAGATGAGCCGCTGCGGCCGTCCGTTGCCGCCAATCACGAACGGACATTGCCCCTGCAGATCGCGTTGCGCCACTGCGCAAAATGTATCTTCGAGGGCGACGTGCTGCGCCTCCGTGAACGAATCGCCGAGCACCGCAATCCTGAGCGTACCGGGCGGTTTCGTGAACGCATAATCCGGGCCGCGAAAGCCGTCGTGATTAACTTGAATGTAGGCCCGTCCTTCGTGCGTTTGCCATCCCGATGCACCGGGTTTCAGTTTCCAGCCGACGTACGGGTCGTAAGTGTAGAATTCCGCCGGTGCGAGGTTGAAGACGCGAACCACGACCTCGGCGATTGCGAACGCGACCAGCACTCCCGCCAGAATCAGCCCGAGCCGCTGCGCCAACGTTTTCAGCATCGGGCGACCCAGCCACCGCGACCAGTGGTATTGGACACGCGGGGCGTTCGCTCCCCTTTTATGTTCGGTACGTTGTTCAACCGCGGCAGCATAATGCCCAATCTAAAAGAGCGTGTAGATGAAAGGCGCGACGGCCGAGAATTGCGCGAGCGCGATCAGCAGACTCAGCAGCACCAGCGTACCGATCAATGGCACCAGCCAGTACTTCTTGCGCTCGCGCGCGAAGCCCCAAAGGTCCTTGAGCAATTCGAACATTAATATGGATGCTCCATGTCTTTGTCAGCGCGCTGCCGCGACGGCACGCGATAGCTGGCGCTGCCCGGATCGAGTTTGCGCGCCATCCGGTCGCGCCCGCATAGACGCATCACCAGTCCCACCGGCACAATGGAAATTGCGAACAGCAGCGTCAGGATCACGCGCGTATTCACCCATCCGAGCGCGAGCCCGAGCCGGGTCCAGCCGCGATGAAGGTAGCTGAGCGCGGCGGGCCAAATCAAAGCGAACAGCCAGAGCACCCCGGCCACGATCCACGGCCAGAGCGGACTGCCGCGATGACGCAGCAGCGGCCATACCCCGAAAAATGCCGCGAACAGCGCGCCCAGAACCAGGCCGAAGCTGCGCAGCTCCTTCGCGCTCGCGCCGACGCTTGCCTCGCGATGCTCCGGCATCAATCGAGCTCGAACTGCTGACGCCACGATTCATCGCGCGGTCGTTCGGGCTGGAAGCTCTTCGCCAGCAGATAATTTCCCACTACCAGGTAGTCCATCTCCGTGCGCATGAAACAGCGGTAGGCATCCTCGGGCGTGCACACGATCGGTTCGCCGCGCACGTTGAACGACGTGTTCACGATGACGCCGCAGCCGGTGAGCGCCTCGAAGCGGCGGATCATTTCGTGGTAGCGCGGATTGGTCTCGCGATGCACCGTCTGAATCCGCGCCGAGTAGTCCACGTGGGTCACCGCCGGGATACTCGAGCGCGGCACCTTGAGCTGATCGATCCCGAACAGCCGCTCCTGCGCGGGCGTCATCGGCGTGCGCAATTCCTCGCGCACCGGCGCCACCAGCGCCATGTAAGGGCTCGGCCGGTCGAGCTCGAAGTAGTCGGCGACCCGTTCGCCCAGAACCGACGGCGCAAACGGCCTGAACGATTCGCGATATTTGATCTTGAGGTTCATCGCCGACTGCATCCGCGTATCGCGCGCGTCGCCGATAATCGAGCGCGCCCCGAGCGCGCGCGGCCCGAACTCCATGCGCCCGTCGAACCATCCGACCACGGCGCCATGGCTCAACGCCTCGGCCACCCGATCGAACAACCGGTCATCGTCGAAATGTTCATACGCGGCGCCGGCCACATTCAGCGCGTGGAGGATTTCATCGTCATCGAAACTCGGGCCGAGGAAAGCCCCGCGCATCTGGTCGGCGCCGTTCACGACGCGCGCGCCGTCGCGATAGAGATGCCATCCGGCCAGCGCCGCGCCCAGCGCGCCGCCTGCGTCACCCGCGGCGGGCTGCACCCAGATGTCGCGAAAAATCCCTGCGCGCAGGATTTTCCCGTTGGCGACGCAGTTGAGCGCGACACCGCCGGCCAGGCACAGGTACTCGGCGCCGAGCTCCTTGCGCGCGGTCCGCGCCAGCCGCAGCACGACCTCCTCCGTTACCGCCTGGATCGAACTGGCGAGGTCCATCTCGCGCTGCGTCAGCGGCGACTCGGGCTCGCGCGGCGGCGCTCCGAACAGCTCATCGAACTTGCCGCTCGTCATCGTCAGCCCGGTCGCATAGTTGAAGTAATCGCTATTGAGCCGAAAGGTGCCGTCGGGCTTCAGGTCAACCAGGTGCTTCAGGATCAGATCGGCATATTTCGGCCTGCCGTACGGCGCCAGCCCCATGAGCTTGTACTCGCCCGAATTGACCTTGAAGCCGGTGTAGTAGGTGAAGGCCGAATAGAGCAGCCCGAGCGAATGGGGAAAATCGATCTCCCATTGCGCCGTGAGCCGATTACCCTCGCCGAGCCAGAGCGAGGTCGTCGCCCACTCACCCACTCCGTCGAGGCAGAGCACCGCCGCGCGTTCGAATGGGCTCGGGAAAAACGCCGAAGCCGCATGCGCCTGATGATGTTCGGTGAAAAGCAAAGGCGGCAATTCGGCGGCCTTGCATCCACCGACCGCGGCGAGTTCGCGCTTGAGCAGCGATTTGAGGTTGAGCTTTTCCTTGAGCCACAACGGCATCGAGGTCAGAAACGACTTCAATCCCTTCGGCGCGAAACCCAGATATGTCTCGAGCATGCGCTCGAACTTGATCCAGGGCTTGTCGTAAAAGACCACATCGTCGATTTCGGCCAGCCGCACCCCGGCCTCACGCAGGCAATAGGCGACCGCATCGCGGGGGAAGCCGGGGTCATGCTTCTTGCGCGAGAAGCGCTCCTCCTGGGCCGCCGCGACGATCTTGCCGTCATCGACCAGCGCCGCGGCACTGTCGTGGTAATAGGCGGAAATTCCGAGAATCTTCATCGAACGTGGCGAATTTTATAGCACAAATCTGCCTGACGCTCGCGACACCGGGCCATTCATCGCGCCACGCCTCGCGATTTCCCAGCGCATGAGCATCCTCATTCGAACGATAATGCTAGAGCGCATTGCGCTGACGCCGGTTCGTCATTAAATTGAAACAGTAACCGTTACGACGAACGCTATGATCGATCGTGCCGTTCACGATGGGTCGCACAATTGGGGGCGAACCGGGTTCGACGGAGTCACGAAGGTTTTGGTCGCACGCCGGGGTGCTGTTGGCCCGTAAAACAAACAGTACTGCGAAATTTACCCGCAGATAATAACGGTTACGCTCTGGCGGCCTAAGGGCCGCTAGCGTCTCGCCACTGTTCGCCCATGGCAGTGGGTCGGGGCGTCATTTAGTGGGCTAGGGTGCCGTAGTCTACCGGTTGGACGGTGGCCCGAAATTTCAATCGGCTGGCTGCGCGACAGCCTGTCCGTTGGCGGTCGCGCGGCGAGCTCAAGTTTGCGGACTAAGCGTGTAGTGGCCATTTCCGGAGGGTCTTCGGACGGGGGTTCAATTCCCCCCGCCTCCACCATCTTTAAGGCCCTTTTTTCGTGCCAATCCACAAATCATTCAATCTAGGGCGCGATTGACAAAAAAATACTCCGACCGATATCATCCGTGCCGTCTTAAAAGAAACCGAGAATGCTCAAGTCGATAGTTAGCATGTATCCTTTCCTGCCGGCCCGTGACGAGGAGAAGTGGTCCCTCGCTGCTGCCTATCGGACGGAGTCGGGAACGATACCAGGCCGCTATTTTCGGCATGGCCTTTGCCCGGGGTTATCAATCCCGCTCGACCAACAGCTTGGGCCACCACTTCGGCCAATAAACAGAAACTGGAGAAAGTCATGACCGACAGGACCAAGTCGCACTACGAAGTTATTGTGATCGGCGCCGGGGTGGCCGGAATCTATCAGATCAAACTTTTGGCCGACCTCGGGGTGGACGCCACCGTGCTCGACGCCGCCGGCGACTTGGGCGGGACCTGGTACTGGAACCGTTATCCCGGAGCCCGGTTCGACTCAGAAAGCTACACTTACGGCTTCTCGTTTTCCAAGGAATTGCTGAATGAATGGCACTGGAAGGAGCGATTCTCAAGTCAGCCTGAAAACCTGCGCTACCTGAACTTCGTCGCCGACAAGTTCGATCTGCGCAAATACATGCAGTTTAATTGCAAGGTCGAGGCGGCGCACTTCGATGAGGCGAACGACCTGTGGCGGCTGAAGATCGCCGACGGTCGCGAGCTCACCAGCCGGTTCATTATTATGGCAGTCGGCCTCCTTTCAATACCCACTCCGCCGCGGCTCAAGGGTATGGAGAAATTCAAGGGCCGCTCGTTCCACACGTTCTACTGGCCGCACGAACCGGTCGATCTGGCTGGCAAAAAGGTCGCCGTTATCGGTACCGGCGCCACAGGCATTCAGGTAATTGCGGAGATCGCCGACAAGGTCGGCGATCTGACCGTATTTCAGCGCCGACCTAATTGGTCCGCTCCACTGAACAACGGACCCATCTCCGACGCGGAAATGGCCGACATCCGGGCGCGCTATGACGAGATCTTCGCGAAGTGTGCTCGCACGCCGGGTGGCTTCGAGCATGAGCCGGACCGGCGCGGCTTCTATGAAGTCTCCCGCGAGGAGCGGTTGGCGCTGTGGGACCGGCTCTATGGCACCCCCGGTTTTGCCGTCTGGCTGCGCAACTTCCGCGAGATATTCACTGACGAGAAAGCGAACGCCGAGTTCTCCGAGTACATCGCCGACCGCATTCGCCGGCGCGTGAAGGATCCGGCCGTCGCGGAGAAGCTGATCCCCCGCGATCACGGCTTCGGTGTGCAGCGGGTGCCGATGGAGACGCACTATTTCGAAGTTTACAACCGCGACAACGTGCACCTCGTGGACATCACCGAGACCCCGATCATGGAGGTGACCGAAACCGGGTTGCGCACCACCGAGCGTGACTACGACTTCGACATCATCGTGTACGCCACGGGCTTTGACGCCATAACCGGCGCTTTCGACCACATCGACATTCAAGGCGTCGGTGGCGTCAAGCTACGTGACAAGTGGAGTGACGGTCCATCGACGTTCCTCGGCATGTTCGTTCAGGGATTCCCGAATTTTTTGATGCCGGCCGGGCCACAGAGCGGCTCTGCATCGACGAACTATCCGCGTGGCATCGAAACCGGCGTCGGCTGGTGCACGAAGTTCCTCAAGTATATGTGGGACCACGGCTACACTCGTGCCGAACCGACGCTCGCGGCCGAGGAACGCTGGACCGCCCACGTGAAAAAGATGTACTCGACGATGCTGATGCGGAAGGCCAAGTCCTGGTTCACCGGGTACAACTCGAACGTCCCCGGCCACGAGCACGGCAAGACTCGGTACTTCGTTTACAACGGTGGCTCCCCGAAATACGTGAACCAGATCAACGAAATCGCAGAAAAGAACTACGAGGGAATCGTCTTCGGCTCAGGTCCTCTGCTGGGCCACGGTCAGGGCAATGAGACGGAAGGCGTCGGAGAGAAAATCGCTCATTGAAGCATCCAGAGGGGCAGGTGGCGCCGGATTCTAATCGGAGACGTAAAGCAGGAATCCGAGTTTAATCCACCAAAGGCGCGACCCCAGACAATGCCCGAATTACAAGCGAGGTTCGTCAGTTGGATATGAACATTGACCAGGCGCTTACCGATCCAGCCTTCTTTGTCACCAGCGATCCGCATCCAATCTGGAAACGCTTGCGCCAGGAAGACCCTATCCATTGGACGCAGGGATCGGTCAGCCCATTTTGGTCGGTTACCCGCTACGACGATATCGTCACAGTGTTCGGCGAACCCAACCTGTTCAGCTCGATGCGGGGTCTCATCGTCCCGTCAAGCCCCGAGATGGAGCAGTTGACGCCGGCAGTGATGGGTGCGGGCGAGATGATGATCATGACCGACCCGCCACTGCACGGCGCGATGCGGCGAGCGTTCAACCGATTGTTTCTGCCGCATCCGGTCAGCAAATACGAAAGCCAGGGTCATCTGCTGGTCGCGGAAATCCTCGACGAGGCCATGAAGGACGGGCGCTGCGATTTCGTCGTGGATGTAGCAGCGCGGCTGCCGATGGCTTTCATCTGCGAGATCATGGGGATTCCGCGAAAAGATTGGGCCGACGTGTTCAAATGGGGCAATATGTCGATCGGCTTCGAGGATGCAGAGTACCAGACCGAATCGGCATCGCCCAGGGAAACCCGCCGGGAGGGGGTGATGAATCTCGGCACGTACTGCGCGAAACTCGCGCTACGACGGCGTGGCGGTGACGGCGAGGACCTGCTGAGCGTGCTTGGTAACGCCGAAGTCAACGGACAGAAGTTGAGTGAGACGCAGCTATTTCATAACGGCTGGTTGTATATCATCGGCGGTCTCGAAACGACGCGCAACGCGATCTCGGGCGGTTTGCTCGCGCTAATCGAGCATCCGGAGGAACGCACGCGATTACTGAACAAACCTGCGCTTATGCCAACGGCGATCGAAGAGATCCTGCGCTGGACGAGTCCGATTACGCATATCGCGCGCGTCGCCACGAGGGATACCGAACTGGCGGGCACGAAAATCAAGGAAGGCGATCGAGTTGCGCTGTGGATCCCGTCAGCGAATCGCGATGAGAGCGTCTTCAACGATCCTTACCGGTTCGATATCGCGCGCCATCCAAACGAACACATCGCGTTCGGCAAGGGCGAGCATTTCTGCGCCGGCGTTCATCTTGCGCGTCTGGAATTGCGCCTGATGCTGGCGGATCTGCTCAGCCGGATCGAGCATATTGAGTTGGCAGGCAATGTCGAGCGGCTCAAATCGAATTTAATTGCGGGGATCAAGCACATGCCGGTGCGCTTCATCCAAACCCGCTCCGCCGCCTGATCGAGCGGTCGAAGTTATCGCACCCGGCGTTCGGGAGCCGGGTGCCGCCGTCGCAGCCCGGCGTCCGCCTGACCTAACGCTGGGTGACACGGCAGATCTTCCGGGACGTTAACCGCCCGTGGGCGGTTCAATTCCCACGCCCCCACCATTCCAAGTGCCTGATTTTGTTGGATTTCCAACCGATCCTTTCGGCTTGCTCGACCTTACCCGCCGAACCGTCGAGGGCGAAGCTTCGTTAGCTCGATTGCTTCGTCGGGCATCGCAAAAAGGGGCACGTCCGATTTCGGTCGGACGTGCCCCAGGTTGGAGCGGATCGGGTCAGACTGCTACGGATGGAGTCCGAGCAGTTCATACCCTCCGAGAGGAGGATTGGTCGGATCGGTCCGCAGGTTCATCGGATTCGCCGTGCCGATATACAGCGTGCTCTTGGTCGGAACCATCGTGCGAAAGCCGTAGTTGAGATAATTCCCGAGACCGTAGAGGCTCTCCGGCGTCGCTGCACCGCCATTGGGCCCGAAGCTCCATAGATCCGCGCCGTAGGTCAACGCTATGGGATTCAACACCTGAATTACCTGCACGACGATCTGCGAGACGTCCAGCGGATTTATCAGCGGCACAAGGGCGTTGAGCATATCGACCGCGATGTAGCTCCAGTCGAAGGTGCCGAAGTAGAGGTGGTAATTGAAGAAGGCCGCCGACCATGCGTAAGTGTTGAACGGATTTCCAAATCCCGCCGGACCGAACTCGGGCTCCACGCCCATCTTGTTCGGCACGGTCTGCCAGCCATGGACCGGGCTATAAACCTCCATCAGGGAATCGCCGTACAGAAGCTCCGTATTGGCAACGTTGCGGGTACCCGCCGTGCAGCATCGGAAAATTGCAAGCGGGCGGGTCGTGTTGATGATCGTGGTAGCGACATCAAGGGCCGACGGCGTACCTTCCGGTGGATAGGCCCTCAGATGCGCGAGCGCACCGGTGAGCGGCACCTGCATGGTTCCCCAGTAAACCTGCTCACGGTACACCCCGATCGCACCGCCGATGACCGTCTGCGCGGTTACCGGATCGGCTTCGTAGTCATCGACGCGCCAGAGTTCATTCCATTTATTTGCGCTCGATGCGGCCAATCCGCCGAGACCTATATTTGGGCTTACCCACAATCCGCTCAGCAGATGGTTGGGCGAGTTGATTCCGCCCCACGTCGTCGCGTAAACCTTACTCGAAGTCGCGGCCAGATAGGCGGGCTCGTTGTCGATATTTCCGACGACGACGAAGGTGAACGGATTGTTAACAGTACCCGTCCAGCGCAGAACGCTACCGGTCCCCGCAGGCCTGTTCTGGACGCCGGCATACAGGAACTTGGGATCGACCTGCGAAGGTATGTACACATTCGTCCAGCTTCGGATATCCGAGTACTGGGTAAGCGTAGTCGAGCCCAGATACTTGCCCGTCGAGTTCTGGAAGGCAAAGAGGTTAATTCCCGGTGCAAGTGTTCCGAACGGCGCGAGCGCCGGCCCGGCGAGAATCACGAGATCGTGAATCGAACCCGCCGACCTGATGCCGAGGGTCTGATTGATCAGCGGATCATCCGGCGTGCGATCGGTCACTGTTCCGGTGGTCTCGTTGTACGACAGGATCTTCGGAGGCCTCCAGTCGCCCAGTGCAGGTGGAACCGTCGGATGGCTGACTAGAAAGTTGCTTGAAGCGAACTCGCACACGAATGAGTCGGTCTCGAAGGGCACGAGCGACAATTCAGCCGTGCTCAGTATCCCTGAAATCACCGTGCATAATGTGTTGGCGACGGTTCCATACCAGATGTTTTGGCCGGCACTAGTCATGCCCCAGATGTAGCCACCGTTGACCTTGGGAACCCCCATCGCGCATGGCGGCGTCGCCGGGTAAACGTTGTTTGGGCTGCCAATCGAGACGAAGCACTCATCGTCCGGGGCCTTGTTCAGCAAACTCACCTTAAGCGAGGCCGCCATTGGCGCAGCCATAGCAGCAGACACTGCCGCTGCATCGGATGCCCACGCTTTCGGCGCGAGCATCGCTAACATCGCTATCGCTAACGGGATGAAGAAGATTGCACTGGACGCTGTCCATTGCTCGGTTTGAGAACCTCTTGCTCTCGGTCGATTCGTGCTCATCTTTGTATCGCTCCTATGTATCGAAGTTCGCGATCGGACAACATTCGGAACTGTAGAGAGCAAGGGTTGGGCCTAAATTGCATTCCAGCAGTCACGAGGATTACATGGCGATATCCGCCCAAGCCGCAAGATCAAAGATGCTTGAAGAGAAGGCGGCGACTGTATCTGATCGCGCCTCGATCATCGATTCTGTCGCCTTTTGCACCACCTCAAGAATCGCTGTGATAGCCTAATCCTGGAATTTCAGCCGCTTAGCGACCTCCGCAACGTGGCGTAGATGCTCTTTCCGCTTTTGCTGAAGGATGATTTCCCCCTCCTGCAGTTCCATCGCTTCCTCTTCCAACTTCCGATTCGCCTCGGAGACCGCGAACTTGATCGCCTCCAGAAACTGTTCAACTTCGTCGATAGTTGTCCCCTCCAGAACAATCCGGTCCGCCCCAACGTTGGCGACTTCTGGCCGATGTTTGGCCGAGATTTGTGGTCCGCTATGCCACGCACTCAGGAAATATCGGGCCCACTCCCCAGGAACGCGAGCCGATAGCTGAAGGGGCACGTCATATACCGTCCTGCCATTGCCGTCGATTTGGGGTTCGCTAACCTCGTTTACGATCACGCCTAAGACTCTAATCGCTTTGCCGTTCTTTGCTTCCAAGTCCCTATCCTCCGTCGGAAGGACACCTGCGCTATCCGTGCCTACCTTAAGCAATAACATCAGAAGATCAAATGCCGAGTCCGTTCTCAAAACCCAATTCCTATGATCCCGTGGTGATTTGAAGGGGGTGGGAGTAGCTTGCGCTGAAGGCGCTGGAGCTACGACAAGCCTCCGGGATCGTCCGCGGCGAACGCCCAGCGCTTATCGTGGTAGTCAGGACTTGACGGCGCAACCCCACTCGACGAACCTGATAGAAAGCAAAGTGAGGGCCGGATCCATGATCGATCTGTATTATTGGCCAACCCCAAACGGTCACAAAATTTCGATTTTCCTCGAAGAGACCGCAACGCCTTATCGCGTCGTTCCGGTCAACATCCGCAAGGGCGAGCAGTTCGCGCCCGACTTCCTCAAAATCAGCCCGAACAACCGCATGCCCGCGATCGTCGATACCGACGGCCCCGGCGCAAAGCCCATCTCGATCTTCGCGAATCCGGCGCGATCCTGCTCTACCTCGCGGAAAAAACCGGCAAGCTGATGCCGTCTGAGATGCGCGCGCGCTACGGCGTCATCCAATGGCTGATGTTCCAGATGGCCGGCGTCGGCCCGATGTTCGGACAGGCCGGACACTTCCGCAACGCCGCTCCCGAAAAGATTCCCTACGCGATCGATCGCTACACCAACGAGACCCATCGCTTGTGCGACGTCATGAACAAGCGCCTCGGCGATCGCCGATATCGCCACCTATCCGTGGGTGGTCGCCGCCCTTCGGCGCGAGCCTGCGGAATTGGAAAGCCGCCCCAATCTCAAGCGCTGGGTCGACGCGATCGGCGAGCGTCCCGCGGTCAAGAAGGGCATGGCCGTGATGGCCGATACTCCCCGTCCAGCCTCTGACCGACGAGGAACGCTCGATCCTCTACGGCAAGAAGCAGTTCGAGCGCCACTGACCGTCATTGGCGGGGAACGCGGTGCATCCCGCGCGGACCCCGCCTTTTGATTTTCCGGACCTGGCTTTAGTTGGTGATCCCGCTGGTACTGCCGACGCCCGCGGACAGTCCGCCGTCAACCACCAGCGCGTGGCCCGTAACGAACGAAGCGTCATCGGACGCCAGGAACAGCACGCAGCGCGCGATCTCCGCAGGCTTGCCCATCCGCCCGAGCGGATGGAATCGATGCATCGTCTCGCGAATCTCCTCGGTCGCCCCGAACGCGCGCGCTACCAGTGGCGTGTCGATGATCCCCGGGCAGATGCAGTTCACCCGCACCCCCGCCGACGCGAATTCGAGCGCCGCATTGCGCGTCAGCCCGACCACCCCATGCTTGGCCGCGTTATACGCCGACAGCCCCACGCTGCCGCGGATGCCCGCCACTGACGCGGTGTTCACGATCGCCCCGCGCTTTTGCGCAAGCATCACCCGGCCCGCAAACTTGAGCCCCCAGTAAACGCCGTCCAGATCGATCCTGATCGTGTTCGAGTAAAGCTCTTCGCTGGTCTCGACCAGCGGCGCTACGATGCCGATGCCCGCGTTGTTGAACATGATGTCGAGGCCACCGAACTTGTCGCACGCCGTGCTCACCAGCTTCTCGATCGCCTTCGGCTCGCGCACGTCGGTCGCGACGAACAGCCCGCCGATCGACTTCGCGATCTCCTCGCCCGCACTCGTCTGCAGGTCTCCGATCACCACCTTCGCGCCTTCATTGGCGAACAGTTCCGCCGTCGCCCGGCCAATGCCCGATGCGCCGCCCGTGACGATCGCTACCTTGCCGTCGATTCTTCCTTGAGCCATTTTCCCCTCCGTCGCGACACTGCTTTGTCCCAGCCTTATTTCTCCCGACAACACCGCCGGGCCGGGGCCTGCAATACCATCTGTACTCAGCCCTCGACCTTGAGTTCCTCGGCCAGCGCAACCTCTTCTGCGCTGCCGATATAGACCGGCACCCGCTCGTGGATCCCGCTTGGAACGTGATCGAGCGCCCGTCCGTGTCCGATCGATCCTGCGCCGCCGGCCTGCTCGGCCACCATCGAGAGCGGCGCGACCTCGTACATCAGGCGCAGCTTGCCCACGCTCCTGCCGCCCGCGGTCATCTCTCCCGGGTAGAGGAAGATTCCGCCCTTGAGCAGACACCGATGGAAATCGCCAACCAAGGCGCCGCAGTAGCGTAGCGAGTAGCCGCCGCCGTGGTCCTTGGGCCCGGTGAGACGCTCCAGCAGCGCGCGCGCTCCGGGACACCACCGCGCGGCATTGGCCTGATTCGCAGCGTAGGTCTTACCGCGCTTCGGCATCGAAATCTTTTCGCGCCAGAGCATGAACTTGCCGGTCCCCGGATCCAGCACGAACGCGTTCACGCCGTCACCTGCAGTCCACACCAGAATCGTCGCCGGTCCGTAGAGCGCATAACCCGCCGCGATCTGGTCCGTGCCCGCCGCGAGTACGTCATTGATACCGTCGCCGTGGCCGGGCTGGCGCCGGCGTACCGCGAAGACCGTCCCCAGCGAGCCGTTGACGTCGGTGTTCGAGGAGCCGTCGAGCGGATCGTAGAGCAGCGCCAACGAGTTGCGCGTGCACTGCGCCTTGATATGCCGCGGCTCATCCATCTCTTCCGAAATCAGCGTGCAAACCGGGCCGCCTGCGGAAAATGTCTCGAGGAACACGTTGTCGCTCCACGCGTCGAGTTTATCGACTTCTTCGCCATGCACGTTGATGGCGCCGCTGTTTCCCGTCCCGCCCTGCAGTGCGGCGCGCGCCAGTTCGTGGGAAATTCGCTTGACCGCGCTCGCTACCTGCTCCAGCGTTACGGTCAGTTCCGCGCCGATTTGCGCGTGCGTGCGTAGATAGCGATCCAGCGTCATCATCGACGGCTTGGTCATGGCTTCACTCCTCTGCCTCCACCGGATGCGGGTTCTGTGCGGTACTGGATACGAACCTTATAGCGTGTCGGCGTCACGAACTGTAAGCCTCGGCGTCCGCAAATTTATCGACCGCCGCCTGCGCCCGCGGCCGGGCCAGCCCGCACCTAATCTTCCCGGGCGTTGCAGCCGGCGACCTCGTGTATTACAGCCTGTCTTGTCCAAAGTTATTTGGAGGACCCCATTGAATGGCTGAGCGCAATCTACTGTCCGGTATCCGTGTCATTGACTGCGGGACTTACGTCGCCGGGCCCGCGGCCGCTACCGTAATGTCCGACTTTGGGGCCGATGTGATCAAGATCGAGCGGCCGGGCGGCGGCGATTTGTGGCGGCTGTATTCGAAGTTGCCGGGTACCGCCAAATCCAAGATCGACTGGTGCTGGATCCTCACCAACCGCAACAAAAAGAGCGTTGCGCTCGACCTCGGCGATCCCGCCGGGCACGAGGCGATGATTCGGCTCGTGAAAACCGCCGACGTCTTCCTGACCAATTATCAACGTCCTCTTCTTGAAAAATTCCACCTCTCCTGGGAAGACCTCGCAGCCGTCAACGACCGGCTCATCTATGCGCATCTCACCGGCTATGGTGACGCGGGCGAAGACGCCGACGACCCCGCCTTCGACGCCCTCGCCTACTGGGCGCGCTCGGGCCTGATGATGACGGTCACCGGCACCGACGGAAGTCCTGGAGCCCCGCGGCCCGGGATGGGCGATCATCCGACTTCGATGTCGATGTTTGGCGCGATCATGCTCGGCCTCTACCAGCGCGAACGCACCGGACGCGGCGCGCGCGTCACCACCTCGTTACTCGCGAGCGGCGCATGGGCGAATGCTTGCGACATCCAGGCGAAGTTCTGCAACGCGACCTTTCCGGTACGCGGCGAGGGCAAGCATCCGCCCAATCCACTCACGGCCGCGTATCTGAGCCGCGACGCCAAACTATTTCTGCTCGTGCAAATCGATCCGGACAATGAATTTCCGCGCCTCTGTCAGGCCTTCGGACAGCCTGAGCTTGCCGCCGGCGAATTATTCGCCACCAACGCGGCCCGCGCTGAAAATGCGGCTGCGCTCTATGCGATCCTGCAGTCGCAGTTCGAAACCCGCGACCTCGCCGAGTGGCGCCTGATCTTCAAGCGCAACGACATCAAATGGGCTCCCCTGCCCAAGCTCGACGACGTCGTACAGGATCCGCAGATGCGCGCCGCTGAAGCTTTCATCGATATGGAATACCCCGGCATCGGCCGGCTCGAAACGGTCAACAGCCCGGTCTTCGTCTCAGGCGTGCAAAAGCGCATACCCACGGCCGCGCCGGCGGTCGGTGAGCACACGCGCGAGGTCCTTCTCGAACTGGGGTACGGCACCGACGCAATCGACGCACTGATGCGCAACTCGGGGCAGGCCTAGGTCGCTCGCATTCCTGTGTTACAAACCGGCGGGCGGCCGATAAGTTGTTATCGACCGCCCGCTCTTTCGTTGCGGCGCTCTTTGCGCGCGCGAAACCTTACATCACTGCGCCCGCGACCCTCGAATGACTATTTGATCGCGATCGGATTCACCGCCGATCCGCATCCATAGACCAGCTTCAGCGGCGCACCCGCAAAAAGAAAACTGTACTGTCCGTCCTTCGCGCAATCCGCCGCGAGATCCTTCAGCCATACGATCTCGTTGAATATCACCCCGAGGTTGCACAGCAGCGCCGAATGCAGAATACCCAATCCGCCGGTTTCCTTGTTCAGGCCTTGCTCGCACCCGATGGTATCCGCCGTGATCGACGGTATCTCCATCTCGTACCACCACTGCACCAGCTCTTTGCTGTACTGGAGTCCCGGCTCGTCGAACGGTTGCCCCTCCGGGAAAAGCGCCTTCTGGCCCTCTTGGTAAAAGCGATCGAGCCATCCCGTATGCAATACGATGATATCGTGCTTCTCGATCGTGACGCCCTGTTTCTTCGCCGCACCCAGCAGATCGTCGAGCGTAAAACCTTCGTCGCGGTCGAGATGTCTCTTGCCCTTGTAGCGCGCCGCGTCGATCAGTACGCCGCGCCCGATCACCCCATGCTCCGCGATCGGCTGTATCGAACATTTCTGCAAGCCGCCGATGGTCGTCTTCGGATCGAAGCCGTTGTAGAGCTTGTCGCCGTACCACGCGTGGCCCAGAGCGTCGTACTGCGTAGTGCCCTGCGGGAACATCGTGACCACGTCATCGGAATATTTCAGTCCGCCGGGGAAAGGCTTGAGCCGCCCGCTGATGAAAAATCCCTCGTCGGCCGTCATCGTGTGAATCGGCTGCGCGCGAATCGGATGCAGCGGATCGCCCTCCGGACGCGCGACCGGCACGCCCAGCATAAAAACCTTGCCTTGCTGCACCGCCTTCACGCCGCGCAGGACTTCCGCGCTGGTCAGAAAATTGAGGCTTCCGATCTCGTCGTTCGCGCCCCAGCGGCCCCAGTTCTTGGGCAAACCTTTGAGAACTTCGGTGAAATCTTTAACTTCCGCCATCTTTATACTGACTCCTCTCTTTCGAACTCCCGCGATGCGGCGCGAATCCGAGTGCCTATATTCCTAAACCGTAGAGCTCCGCAACGTTATCGTGCAACAGCCAGCCTTTTTCCTCATTAGTCAGTCCCGCCGTGTGCTTTCTCAGCAGTTCCTGCGAATTCGGCCACGTCGAATCGCTATGCGGAAAGTCGTTGGCCCACATCAGGCGCCGCGGATTGCACATCTCTTTCATCTTGAAGGCGACCCAGTCGTCCTGGAACGTCATATATACATTTTCGCGAAAATACTCACTCGGCATCTTCGTGAGCTTTCCCGCCGTCATCCAGTACCGATGACGCTCGAACGCATGATCCATGCGGTACATGAAATGCGGTGCCCATCCCGCGTCCGCTTCGACGCATACGATCTTCAGCTTCGGATTGCGTTCGAATACTCCGCTGAAGATGAAGGTCCCGATAATGTCCTGATTGCCGCGGATGATCGACATGAATGAATTGATTCTCGGCCCCCGCGGCGCCCGCGCGATGCCCTCATTCGACGTCAGGATGTGGAAGCTCAACGTCATCTTCTTTTCGATCGCCGCTTGCCAAAAATCATCGTAAATCGGGCTGTCGTAATCCTCTTTGACCGGAAACCCCGGCATCATCACCCCGCGCAGCCCCTGCGCCTTGATCCGATCGAGATCCTTGATGCCTTCTTCCGGCGAGCGCATCGCCGTCTGCCCCAACCCGATCAGGCGATCGGTATGTGGCGCGCAAAACTCGGCGATCCACAGGTTGTACGCGTCGAAACACGCCTTCTTGTAATCGGGATCCGGATGGTTGCACAGGATCATCCCGACGCTCGGGTAAATGATTTCGGCCGCGATGCCGTCGCGATCCTGATCGGCCATCCGCGCCTCCGGATCCCATCCGCCACGATGCAACTCCTCGAATTTCGCCCGCACCGAGAGCCCCGCCAATTCCTCGGCTTTCTTGCCGGCCGCTGCCACCAGGCCCATCGGGATAGTATCCTTCATCCCCTCGATGACGTAGGTATCGCCGCGATTCTCGTCCCACACGACCTTCGGCGCCGTATCCTTATACTTCTTGTCAATGTGCGCGAGGTACGTGTTGGGTGGTTCCATGATGTGAGAATCCGCGGAGATTATCGGCTTGCTGATAACCGTGTTCGCCATATGCGTTTACTCCTTCGTTCGATTTGATGCGTGCCGTTTTATCGCGGTCACGTCAGATCCCCTTGTTAGTCCAGTTCGGGGATGGCGTAAAGCCAAATGACCCGCGCCCATTCGGGCCGCGGCGGCGCCTATTCGCACAAATGCCCGGCGACCAACTCTGGTAGTCTCTGTGCGCACTGGGCTATACGGGAGGATGACCCGAATTTACCACGGACGGCCGCATCGATATTTGCCCGGAGGCATATATGAAGGCATATGAAATCGGCACCAGTGGCGGAATCGACGCGCTCAAGATCGTCGAGCGGCCGACGCCCAAGCCCGGCCATGGCCAGGTTGTCGTGCGCATGCGCGCCACCTCGCTCAACTATCGCGACCTCGTCATCGCCAAAGGCGGATTGGGCAAGCGCGAAAGGTCGCTGATTCCGCTTTCCGACGGCGCCGGCGAAGTCGTCGAACTCGGCCCCGGCGTTACTCGAGTGCGCGCCGGCGATCGCGTCGCACCGATCTTCACGCAGACCTGGCTCGGCGGTGATATCGGAAGAAATCTGCCGACCGCGCTCGGCGGTGAAATTGATGGCGTACTCGCCGAATACGTCGTCCTCAATCAGGATGGGCTGGTCCATTTTCCCGATCACCTGTCGTTTGAGGAAGCCGCGACGCTGCCCTGCGCTGCCGTCACCGCGTGGAACGCGCTCATCACCGTCGGTCAGCTCAGGGCCGGCGATACGGTGCTCGTCATGGGCACCGGCGGCGTGTCGATCTTCGCACTACAATTCGCCCGCATCACGGGCGCGCGGGTGATTGCCACTTCCAGTAGCGACGCTAAACTCGCCCGCCTGCGCGAGATGGGCGCCACCGAAGTCATCAACTATCGGACCACGCCCGAGTGGGGCAAACGCACCTTCGAATTGACCGCCCACGGCGTCGATCACGTGGTTGAAGTCGGAGGCGCCGGCACGCTCGCGAACTCCTTCGAGGCGGTTCGCCCCGGCGGTCGCATCAGCCTGATCGGTCTGTTGACGGGCTTCGGCGGCGAGTTCAATCCGTTGGTGGTCCTCTTCAAAAGCGTTTGCTTCCAGGGTATCCGGGTCGGCTCGCGCGAGATGTTCGAAGCGATGAATCGCGCCATCGCGGCAGCCCAGTTGCGACCGGTTATCGACCGTACCTTTCCTTTCGCCGAAGCCCCGCAAGCCTATCGCCATCTCGAAAGTGGTGCGCATTTCGGCAAGGTTTGCATTCGGATATAGCCGCGCGACTGGATGGTCGTGTGCGCGAACTTTGCTCGAAGCCACACGCTCGCAAGCATCAGCAATAACGCCCCGTTGGAGGATCTCGATTATGGATACTGCGGAACTCGAAAAGCGCGTCACCGTTTGCGAAGACCTCGAAGCGATCAAACAGCTCAAGGCGCGCTATTGCGCCGTCTGCGACGACAACCACAATACTGACAATCTCACTAAACTGTTCGTCGACGACGGTATTTGGGAAGGCGCCGGCCTCGGTGTTCATCAAGGCCACCAGGCGATTCGCGCGCTCTTTAAATCATTTCAGGAACGCATCAGCTTTTCGCAACACAACATCATGAATCCGATTATCGAGGTCAACGGCGATCAGGCCAAAGGCACCTGGTATCTCCTCGGACCCTTCACTTTTCGCAAGGGTAATCGTGCGGTGTGGCTCGCCGCGCGCTACGATGACGATTACGTAAAGGTCAACGGCGAATGGAAGTTCAAGCATCTGCGTGCAACCGGCCGCATGACCGCGCCCTATGAAAAAGGCTGGGCTGTATAGTCGCTTGAATCGCTCGATGCGAGGGCCGATCTGATGCTCAACGAGAACTCGCGACTGCCGTTGCGGCTCGGCCTCTTCATGCCGAATTGCAGTTATGCCTATTCGATCAGTACCTACAAGCCTGACCCTGACGACTGGACTTACGAATCTAACGCGCGCATCGCCAAGGCCGCGGAAAATGCCGGCTTTGACTTTCTCTTTCCGGTCGCCAAATGGCGCGGATTCGGCGGCAAGACGGACTATCTCGGAATTTCACTCGAAACCATGACCTGGGCCACGGCTTTGCTCTCGGTCACCGAGCGCATACGCGTATTCTCGACGGTTCATGTTCCCGTCTTTCATCCGATCCTCACCGCCAAGATGGGCGCCACCATCGATCACATCAGCAACGGCCGCTGGGGGTTGAACATAGTCAGCGGCTGGAGCACACGCGAGTTCGGGATGATGGGCATCGAAGTGATGCCGCACGAAGAGCGTTACCGCCGCACCGCCGCTTACATCGAAATTCTAAAGGGTCTCTGGACCGCCGCGCCCGGCTCATTCAACTACGAATCGCCCTGGTACCGCATCACCGGTGGGCATGTGATGCCGCACCCCGTGCAGAAGCCGCACCCGCCGATCGCCAATGCCGGCGTCTCCGAAGAGGCTCGCGAAATGGTCGCGCGGCTGTGCGATTGGGCATTCATCAGTCTCAGTTCGTTAGACAGTACACCAGCGGTCACCACTGACATCAAGGAACGCGCGCGCCGTCGCGGTCGCAGCGTGCAATGCGCCGCTTATCCGTTCGTGCTCTGGCGCGATACCGAGAAGGAAGCCGAAGCGGAACGGCGCCGCATCATTGATCAGATGGATCTGGAGGCGGTAAAGAACTGGGCCGCCGGACTCAACCTCGAAAGCGGCTCCTTCAATCAGTTTACGTTTGAGATGCTGGCACTCGGCGGCGGCGCACTACCGATTATCGGGAGCCGCGAACAGGTCGCCGAGAAGCTCGCGCAACTCTATCATTCCGGCATCGACGGCATCCTGATGGAATTCCTCTCATACTACGATGACACCATTCGCTTCGAGCGTGAGATCATGCCCCTCCTTCGCCAATTGGATATCATCAAGTAGCTATTGCGCCGCCACCGCAAGCGGTGCACGCCGCACGCCAACCGCGGCCGCAGCATTACGATGAAAGCGGGACACGGCTGCTGCCATGCCCCGCCCCCAACTTAAGCAATTCGAAACGCCTGAATCTTTGCCTATCTTCGGGCGCTATCTAGCGCAGCGCCGCGACGAACTCCTTCAGCGCCGCGTTGAATTCGCGCGGCTTCTCCAGTTGATGGAAATGCCCGACGTCCTTCACCACGCTGAGCTTCGCCCCCGGTATATTGTCGGCGAGAAACTTGTTCGCCGCCACTGGAGTCGCATTATCCTCTTCGCCCGCGATTACCAGCGTCGGCGTGTGAATGCTCGAGAGTCGATCCTTGATATTCCAACCGAATACTCCGTTCGGATCCGCCATCGACGAATCGAATACATGCTTCGGGAAATTCGATTGGACCTGGAAATGCGCCTTCATTACCTCCAGGATCTCTGGACGTTCGCGCTTCGATTTCGCTGAAACCGCTCCCTCCAGCAACGCACTGAAGGTGCCCTCGAAGTCTTTGGCGAAAGCCTCCGCGGCTTCCTTCGGCATCCCTTCGCCGAGTCCAGTCCCCGAACTCAGGATCAGCTCGCCAAGCACTCGACGCGGATTATCCAGCGTGAACTGCATCGCGATCATGCCCCCGATCGAATTGCCGACCAGCACCGCCCGATCGACCTTTTCCACATCCATCACCGCAGCGACGTCACGCGCATGTTCCTGGATTGAATAGTCACTCTGCGGCTTGTCCGACCGGCCGTGGCCGCGATGGTCAACGACGATAACCTTATTGGTCCGCGCAAACGGGAAGATCTGGTAGTACCAGATGTAGCCGTTGGTCGTCCACGGATGTAGAAACACGATCGGCGTGCCCTCTCCGTAGGTGTCATAGAATACCTTGATTCCGTTGTTGTCAGCGTATGGCATCTGAGTACTCCTTGTTGCGTCGCCCTGCGGGCATCCGCGTGGGCGCAATTAATTCACATTTCTCAAACGTCTGCGGCGGTCTCGTTGGCGCCCATCAATTGATCGCGGCTGCTCTTTTGCCCGATGGTCCAGCCCCGCATATATACCAATCGGCTCGCGATTGCACGGTTCAACCTGCCTCGACTCGGACTCCCCTCGCGTTTTTCCGGGCGGCATCGCCAATCGCGCCGTTGCCATTGCCCCGAGCCTTTACGCGGGGCCGCAAAATCATTGACATTTGCCGGCGCCTTGCCGGATAAGCGACTAGCGGCCGCGGGCTTCTTCTGAATTCCCGCCGCGCCGGGAGGTAACTGCCATGGGACGAATCTTCTTTCGCCGTGCGAATCTGATCGATGGCATTCACGCACCGAAGAAAAATGCGACGGTGGTGGTCGAAGACCAGCGCATCACTGCGGTCGCGCTCAACGGCGACGCGCCCAAGCCTTCCGCGCACGACGTGGTCTACGACCTCGCCGGCCGCTCGCTGATGCCCGGCATGGTGCAATGCCACTATCATGTCGCCTACGACAATATCGGCAACCTCCTCGACCTCGACCTGAAGCATCCGCCCACGATGCTCACTCTGATCGCCGCGAAAAATGCCGAGTTGCTATTGCGCTCCGGCTTTACCGGAGCGGTCGGCGCGGGCACTCTGCACAATATCGACGTCACGCTGAAACGCGCGATCAATCAGGGACTCATTCCGGGACCCCGCTTCATGGCCTGCGGACGCGACGTGGTTACCACCGGCGATTCCGTCGATTTCCATCCGAGCTGGTGGAAGCTGCAGATGGAAGGGCTCGGCCTCATCTGCGACGGCCCCGACGAATTCCGCAAGGCCGTGCGCGACGAAATCAAGCAGGGCGTCGACATCATCAAGCTTTATCCCACCGGTGGCCACGGCCTCTCCTGGCCCGCCGATGTCATGACCATGACCATCGAAGAAATGAAATCCGCCGCCGACACGGCGCACGAGCGCGGCAAGAAAATCCGCGGCCACATTATCTCCAAACGCGGCATCCTCGCCGCACTCGATGCCAGCCTCGACGTCATCGACCATGGCGATATGATGGACGACGAATGTATCGAGCGCTTCGTCAAACAAGGGACCTTCGTCACCCCCAGCCTCTATTTCCCCTACCTGATGGTCGAGCAGAAGCGGCGCACCGGCAAGGCCGCCTTTCCCGGAGTCGACGAGATGGAGCGTGGCCTCGAACATTCGTACAGGATGCTGCCCAAGGCGCAAGCGGCCGGCGTCAAGCTGCTCGTCGGCGACGATTTCGGCACCTCGGCGATGCCTCACGGCGACTACGCCAAAGAACTCGAAGCCTACGTCAAGGGTGCGGGAATTCCGGCACTCGACGTCATTGGCTGGGCAACTCGCAACGGCGCTGAGTTGCTCGGGATGAAGGACGAACTCGGCACCATCGAAACTGGCAAGCTCGCCGACTTGCTCATCATCAACGGCGACCCGGTCAAAGACATTACGGTCTTGCAAAATCGCGCCAATCTCGACGTCGTCATGAAGGGCGGAAAGTTCATCGAGTGCCAACTCACACCCGGTAAGGCCGCGGCCCGCGCCGCGTGAAGCCCGGCCGCGAAATCTTATCGGCATGCGGCTCATCCGGGTTTTCCCGGACCACTATGTTCAGGCCGATCTCAATAGGATCGGCCTGAACGGTGTCATGACAATCGCAGTACCCCGCCTGCATATGTAACCGGATGCGGTCGCCTGCTGGTCCTCCGGCAGAGGCGCGCTATTGCAGCAGCACCGGCGTCGTCGCGCCTGAATCGGTCGCACCCGCGCTCATATCCGGAGTACCCTGTGGAATCGACTGTTGCACGAAATAGCAGGTAATGTCGCCCCCACTCTCCGACACGATCCACATCATCGCGAATCCCTTTAGCGGCACCTGCGACTTGCCATTTATCCCACTCCAGTCCACCATCGGTATAAGCATGACCCGCGGATCGTTCAGATCGTGGACAGCAAACGTGCCCGATGGATAATCCGTTTGCCCCGCGCTGATCCGGTAGCTGAAACCTTGGCTGGTCGGACCCACTACGTTGCCGGGTTCGGTAGTCAACATATCGCCAACGGTGATTACTGCGCTGTAACCGTTCTCGATATTCGTCTTATAGACACTGGCGCCGCTGGAGCCAAGCGCCAATGCACCCCAATTGCCGGCCCCGACCTGTGCCTGCTTGAGCACTACCTGCTGCCCATAGTTGAGCGACGTAAGATAATCGACGCCGATCGGAACGACGCCGGCCGCCGCACGAATCGGCACGATGCCCGAGGTCGCCATCGCGCGTAGTCCTGCGCCGGGCCCGCTGCCACCGGTGGCTTGTGCGTGTGCCGCGGATTCTCCCAGCACCGCGCATAGATAACAGGGCAAAGACCGGGTCGCCGACAGGGTTACCTGCTTGTTATCCGGCGTCACTTGAATCGAGGTTATCTCGCTGTTCGTCAGACCGTTGGTATTTGCGAATTGTCGCGCGAAGGAGATCGCCTGGTCCGGGGACGACGGCAAATACAATCCGCCGGCGAGCACCGCGCTATCGCTGGCGGTCTGCATTTCGAGCTTGTTGAAAAACGCATTGCCCACATCAACAACCAACGATAGCGATCCGAGAATTGCCGGGATCGCGGCAATCACAATTACCAGTGCCTGTCCTTTCCGCAGACCTTTTAAGCCTATTTGACGGAGCGAATTCATATACTTACTCCTGTTCTTTTTTTGGGTTATAAAGCTACTTTCCCTGGACACGCTGGTGAGCGGTCGTTACGCAGCTCCCGGTATTCGAACGGCTTGCACCGTATCGATATACGACAGCACCGTATCCGCCGAACTCTCATCAATTTCTGGCTTCCCCTGATAAATCGCAGCGGCGCCCCTGGAGAGCATGTCGGCGCTGCGCTCCAATGTGCGGAGCAGCATCAGAGTGCTGGCGGCGCCATCCGCCCCCGCGCGCGACAACGCTACTCGCTGCGCCACGCGCGCTGGCGGGTAATTGGATGCGATCCGATCCGGAACGTAGGCCGTGGCGTTCGCCTCGAACGCGTGCATCGTGCCCTCCGTCAAAAGCTCCATCTGACAATCCTGCAGTGTCCACAGTTGGCTGGAGTGCCGTGCGCGATTGCCCCTGGTCTCGCGCACTCGCGCAGGCCGTAGTGGCTGCGCCCAATGGCACTCTGGCCGGCGCTCGGGCGGCAGCATCCGCAGCATCAGGTTTCGCGCCCGACTCTCTTTCCAGATGCCCCACAGCGTCGCCGCCAAGATGAAAGGAGAAGAGGCTCCCACCAGATTTAACATCGTCAAGTGCATTAGGTTCTCCCCTGCTTGTAGCCGTTCGAATTACCTTCGAGCCGCGACCGTTATTGAGTCGCTCCGGTGTCGCTGCTGGTCAAGGTGCTCGGAAAGTTGAGTCCGAATGCGCTCGCGCCGAACGACTTCGCCTGCGAATATGAATAGGAGACCGTGACGGTGATGGCGCTGCCCAGAAGACGCGGCGTGGTGTCAGGATTTACCGTAACATTGAGCGACGATCCGCCATTCGCTCCGATAATTCCCCCCGCGTTTTGAACAACATAGTTCTTAATCGTCGGCACGTCGATCCCAGGGTTGGCCGCCGCATAAACGGACCCCAGATGCGCGAGGTTCTTCACCTCTGACGCGCGCGTGAATAGTAAAGTTCCCTGCACCATTACAATCAGAATTGTGCACGCCGTCAGCGTGAGCACCGTCATTTCGAAGATTGCGACGCCGCGTGATAGAGCAAATGAGGCCTTGCGCAACCTCGAGCCAACTGAGTTATGTGAAAATCGCATAGCTTATTTATCCTCCTCGTAAGAAGTTCTTCGTCAGCGTACGAGGGATATGCGGAGCAATATGTGGACCATCGTGTCAACGATGATGCCAACCGTGCTTTTGTGACTCTGAGGTCATTTTCCTTGCCGAGCTGAAACAGACTGTCCGCATGTGAACGTCCGTTCTCGCACACCGAGAATTTATTTCGTCCCGAAGAGCTTGATGAACGCGAATTGTTCCGATCGCGGGAGTGCGATTCCTCGCGATCGAGCGAGATCAATGGCTGGCGCGAACTATACTGTAGTAGCTATTCAGGCGGGCCCCGGTAAGCTGACGACTATGATTGGCGACCCGTATGTGCGAGCTTGTAACGCGCGATCATCCGGTAAAGCTTCTGTCGCGAGATCCCGAGCATTCTCGCGGCCTGTTGACGATTCCCCCGCGTTTGCTCGAGCGACCGCATCAACGCTGACCTCGTCATCGACTCGAGCCCCGTCGCGCCCCTCAGAGCGTCCGTCCGCTGCTCCTCGAGAATCGTCGTCGCACGCAAGTCCAGTCCGTCGAGTTCAGCCTCGCGATCGACCGCCCCTTCATTCGCCGCCAGATGTAACGGCAAATCCTCCACCGCGAGCCGCGAATTATCCGCCATCACGACCGCGCTCTGCATCGCGTGACTCAATTCCCGCACGTTGCCCGGCCAATCGTAGCCCAGGAGTATGCGGAGCGCACTGCCCGCGATGTGAGTGACCTTTTTGCCCGCCTCGCCGCTGTGCAGATCGACGAAATGCGCCACCAGCGGCCCGATCGCTTCGCGGCATTCCCTGAGCGGCGGAGTCACCACCGAAACCGCGTTCAACCGATGAAACAGATCCTCGCGAAAAGTGCCGGCCGTTACCATCGAGCGCAGGTTGCGATTGCTTGCCGCCACCAGCCGCAGATCGACCAGGAATGACTCATACGAGCCGACCGCCTGTACTTCATGATTTTCCACCGCGCGCAAAATCTTTGGTTGAAGCCCCAGCGGCAATTCGCCAATCTCATCCAGGAACAGCGTGCCTCCCTGAGCCGCCCTAAAGTACCCCAGCGAGTTTTCCCGAGCATCGGTAAACGCCCCTCGCACATGCCCAAAAAGTTGCGACTCTGCCAGTTGCCCGATCAGTGTCGCGCAGTTCAACGCTACGAAGGGTCCACGCGGGTTCGGCCCCAATCGATGCAGCTCGCTCGCCACCAGCTCCTTGCCCGTCCCCGACTCGCCCTGAATCAGAACCGTGACGTTGAACGGCGCAATCCGCTCAACCCGCTCATAGACCTTCCTGAGCTTGGGGGACGATATGACCATACCTCCGCGATACTCTGCGCCAACGAGCAGTCGTGCCAAATCTACGTCTCTGTCAATATCCATCCCGATCCGATGCCTTCAAACCAGTAACGTAATCTATCTGATGGTTGAACACTACCTACCACTACTATAGATAAAGTTAGACTGTAAGAAAAGAACTTTAATGTTTAACTATGATTATAATTGTTTTTTAGATTTTAGTTTATCTGTTTCAATCTATTATTAGCTATTTCGGTCTATATTCCTCATCGATCGCCGCCTGCTGCTAGCCATCACCTCCCCTTCTGCCTCGCTCTTCTCTACGCCACTCGCCACAGCCAATTTCACTCCCCCCAACGTTATTACCTGCCTCCCATTGACGATAAGTGCAGATGGAGTATAAAACCCACAAGTTCTTGAATCTCTTATGATAGGGGGCTAGTCGCGATGGACTCGACGCGAGGACAGGCTCAGGCCGGTTGGGGCCCAACTGATTGGCATGGTGCGTGGCGCACGCTTTTCTGGTCCTGCGCCATACTGCTGGCCGCAAACCTCTTTCTCTGGGTGTGGGATTACAACTTTGCCTTCACCATCGGATTAAATTCCGCCAGCCACGAATTCACATTATATTATCGCACCCTTTTCTGGGGTGAGTTGCTGTCCGTCGGCATCTTCGCCGGACTGTGGTTCGGATGGCTCGTTCGCACCGGTATGCCGCTCGACCGCGAGGACATCCCCCCGGCCGAAGAAGTCCGCCGCATTGCCATTCTCTGGAGCATCATCGGCGCGACCAGCCTCTCGCTCTATATCGAGGCGAGCTTCTGGCCAAACTGGGACGGCGCATGGCATCAGACCATGGTCCGCGACACCGCCCTGACGCCCACCCACATCCCGATGTTCTATTTCTTTTTCCCTCTGTCGGTGGTGCTAGCGCTTGGCGCCTACCTCTATGGCCGCTTTAGAATCCCTGCGGTATATGCCCCCGAAAAGGGCTTCCCCTGGTCATTCTTCCTGCTGATTTCCGCCGCCGTCCTGGAGTTCGTGCAGGTCGCTTTCAACGAATGGGGCCACAGCTTGTGGATGTCCGAGGAGTTTTTCTCCACCCCGTTCCATTGGCCCTTCGTGGCCTACGGATGGCTGGCGAGCGGAATGTTCGCCGTGTGGGGCGAGACCATCCTGCGCCTTTTCCAGATTGAAAAATCGGCGCGCAGTACCGCTGAACTGCCCGTCGAGCATACTGCCGCAGCCGGCGGCCGCTAGGCACGCTTTGAAAGCCCTCTTCGCCCCCCTCTTTTTTGGGAAGGAGCCGGGGGTGGGGTAGGTCTCCACCCGGCGCGGATTTACTAGTTTCGCCCAACGACCCGATTGTTTCGCAAGAGGAAAGCATGGCGTCCACACCCGCAACGATGACTGCTGCCGAACGGCAGCACCGACTCGAACTTCGCGATCTCCTGAACGCGAAATATCTCTTCATCGACCGCACCTGGGACGCGGTCTTCTGGATCACCGCCATCTTCATCGTTGCAGGCGCCGCCGACATCACCAAGCTGCTCTTTGCCGGCGACTGGGATTTTTGGACCGATTGGAAGGACCCGCAATGGTGGCCCGTCGTCACCGCCTTCGCCACCATCATCATCCCCTCTGCCCTCCAATGGATTCAGTGGGTTGCGTGGCGCTTTCCCACCGGCGCGACCTACACCTGCACCTGCCTCTTCCTCGCGACCTGGATCGGCCGCTACTTCCAGTGGCACGTCGCCGAAACCTACCCGATGAATTTCGTCTGGCCGATCTCGACGATTCCGGCCGCCATCATTCTCGACTGGCTCCTGATGAGAACCCGCAGCTTCGTCGTCACCTCGCTTTTCGGCGGTGCCATGTGGGCGGTCTTTGTCTGGGCGTTTAACTACATTCCACTCGCTCCGTTCCTGCAGCCGATGCCGTTCATGCACCATGTCCTCACCGTCTCCGACGTCCAGGGCATCACGTACATTCGCTCGCAGACCCCCGAATATCTGCGCCACATCGAGCGCGGCGCGCTACGCAGCTTCCTCGGCGAGACCCAATACGTTTCGCTGCTATTCGGCGGAACGCTGGCGATGATTGGTTACTGGGTCGGCCAGGCTATCGGACGATTCCTCGCCGTTTGGCCGATCGGACGTTACATAAAGACCATTTGATCCGTGGCTTTGCGAGCACTGTAATGACTATTCCAAGCAAACTGGGTCGTACTGGATTTATCGCTGCCCTGTGGACTCTCGTTGCGGCCTCGGCCGCCCACGCTCACGGCGGCATCGCCGGTCCCGACGAATTGGGGCCGCCTGTCATCATTTCCACAGTGCTCGGCATCGCCTGTTATTGGGCCGTCGTGCTATGGCCCTCGCGCCGCGGCCGCAACGTCCACCGGATCGATCGCGCGGCGCGTCGCGCTCTCAGGTAGCTCAGTTAGTTAGTCGATTGCAGCGGCCGGACATTTCTTCGCGCCGGTGTTCAAATGGAGGAGTGCGGAATGCGAATGCGGCTTGCGATGGTACTCTCGATTGCCATCCTCATATCATCCTATGCTACTCGCGCGTTGGCTCACGGCGAGGCTGCCGATGAGCCTTTCCTCAAGGACCTCACTGTCGCTTACTATGACGTCCACATCACCCCGACCGCCGTTAAGGTCGGAGAGCCGGTCACTATTACCGGCTCGGTGAAAATTCTCGAATCCTGGCCCTACACCCTCGATCCGCCGCAGACTGCCTACGTCACCCCGGTCGTCCCCGGCCCCTGTTTCGCGCTCATCGAACGCATCGTCAATGGCGAGTCTTCACCCGGTTCGATCATCGTCGATAAGGGCGGAATCTATCAGTTCAAGATGGTCATGCTCGCCCGCAATCCCGGCCACTGGCATGTCCATCCCGGGATCGCCGTTCAGGGCACCGGCACCCTCCTCGGTCCCGGCGAATGGGTCGATGTCAAACCCAGCGGGCAGCCTTTCAAGCTCGACGTCACCCTGCTCAACGGCAAGACCGTGGATCTCGAACACTTCGGCGGCGCCTTCGTCTGGTGGTGGTCCTTCGCCGGCTTCATCGTCGGCCTCATCTGGATGTTGTACTGGACCGTCCCCAAGCGCACCGTCACGCGCCTCGCCGTGACCCTGCAATTGCCGGTTAACGACGACGCTCCCGATATCGGACTGATCACTGCGCGCGACCACATGTGGATGGACCTGCTCGCCGGCGTGATCGTGCTGATGCTGATCGTCGGATGGGTTTATATGGCGGCGAAGTATCCCGTGCGCTTGCCCCAACAGACCGTCCGCTTCACCCCCGATACGATCTCTCCCGGCGCCGGTCTCGTCGCCGTGCATCCCAAGGGCTCCACCTTCGACGAAAAGACCGACACGCTCGTGATTAACTTCCAGGTCAAGAACAACAGTCCCAGCCCGATTTCGCTCAAAGAGTACATCATGGCGATGACCACCTTCGTCAACGGCGATAAGCAGGAAATCGCCATGGCTGGTCCTGGCGAATTTATGGGACATCTCACCGTCGAGCCCGACGGTCCGATCGCGCCCGGCGAAACCAAAAATCTCACGCTCACAATGTCCAATGAGATCTTTCTCGAGGAACGCCTCATTCCGCTCCACGATCCGCAGCAGGCTATCGCCGGACTGCTCCGCTTCAAGGACGAACAGGGCAAAGAGGAATTGGTCACTTTGAAGTCGGTGCTCGTGCCGACCGAATTCAAGGGGCAATATCTCCCGTGACGCCGCGAATTTTCACTTTTGCAATCTCGTGCGACTTGGCAGCGCGAACGTCAAGCAGTAAAAAATCGCTGGACTTAGCCGGCGATCGAGCAACGCGAGCGTCCAAACACTGAAAAAAGCAACGCGAGCGTCCAGCACTGAAACAAATGAAAGCGGCCGTACTCACTAGCTATGACACCAGCCTCAGCCGGCCGGATTTCGTCGTTTACCAGGACGTTCCTGAACCGAAAATCGCCGGCCCCAGCGATATCATCGTGCGCGTCGGCGGTGCCGGCGTCTGCCGTACCGATCTGCACGTCATCGAGGGCCTCTGGCGCGATCGCGTATCAGTCACCCTGCCCTACATCATGGGCCATGAAAACGCCGGCTGGGTCGAAGCCATTGGCAGCTCGGTCGAAACCGTAAAAGTCGGCGACCCGGTCATTTGTCATCCGTTGCTCAGCAAGGGTGAAGCCTTGGCCGCCCGTCGCGGCAACGATATGCACGCCGGCGGCGCCTTTCCGGGCATCGATTCCAACGGCGGTTACGCCGAACTCCTCAAAACCGCCGAACGCGCCGTGATCAAATTGCCCCTTACGCTCGCGCCCAAGGACGTCGCTCCCTACGCCGACGCCGGCCTGACCGCCTATCACGCCGCCAAAAAAGCCGCGCGCCATCTCCTACCCGGTGATTTCGTCGTCGCGATCGGCGCCGGCGGACTCGGCCACATCGGGATCCAGGTGCTCCAGGCTCTGTGTGCTGCGGATATCATCGCGATTGACCGCTCCGACCTCGCTCTGAATCTCGCCAGGGATTGCGGCGCCGACCATATCGTCAAGGCCGACGGCAATGAAGTCGACGCCGTCCTCGCACTGACCCAGGGCGCCGGCGCCGAGGCAGTCATCGACTTCGTCGGCGAAGGCGATTCCGTTGCCAACGGCCTCAAGATGACGCGCAACGCCGGCTACTACTACATCGTCGGCTATGGCGGCAAAGTCGAAATCTCTACGATGGACATGATCGTCAGCGAAAAGACCATCGTCGGCAATCTCGTCGGCACCTACCCCGACCTCTTCGAACTGATGGCGCTCGCGGACCGCGGTCTGGTCACCCTGGCCACCCGCGAATATCGGCTCAGCCAGGCCAACGCCGCTCTGCACGACCTCAAAAACGGCACGATCAAGGGCCGCGCCGTCCTCATCCCCTAACCGCCCCGCCCGCCGCCCCATAGCGCAGAACTTAACTTCGATAGCCCTCCGCCGAGATGGTCGAGGAACGCAAAACCTATAGTTCTTTCTGAAACCTCAGCGAGGTTTCAGACTTCCCCTTTGAATGAGTGCATTGATTGACGCTCACGATGCGCCCCCCTTCGCCACACCCTTTTAGCTTGCGCTGCGTCACGAAGCTTTCGCATACTCGGTGCGCACCCTCAGTCATGAACCTCCACGCAGCGAAGGGGACGTTTTTGGAGGGCATTTGGTATGGAATCACACGTTCGAGCATAAGAACACTTTAAGAGGTGGTATCGGGCTGAGTTTTGTTTCACTAGAATTTAAAGTGCAAAGTGGCCTAACGTAGTGGTTCACCGCCTTATTAAAAGAGGAATCCGATGCTTCTTGAGAATCTGATTGTCGGCCGAGTGATGCTCCACGAAATCTTCAGACGTGGAGACGATCGGGCTCCAATGACGCCTCGGTATGGAGACCGAATCGTCCACCTTGCCGCCGACGCATTGGATACTTTCAGGCAACGCGTGGTCGATGCACTCGGCAGCCCGTCTCAGAGCTTGGAAATGGAAATCATTCGGACCGAAGCCGACAGTGCGCTCGACACGGCCCGGTCGTTAGTTGAAGCCGGCGATTCGCACTTTGTGACACTTTCGAGAAAGTTCGCGGACAAGTTGACCGAAGTGCAACTGCATCGGAACTTACCCGGCGGCATACTTTTGGTTTTTGACGGGACGGCCTTTCATCCAGCTCGTAGAATCGTGGGAATTATCAAGGCGGAAACTCACTCCGGATTTACTCCCTTTGGAGACCGAGGGAGCTTGACGCTTCAGTACCTACGTGAGCTGATTCTCACTCCGACAACCAAACTCTATAAGATCGGTCTGTTCGTCGAAGAATACCCGTCGCGGCGCCGGGGGCAGCCGCCGTGGAATGCATTCATCTACGATAATTTGTTGGTAGCTGCTGACGGCAGTGGAGCGGCGCAGTATTTTTACGAGTCGTTCCTGGGCTGCTCTCTTAAATTGGACAGCGCTCACATTACGCGCCGATTTTATGATCTAACTAACCAGTTCATTTCATCTTCTGGTTTAACCCAAGATGAAAAAGTCGATTTGCAGACTAGTTTGTATACTTACCTCAAAGTGGAGGTTTCTCCGGTGGTCGAAGTGCGTGGGTTTGCACAACGCTACTTGGGTGAACCCCAACTGAGAGATCAATACTCGCAGTTTATGGCAGCCAAACAGTTCCCAGACGGAGCTGTCTCAAAAAATTTAGGCAATCTGACCGGGAAGCTTCGACGGCGGCGTGTGGTTTTTAAATCTCGTATTCAACTCGTCGGGCCCGCCGATGAGTTCAATGAGTTGGTCACGATCAAATCTATCGACGGTGAGACTCAACCAAGCGGCGTTGTGCCAGCCTGGACCAGCATAATTGTCCGGGACCAAGTTGAGAATCTGGGGTGAACGAGCGCGATCTAATTGAGCGCTGGGATGCTGATCGAGCCTTGTATGAGGCGTGGGGGAACCACGTCATCCAGAGGCTCAACGAGCGTTTGACGCAACTGATTGCCCCTCGGGAGATCGAATATTTCATTCGAATATGGCCGCCGAATCCGCGGCTTAAACAAATGGACACGCTCGTTGAAAAGGCTCTTTATCGCGGCAAAGGTTACAAGAACCCCTATGCCGATATTACCGACAAGGTAGGGGTTCGCTATGTAGTGCTGGTGGCCCGCGATATCTCAATCGTCGAACAGTCGATCAACGAGATAGATGAGTGGGTTGCCTCAAAAGACCGGGATTTCGAAGAGGAACGAGCGGCAAATCCTATGCTTTTCGATTATCAGTCGACTCACTATATAGTCAGAGCGGCGAGGGATCTTGCGCTGCACGGTGTCACCATTCCCCACGAGACACCATGCGAAATTCAGATCCGCACGCTACTTCAGCATGCCCACTCCGAGGTTACCCACAGCACTGGGATTTATAAGTCCAGAGTGAACGTATCGCCCGATACGAAGCGCGCCGTCGCAAAGAGTATGGCTCTTATCGAGGCTACGAACGACTATTTCGAGAAAGTGATCGATGAGACCCGGGACGAACTCGCTCCTGTGCGCGCTCTTTCGAGCCGACTCGCAGACTTATATCGCGTCAGAGTTGGGAGAGAGGCAGTACCTACGAAGGCCGAGGGCTTCATTTTGGAGGCGTTCGGGCACAAGGTTGATTCAACCGATCAGCTGTTCGTGGAACTGGCAGACCTCTTAGATAATAAACCTTTCCTGCTTGATCGAATCAGGGAACGAGCACAAGCAATACAGCTTTATCGTCTTCCCGCCGTGTTACTGCTCTATCTGCTGGCAGAAAAGGAGCCGGGGCAGACGAAGGCGAAGTGGCCACTTACACCAGACGAACTGCGTCCTATATATTCCGACCTCGGTAGAAATCTTGACGAATCCTAGTATGCGCCAGCGTGCCGTTAGTGAGTTAGATATAAGTATGTCTAATGGCAGTCAATGGCACTCTTGACTTTCCGAGTGCTCCAGTTGGCGACGTGATCAAACCATCCCGGCCGAGCGATTAAACCATTGCGCCGCCACACGGTCCTCTGCCTGCCAACACCCTTCACTCTCGCCACAGCCTGACAACGCTCGCTTTCCCGACCGCCGCAGGACTTTGCCACAACCGAGCTACGCGAGCGCCAATCTCCAAAAAGGGAAGTCTGAAACCTCGTTGAGGTTTCAGTTCTCCTAAAGCTATAGTTCTGAGTTCCGCAACCACGCTCTTCAAGTGAGTGAGTCCTAATGCTTGCTGGCTCTCGAATCTTCGCCTCCCTCTCCTTGCTGATTCTCCTGTCTGCCCCCACGGCCTTCGCCGCTCCTGCCGCCAAGGTCGTCATCACGGCCGAGGCACGAGCCGCCGCGGCCGATATTTTCGAATCCCGATGTATCGCCTGCCATGGCGCCGAAGGGCGCGGCGACGGCCCCGCGGCCTCGAACCTCAATCCCAAACCGTTGAATTTCCACAATCCGCTCTGGCAAAAATCGATCAACGATGCGACTATCGCACGCGCGATCGTGTTCGGCGGACAGACGGTCGGGGTCAGCGCCGAGATGGCCCCGAATCCCGACCTCGAAGGCGAGCCTGCTGTCGTCGCGGCTCTGGTCGAGCGCGTTCGTCAATTGGGCAAATGAACCGGTGAGCGGAGCGAAGATGAAACGACGAGAATTTCTCCAAAAAGGCGCCATTGTCGTCGCCGGAGCGGCCGCAATGGTCTCGGGCGTCGCCGTCGTCGGCGACGCCGCTCAATGGACCGCCGGCCTGAAAACCCTCAACGCCCACGAAGGCGAGACCTTACTCAAGGTCACCCGGCAGATCTTCCCTCACGATCGCCTCGACGACACCGACTACATCAAGGTCGTTCAGGACCTGGACGCTGAAGCCGCGACCACGCCGGATACGGCAAAGGTGCTCCACGAGGGCGTCGCGACTCTCGACCGGAATACGAATAACAAGTTCATTACCATGTCCAGCGCGGATCAGGTGGCCGCGCTCAAAAATATCGAGACCTCGCCGTTCTTCCAGAAGGTCCACGGTACCGAACTGGTATCGCTCTACAACAATCATGCGGTCTGGAAGAAACTCGGCTACCAGGGCGCTTCCTATCCCATCGGTGGATACATCCATCACGGCTTCAACGACCTGAACTGGCTGCCGGATCCTCCCGAATCGGCCAGCCCCAAACCTGCCTGACCGGAGGATGGTCTCGTGGCTCGATTCGATCCCAACGACGATTCCGTAGTCGTCATCATCGGTTCGGGAGCGGGCGGCGGTACGCTCGCCAATGAACTGTGCCAGAAGGGTTTCAAGGTCGTCCTGCTGGAGGCCGGCAAGCACCAGTCGTCGGCGACCTTCCGCAATGACGAATGGTTCGCTTTCAACCAGCTCGCGTGGCTCGACAAGCGCACCACTTCGGGCAACTGGCAGATCGCCAAGGATTCCCCCAACCTTCCCGCCTGGACCTGCAAGACCGTCGGCGGCACCACCGTGCATTGGGCCGGCGCCTCCCTGCGTTTTCAGGAGCACGAGTTCAAGGCCAAAACTACCTATTCGAATGTCACCGGAGCCAACCTCCTGGATTGGCCGCTGACGCTCGCCGAACTCGATCCCTATTACGCCAGAGCGGAACTCAAGATGGGTGTCACCCGCACCAACGACATCCCCGGCCTCCCCGGCAATAACAACTTCAAAGTGATGTACAACGGCGCCACCCGCGCCGGCTACAAGACCGTGCATACCGGGCGGATGGCGATCAACAGCCGCCCACGCGACGATCGCTCGTCATGCTGGCAGCTCGGCTTTTGTTTCCAGGGATGCAAGTCCGGCGCGAAATGGTCAACCTTATATACTGAGATTCCGAAGGCCGAGGCGACCGGCAAACTTGACCTGCGGCCCGAAAGCCGCGCCCTCCAGATTCAGCACGACAAACAGGGCAAGGCGACCGGCGTGCTCTACGCCGATAAGGACGGCAAACACGTTTTTCAGAAAGCGCGCATCGTCTGCATCGCCTGCAATTCCATCGAAAGCGCGCGCCTCCTGCTCAACTCGTCCTCTTCGACTTTCCCCCAGGGCCTCGCAAATTCCTCCGGTCAGGTCGGCAAGAACTATATGCGCCACACCACCGGTTCGGTTTACGCCACCTTCGCCAAGCCGGTTTATATGAATCGCGGCACCATCATGGCCGGGATCGTCTCCGACGAGTCCGAGTTGAATCTTAAGCGCGGCTTTGCCGGCGGCTTCGAGTTCGAAACTATCTCGCTCGGCCTGCCCTTCGCCGCCGCGTTCCTCAAGCCGGGTGCCTGGGGTCGCGACTACACCCGCCTCCTCGATCAATATCCCAACATGGCCGGCATGTGGATCGTCGGCGAGGATATGCCGCAGGAGTCCAACGCCGTCACGCTCCACCCGACTGAGAAAGACCAATGGGGCCTGCCCATTCCCAACGTCCATTACGACGATCATCCGAACGACCTTGCGATGCGCACCTATGCCTTCAAGCGCGGCGCCGACATCTACAACGCCGTCGGTGCCACTCAAACCGTCGCCGTGCCACCCTACCCTTCGACCCACAACATGGGCACCTGCCGCATGAGCGAAAATCCTCGCGACGGCGTTTGCAACAAATGGGGACAGACCCACGACCTCAAAAACCTGTTCATTTCCGACGGCAGCCAGTTCACCACCAGCGCCGGCGAAAATCCGACCCTGACGATTGTCACTCTCGCGATTCGGCAAGCCGAGCATATAGCTGACGAAAGCATTAAAAAGAATCTCTAAGCATGAAAGACAACCACCCACTGGATATGCGACAATCGATGAAACGCCACGGGTGAAGGATTGCTTTGATTCCACTCAACTCAACTCGAATCGCAGTCAGGTACTTGCCAACGATCTGCGTCGCGTCGGCAGCCCTTATCGCGATCGTCTTCGCCATGTCGGCCAGCGCTGACACCAGCAAGCCCCCGTCCTCTGCACTGCCGGCCGCGGCGATCGCACGCACGGGCGTCGATTATCTGCCACCGGTGAATTTGATCGATCAGAATGGAAGGGCGGTCTCGCTGAGTTCATTCAAGGGCAGGCCCGTGCTGATCGGATTCATCCATACATCATGCAAGGGCGTCTGCGAGATGTTGACCGCGAAAATGAAACAGGTGGCGCAGAGCCTCGGAACGCAGTTCAATTCGTCGGTCACGATGGTCTCGGTCACGACTGACCCCGACGAGGATAATCCCGCGCAACTGCTCAAGTACGCGAAGGCCCAAGGCGTCAACGTCCAGGGTTATACATTTCTGACGGGCAAGACTCAGCAAATTGATCGGCTGCTCACCCTTTACGACGTGCCCGATGAGGGTCCCGATGAAGCCACGACGCACGTGCTCGATCTCTTTCTGATCTCTCCCGACGGCTCGGGGATGCGCAAATACAATGGTCTGTCGGTGTCGTCGCAAGCCTTGGCCTCCGACATCAGGAGTTCGATTCCACGGCGTTAGGTTCGCGCTCGAAATCGAATGCGGCTGCGTGTCCCGCCTTGGCGGCGCGATATTTTTCCCGCGCAATTCCTCTGGCGCCATCCAGCTCAAAAGAGCGCGACCGCGACTGCACAGTTAGCAAGTTGATTGGAATCTCTCGCAATTTGGCAGGTCTAATAGTAAAGAGTTGGGGTCATGAGGCTTGCCTGGTTGAAGGTTGCCAGGAGTGGGGCACCCGCCTCTCTCGCTCTCGAGAGGGGCTTTTTTTCGCGCACCCGCCCTTGTGTCGAGGCGCCGCGCAATTAACTAGCGTCGTCAGTTTGAGCCGCCGCCACCAGACTGGGTGAAAGTGAGAGGAGACATCGTACGATCATGATCGTTGGCGTACCCAAGGAAACTTATCCCGGTGAACGGCGGGTCGCCATGGTGCCATCCGTGGTGCCGATCTTACTTAAAGCCGGCTGCGAAGTTCTGGTCGAAAAAGGAGCAGGCATCGACGCCGGCTACGAGGACGCCGCCTACACTGCCAAGGGCGCCAAGCTCGCGGAAACGCGCGCCGAAATTTTCGCCACGAGCGACATCATTATCCAGGTCCTCTGCCACGGCGCCAACGATAAGACTGGCGACGCCGACCTTCCGCTCATTCGCCGCGGACAGATCCTGATCGGCTTCCTGCGACCGCTCGGGTCGCCGCGCACAGTTACCGAGATCGCCGCGACAGGTTCGACCGCCTTCGCCGTCGAATTGATGCCGCGAATCACGCGCAGCCAGAGCATGGATGCGCTCTCCGCCATGGCCACCGTGTGCGGCTACAAGGCCGTAATCACCGCCGCCGATCTGCTCCCGCGCTTTTTCCCGATGTTGACGACGGCCGCCGGCACGATCACGCCGGCGCGCGTCCTCGTACTGGGCGCGGGCGTGGCTGGACTGCAAGCGATCGCGACTTCGCGCCGTCTCGGCGCCGTGGTCTCCGCCTACGACGTTCGCGCCGCCGTCAAGGAACAGATCATCAGTGTCGGCGGCCGCTTCATCGAACTACCGCTCGAAACCACCCAGGCCGAAGACTCGCGCGGCTATGCTCAGGCGCAAGGCGAATCCTTTTATCGCCGACAACGCGAAGTGCTGACCAAGGTCGTCGCCGAAAGCGATGTCGTCATTACTACCGCAGTGGTGCCGGGACAGAAGGCCCCCATCCTGGTGACTGGCGAGATGGTTGGATCGATGGCGCGCGGCTCCGTCATCATCGATCTTGCGGCTGAGCGCGGCGGCAATTGCGAACTGACCCAGCCCAACCAAATCATCGTTGCCCGCGGCGTCACGATCGTCGGCACCTTCAATTTCGCCACCACGGTGCCCTATCACGCGAGTCAGATGTACGCGCGCAACCTCGCCACTTTCATTGCTCATCTGCTCAAGGACGGCAAGCTCGTGCTTGATCTTGAGGACGAAATCACGCGCGAAACGCTGATCACCCGCGATGGCGACATCGTCAATCCGCGCGCCCGCGAATCGATACCGCAGGCGCCGGCGCAAAACTAACTGCACCGATCGATCCGGGAAAGGAAACCATGACTTCCGAAATGCTTTCGAATCTCTACGTGCTGGTGCTCGCGGCCTTCCTCGGCTTCGAAGTGATCAAGCGCGTCTCTCCGCTGCTGCACACGCCGCTGATGTCGCTCACCAATGCCCTCGATGCGATCGCAGTGGTCGGCGCAATCGTGATCGTCGGCGAACAGAAGAGCACTCTGTCTACGGTGCTCGGCACGCTCGCCGTGATCGCCGCGACCAGCAACGTGGTCGGCGGCTTTCTCATCACCGACCGCATGCTCCGCATGTTCAAGGCGAGTCCGCGCGGCGGAGGTTCCAAGTAATGAGCGGATCGCTGCAGGACCCGGTCATCGAGATTGCTTACCTCGTCGCCGTAACGCTTTTCGTATTATCGCTCAAATGGCTCAGTTCCCCCGCCACCGCCCGCCGCGGAGTGCAGGCCGGCGAAGTCGGGATGCTCATCGCGATTCTCGCAACGCTGCTCTACCGCGGCATCGTCAGCTACGAGTGGGTTCTCATCGGGCTGGTAGTCGGTGCGCTCATCGGAATTCCCCTCGGCCTGGTGCAGATGACCGCAGTACCGCAGCGAACTGCGCTCAGCCACGCCTTCGGCGCATTCGCGACCGCATTGGTCGGCACCGCGGAATTCTATTTGCGCACGCCCAATATCTCGCCCTTCATCATGTCTGCGCTGTCGATCGAAATCATTCTCGGAGCGCTCACCTTCACCGCCAGCCTGATGGCCGCGGGCAAACTGCAGGAGGTTCTGCCGCAGCGCCCGATTACCTACAAGGGACAAAACTTCGTCAACCTCGGAATTCTGGTGCTCGCGATTCTGGTCGCGATTTACCTGGTCAACCATCCGGGCGCGACCTGGCTTTTCCCGTTCCTCATCGCGATTCCGATGGTCTTCGGCGTCCTCCTGATCGTTCCGATCGGCGGCGCCGATATGCCCACCGTGATTTCGCTCCTCAACTCGTATGCGGGACTCTCGGCCGCCGCGATGGGCTTCGTGCTCAGAAGCAAATTGCTGATCGTGGCGGGCGCCCTCGACGGCTCCTCCGGCTTCATCCTGTCCGTCATCATGTCGCGCGCGATGAACCGCTCCTTTACCAATGTCCTCTTCGGCGCGTTCGGCCAGGTCCAGGAAACTAACGGCAAGCAGGCAACCGGGACCGTCCGCTCGGCGACCCCGGAAGAGGCTGCCGCGATTCTCGAAGCGGCCAATTCGGTGATGATCGTGCCGGGATACGGCATGGCGGTCGCGCAGGCGCAGCACAAGGTCCGCGAGCTCTACGACGCTCTGACCAAGCGCGGCATCGACGTGAAGTTCGCGATTCATCCCGTCGCCGGACGCATGCCCGGCCACATGAACGTGCTGCTGGCTGAGGCCGATGTGCCCTACGACCGGCTGATCGAGATGGATGACGCCAACTCAGATTTTCCGCAGGTCGACGTCGCGCTCGTCATCGGCGCCAACGACGTCACCAACCCCGCGGCACGGCACGACCAGAGCAGCCCGATCTTCGGCATGCCGATCCTCGAAGTCGATAAGGCGCGCACCGTGATGGTGATCAAGCGCGGCATGAGCCCGGGCTTCGCCGGAATCGAAAACGAGCTGTACTATCTCGACAAGACCCTGATGATTTTCGGCGATGCCAAGAGCGTGGTCGGCAGCCTGGTGCGCGAAATCACCGGCGGCCACGAGCATTGATGCGGACGGCGGCGGTGGCAGGTTGATCGACCCGCCACCGCCTTCGTTCGATTACTTCCGCGCGCCCTTCAACGCGACCGGCGGATAGTACGGCCGGCTGCCGAGCGCATCGACGGCGCCAAAGAAGTCCGGCCCCGACGCTTTGCCCACTTCCTCCAGCTCCAGCGTCTGCCGCAGCAAATGCCAGCACTCCGGGGATAGCTCGCGCGCATTGACCAGGTAGGGCCGCGCCGCGTCCGCATGCCCATTGGTATAGAGCCACTGACCAAGGCGAAAGTTCGCGGTCGCGATCGCGTCGTGGTCGGACGGCGGCTGGATTCGCGCGCGGATTTCTTCGGGTGACAGCACAAATTCGCTGGCCTCGCCCTTCGCCACCCAATCCCGCAACGCATCGACGTAACGTTTGCGCGCGATGCGGCCCTGGTCGGCTACCTCCTTCGCCATCTTGAAGGTCGCGCGATCCATCGTGCGAAACCCGTCGCTCGCGCCGGCCGGTTCAGCCGGACGCACGATATGTCCGCGTTCGTCGATCCACACCGACATCGGCACGTTATTCATATTGTACAGTTCAGCCACAATATGCGTCTCGTCGATCAGATTCGGGTAGGTGGGCGCCGCCGCGCGGGCAATATCCGCGCTATTCCAGCCCATGATGTCGAGAATTTCCGGCGCGATCTGCGGGGGCTGCGTCGGCCGAATGTAATCCCGCACGGCGGCGACGCCGCCGGTATCGAATGCGATCGAAAGAATCGTGAAATTCCGGTCCTTCAGTTCAGCGTAAATGCCCTGCCAGACTGGCAGGTCGAAGCGGCATCCTCACCACGAAGCCCACGAAAGCAGCAGAACTTTCTTGCCGCGATAATCGGACAGCGAATGCGCTTTGCCGTCGATGTCGGGCAGTGTGAAGTCGGGAGCTTGTAGCGAGAGCAACGCGTTGCGGCGCGCGTCGGGCGCTTCGCCGAAAAACCACACCCCATGCGCGTCGTCATGCACGACGGCCTGTTGCCGCAGGCGCGCGAACGCTCCCAGGTTGAAAGATTTATCAGGCCGCACGAATTCGTCGCGGCGGCGCGGCGGAATCGGCACGCAAAGATCGCCTTGGCAAACGCCCTCGGGCTTGAGTTCCCATCCGGTCGTGCGCTGCAGGTCGCCGAGCGGCACCCACAGGTTCTCGCCTTGCGCCGAGGCGCTCGGCACCTGCGCAGTCTTGTCCCCATAGATAATTGTCGCTGCCATAGATGGGTCCCTCCCGCAGCCATATTAGCCAATTGCGGCGCGATGCTGCCATAGAGAAGGTGATTGACGTGGGCGTGCGCCGAGCGCTGTTTCTGTCCCTTGCGCCGGCCTTCTCGCGGTTGATTCGCGGACTAACGCGCGTATTCGGGAGCGGGCAGATCGGCGAGATGTTTATGGCACATCTCGCAGCTTGAAATGCCGCGGGCGCGCGCGGCCGGGTCGAGCGTTTCGTCTGCCCAATTCCGGAACCGCCGATAATTCTGAAAGATTTGGTCGGGATCGGCGCCGACGCGGCCCAGATCGTAATGCGGCGAAGCGATCTCCGCTGCAAACGGACAGGCGTGAAATTTCCCCGCGGTCGTGAGCACCGGGAAACAGCGCACGCATCCGGTGCCGATGCCGTGATAGCCCGCCTCGCGATCGCGATCGTACACCTGCCCCGCTCCCGCGCCGGCGTGAAAGAGTACCTTGTAACCCTGAAAAAGCCGCCCCGGATTTGCCGCCGACCAATGCTCGAGTTGCTCCTTCGCGTGCGCGGGCAGAGGTTCGGCGCCGCGTCCGTGATAGATGGAATAATTCAGCACCGCCTCGCTGCGCGGATCGCTCTCGAGGATGCCGATTAGCGCGGCGGCCTTCACGCCGTTGGAATAGATCGAAACCAGGCCGCCAAAGCCCTTGCGGCGGACGTAGCCGATCGCTTCGATTACGTCGGCGGCGTGCAGCGTCGGTTCTCCGCCGTAAAATTTCAGGTTGCCGTCGCGTGCGACGCTCGCAACCGCCTGGTCGAGCACCGCGGTGCTATACGGATGATAGGTGCCGTGCGGCGATCCGTTTATCGTGCACCACGCGCACGTGCGATTGCAGAAATTGCCCTCGTACAGGTACAACTCGCGCAATCGGCCGTCGGCCTCCGCGAAATGCTCGACCGATTCGTGAAACCGGATCGGGCCCAAATGCGGCGCGCGCCGCGAATCGTTCAGGCCCCAGTCGTAAGTGTTATAGACGACCTCGAAATCCGCGATGCGCTCGAACGCCACGCCGGTATGTTCCGCGACGAAGCGCAGCACCCCGAGCCGATATTCGGCGGTGCTCCCACTGGCGCCGGCAAAGTCCTGCGCGTACATCTTGAATATGCGCGATACGTAAATTCGCCGCGCGTCATGGTCGATGCGGCAATTCCATTTGCTCGCCAGGAATTGCTGCGTCGCCGTCCGCAGAGTTTCGCGCAGCCCCTGCGCCTGGTAGGCCGACGGCCGAATCGGCGGACAGCCGTTGGAACCGCAATTGATTGCAAAATGAATCCGCGGCTCGGCGAAGCGCGATCGCAGGATCGCGTGCTCGATGTCGTCGAGACTCACTGGCTTGCCGCCGGCTAGATGCCGGCGGCGTTGAAAGAACTGGCCGTCGCGTGTCTTCCACACCGACGTGATTGGATACTCCTCCATTATCGCGTGCAGCGTGAAGGCGTTGTACGCGTTGAGCCAATACGCGAGTTGCTCCTCCTCACCGGTGAACGCGGCGGGCGTGGTCTCCGGACTGACGGCAGCAAAGTCGCTAATCACCCGATTGAGAATTTCACGGCGATCGGCCAGGCGCACATAGTCAACCCGTCCCTCCGCCGTGACGACTTCCGCGAGCAGGCGGCTCCAATTATCGTAAAGCTGAGTCATCATTTCGATCGAGCTTCAAGCACGGCGAGCATCGACCGCAAGGATAACACGGCGTGTAGATCGAACATCAATTTCCTGGCAACGGAAGCTCGCGGAAGATTTCGGTGGGGGTAAAAAAATGCGGCACCCCGGATCGTCCAAGGTGCCGCGTGCCACTGCACAAGTTGTGTAATGCCCGCCCTGCCGTGCGCAAAAATTACGCGGTGTGAGCGAGTACGTACGAACCGATCCGGTCGATCGCCTGCTGTCCCTCCGGCAGGATCTTCGCGAACACATGCCAGACGTGGAACATTTCCGGCCAGGCTTCGAGTTCGACTTTGACCCCCGCCGCCTTCGCCCGTTCCGTCACGCGAGTGGAATCGTCGAGCAGGATTTCCGCGTCGCCGACATGAATCAGCATCGGCGGCAGCCCTTTGTAGTCCGCATGAATCGGCGATAGCAGCGGATTTTTCAAATTATGGTCGCCGGCGTACAGCGTCGCCATCCGGTGCAGGCCCGCCTGATCGACCATCGGATCGATCGCCGCCCGCGTCTTGATCGAGGCGCCCGTACCTTCCAGATCGGCCCACGGCGAAATCGGGACGGCCGCGGCAGGAAGCGGGGTGCCCGCGTCGCGCAATGCGATCAGCGTGGCCAGCGTCAATCCTCCGCCCGCCGAATCCCCGGAAATTACGATCTTCCCGGGCTTGTAGCCTTGCGCCAGCAGCCAGCGATATGCGGCGGTCGCATCGTCAACGGCAGCCGGAAACGGATGCTCGGGTCCCAGGCGATAATCCAGCGCCAGCGCCCGCCCCTGCGACGCGCGTGCGATCCGTGCGATCATCGCGCGATGGGTGTTGATCGATCCCATCACGTAACCGCCGCCGTGAAGATAAAGGATGACGCGATCGGCCGCGGCGTTCGGCGGCACGATCCATTCGGCCGGCACGCCACCCGCACTGAGCGCTTCGCACTTGACGTCGCGCGCAACGTGCTCGCTAACTTTTTCCATCGCACCGCGCATCCGGCCGACCTCGGCGGTGGGATCTCGCGGCACGGCCCTGATCATTTCGAGTACTGTCGCTAATTCTGGACTTGCCATCATCTATTCCTTCTTATTAGCGGTTCGCCGATCGTCGGCTATCCGCGAGCCAGGGGCCCGCGCAGCAACCGGCCGGGCAGCGCACCCGTATGTTCGTTATTGCGCAGGAGCACTTCGCCATTGACGACGGTTGCCTTCAGGCCGGCCGCCTTCTGCTTGAGGCGGCGCGCTCCAGCCGGCAAATCGTGCTCGACACTCGGCATCATCGGCGTAATCTTGTCCGCGTCGAACACGATCACGTCGGCCGCCATCCCTTCGCGCAACAAGCCGCGGCCGGTCAGGCCCCAATGCGACGCCGGCACGAAGGTCAGCATCCTGATCGCCTGCTCGAGCGTCAGCGCCTGCTTTTCGCGAACCCAGTAGCTCAGCATGTGGCTCTGCAGCGACGAGTCCATGATCTGCGAAACGTGCGCGCCCGAGTCCGAGAAGGTCACGACCGAACGCGGATGGCGCATCATTTCGAGTACGTGGTCCTGGTTTTCGTTTGCGAGCGGCTGCAGGAAAAACTGTTTCATGTGCTTTTCGAGCGCCAGGTCGATGATCACCTCAACCGGGTCCTTGTTGAGCTCGCTCGCGATCTCGGCGACCGAGCGATGCGGCGGGCTCGCCTTGTCCATCACGAACAGCCACTTGAAGTTCGCGCGGCGCGGCTCGGCGCCAACGATCCTGGCGCCATCTTTCGGTTCCTGATGGACCGCTTCGATCAGCTTGCGGCGCATTTCGGGATTGCGCAGCGCGGCTTCCTGTTCGGCCAGCGGAAGTTTGCGCACGTCACGCCAGACCGGCAGCCGATCGAACGGCATCGTGGTCTCGAATGAGAGCACGACGTTCAGCGCACGGCTGTGCACCTGGATAAACATACGGCCGCCGGCATCGGCGGTCTCATCGGAGAGCTTGAAAAATTGACGCCAGTAGTCGGGCGCCTTGTGCATGCTGAACATGCCGTAAGTCACGGGCACGCGGGTGTCGACGGCCAGCGCCTTCAGCCGATTGAGATAATCCTGGACGCGGTCGGGCGCGAGGCCGGTGTCTTCGCCCGCGATCTCGAACACCCCGGCGTTCTCTTCGCCCATCACGCCAACCAACTGCCGAACTTCGCTCCAGTTCGCGAGACGGCTCGCGACCGGGCTACCGTCGGGCGTCTGATGATTGCGCGTGCGCGACGTGGTGAAGCCGATCGCGCCGGCGCGAATCGCGTTGCGTAGTTCACGCTTCATCGCGTCGATTTCGTCGGCGTTCGCCTCGTGCTCAAACGCACGCTCGCCCATCACGAAGGTGCGCAGGGCCGAGTGTCCGATGTACGCGGTATAGTTAATTCCCTTGGGCGTGCGATCGACCGCGTCGAGGTACTGCGGAAAGGTTTCCCACGACCACTTGATGCCGGCCTCCATCGCCTCGGGCGAGATGTCCTCGGCACGCTCGAGATTGCGCATCACGAGCAGCTTGTCTTTCTCCGCGCAGGGCGCCAGCGAAAATCCGCAGTTACCCATCACGACCGACGTGATGCCGTGCCAGCAGGACGAGGTCCCCATCGGATCCCAGAAGACCTGCGCGTCCATGTGGGTGTGCGCGTCGATGATGCCGGGCGACACGATGTGGCCGTCGGCATCGATGACTTCGTTGGCACTGTCGCCGATCCTGCCGATCGACGCGATTCTTCCGCCGGCAATACCAACGTCAGCGCGAAACCGGGGCATCCCGGAGCCGTCAACCACGGTGCCGTTTTTTATAACTATATCGTAACGCATTACTCCTCCTGGTTTGGCGGGTAATGGAGGATGGGCAGACAATCTAGATGTGATGCTGCCTCTCAACCGTCCCGCTGCCGGCGAGAGTGCAACTCACCTGTTCACATTGGTTATTTCACGAATGCAATCCAACCGACAAGCCCCGCGCCCGGCGAAAAGGCGCCGGAGGGGGCCTCGAGAAGGCGCATTCGCGGATCATTATGAATCGGCGTCCATCATCGGCAGACCGAAGGCGCTCTTGCCGAGGAATTCGAGGCTCTCGTCGCTGTCGAACGGATGGTAAAGCCCGGCGCGCACGTCGCGGTAATAGCGCTCGAGGGGCAGGCGCTTGAAGTAGGAGGAACCGCCCACCGCGCGCAAGGCGAGGTCGACCACTTTCACCGAATTCTCAATCGCAATCATTCGCGCCGCGACCGCCTTGCGCGACCAGCTCGCGGGCTCGTCCAGATTCATCTCGGCGCCCGCCTTCCACATCACCGCGCGGGCGGCCTCGATCAGTAGATCGATCTCGCCGACCTTGTTGTAAACGCTCGGCAGATGGCTCATCGGATGCTTGAGCGGAAAGCGCGGGCGGTCGCGCATGAATTCGACGACGAAGTCGCGCGCGGCCTGCGCGATACCGATATAGACCGCGCCCATCGAGAACGGCGCCTTGGCGAAGACCTTGGTCACGCGGCCGCTTTTCGAGACGCCGCGGGTGAGCACGACGGCCGCGTCCGGCACGAAGGCATCTTTCAATTCCGAGCTGCGCGAAGCGGTCGCCCGCATCCCCATGGTGTACCAGTCGTCCTTGAACACGAGTCCGGGAGTATCGCGCGGTGAGATGAAGAAGCTGATGATGGTCTCGCCCTGCGGCGCGTCTTCCCAGGTGGCCTCGGCGAAGAACAGGTCCAGCGCGATGCTTTGCGTGCCGAAGATCTTGCGGCCGTTGACGGCCCATCCGCCGGGCTCTTTGCGCGCCGTGGTGCGCGGGCGCAAGTTAATCACGGCGTTGTCGGGCTCGGAGCCGGAGCCGCCGCAGATCAGGCGTTCGGTCGCGATTCGTTGCAACATCGCAGTGACGTTGGGGGCGTGGAACTTGCGTTCGAGATCGATCAGCAGGCCCATCACGTTGAAGTGCATGTTGATCGCGAGCGCGGTTGGTCCGCAGCCCATCGCGAGGCGCTCCTGCGCTTTCAGCCGCTCGAGCATGCTCGCGCCGAGGCCGCCGAACTTCTCGGGCATGATCAGGTTGGTGTAGCCGCTCTCGCGCAGACGGGCGTAGTTCTCATGGGGGAACGAGGCCTCCTCGTCATGCTGCGCGGCGCGCTGCTTGAAATCGTCGGCCAGTGTCGCGGCCAGATCGATGAAGCGCTGCTCGCGTTCGGTGTTGAGCTGATTCATAGCCCGTCCTCCGTTAAGCGCGGCGCGCCGGGGACATCCACAGTCCTGCGCGCGCGCCGTCTATCGCACCATCGTTTGCATGTCGTATAGCGATGGTGCGGCGAGCTTACTACCATCTTTTCCCAGTCACAAAGCGCAGCGCGAAGTTCAGGAGTCAGGTGAGACGGCGACCCGCCTCGAGCGGCGGTTGCGGCATTCCATGCCGTCGGTGGGCCACGCTCGCGTTGCTCGATCGCGCGATAAGCGGCGCGCGGAGGACCGCGCGAGATCTTTCGCTTCGGCAGGCGCGGCTCAGGATGACGGAAGAGGTCAGGCGGCTAGGCGAAGGGGTTAGGGGGTGAGGGCGGAGAGGAGGCGTTGGGCGGCGAGCAGATCGTAGGTGTCGGCGCCCTCGCGGAACCAGGCGTGAGCGGGGGCGAGCATCTCGCGCGCGGCGGATCGCTGGCCGCCAGCGGCCATCAATTGCGCGAGGCCGACGGTTGAGCGCAGTTCGAAAATGGGCATGTCCTTGGCGCGCGCGGAATCGATGGCCGCGCGCCACGCGGTTTCGAGGGTGGCATTGTCAGCCCCGGCCATGCGGAGGATATCGGCGCGGGTCCAGGCGACGATCGGCTCCTCCATGTGCAGCTCGCCGATCGCGGCAGTAGCGTCCTGCAAGGTGTCTTCGGCTTGCTCGAAGCGTCGATCGAGGCCGTAGGTCCAGGCGAGCATCGAGAGGTACCAGGCATGCGGGAGCCGTCCACCGTCGGCGAGCCATCCGGCAATGCCGCGGCGAATGCGATCGGCGCCCTCGCGCGGATTGCCGCAGGCGGCCACCGCCCATCCGCCATAAACGTCGAGGGCGGAGGCTAATTGGGCGACGCCGTGAGAGCGACCGATAGCGCCGGCGTAACGCGCGATCTCGAGAGCGGCCTGGGGATTGAACGAGAGCTGATGCATCGCGGAGACATTGACAGCGCAGAAGGCGATATTCGACGGCTTCGCGAGTTGCTCGGCGGTGCGCATGGTGCGGACTGAGACTGCGCGGGCCTGATCGGGGAATCCCGAGAGCATCAGAGCGACGGCGAGGTAACTCATCGCGAGCAAGCCCGCGTCGAAGGGGCGGGAGACGGCGTCGCGATTATGCGATTGCTCGACGGCGGCGCGCAGGTGGGTGAGGCTGCCGGGCAGGCGGCCTTGATGCAAGAGGGTGGCGCCGAGGGCGAAATGGCCCCAGCACAGGGACAACGGAACGCCTTCGCGCCGGGCAATTTCGAGGCGTTGTTCGGCGAGCGTCTGGGCGGCAGCCAGTTCACCGCGCGTGAGGTAGGTCTGCCACAGCCCGAGGATCGCAGCCGAGCGCACGTTCCCGAGCCGGTTGCCGAGTTCGCGGGCGCGCAGGAAAATGCTTTCGACCTCGCGCGACGCCAGCCCCTTGGTGGGGGTGAGGACGGAGCCCAAGGAGACCAGCAGGGCCATCTCGCGCTGGTTGCGGGCGTCGGACTCGGGGATGGTCAGCAGAACCCCGAGGGCGCGGGAATAATGACTCGCGGCTTCGGCAAAGGCGCCGCGCGCGGCGGAACGGTCGGCCGCCTTTTGCCATGCGGCGGCGCCGCGATCGCCGTCGCCGGCCTCGGTCAGATGATATGCCAGCAAGGCCGGCTCGGCCTCGGCCTGTTGCGAGAATTTACCGGTCAGCGCGCGGGCAACGGCACGATGCAATTTGCGCCGGCGCGATTTCAGCAGCGAACCATAAGCGGTGTCGCGCACCATCACATGTTTGAAGAGGTAGGTCGCTTCGGGCAGGGTGCCGGTGGCGAGGATGAGATCGGCATTTACGACGCGATCGAGTGCCGCGCGCACTTCTTCGTCGGGCTTGCCGGCGATCTCGCGCAACAGATCGTAGGAGAAACCGCGCCCGACGACGGCGGCGATTTGGGCGATTTCCTTGGCGGCGCCGAGGCGGTCGATGCGCGCCATGAGGGACTCGGCGAGGGTCGCGGGGATCTGCTGTTCGCTGCCGCCGGCATCGTTGGTCTCGGCGACCACGCGTGCGAGCTCCTCGACAAACAGGGGCACGCCGTCGGTACGCTCGACCACCAGGTCGAGTGTGCGATCGCCGAGCACCGCGCGGGTAACCGCCAGCCGCGCCATCTCGCGCGTATGGCGCCCGTTGAGCCGCGCGAGCGTCAGCTGAGAATGGTTTTTGCGGGAGGGCCACGGCGGGATAAATTCGGGGCGGGCGGTGAACATCAGCATGATTGGCCTGGTCGCGCATTGTTCGACCAGCACCTGATTCAGCTCGAGGGTGGAAGGGTCGGCCCACTGCACATCTTCGAGCAGCAGCACCAGCGGCTGGAGCCGCGCCAGCGAAAACGTCCATTGCGCGATCACGGCAATCAGGCGCCTGCGCTTCTGGTCCGGGGGCGCCAGCGAAGGCTGATAACGATCGGGCAGCGGCAGGTTGACCATCTCGGCCAGCAGCGGCATCGCCTCTTCGACCTTGAGATCGGCGTCGCGCAGGCTCTGTTCGAGCGCGGCGAAGCGATCATCGGTGGATTCGCTGGTGCTCCAGATGAACGAAGAGACGATGAGGTTAACGGCGGGCGCGAAGGGCGTGTTGAGGTCGAAAGAGGAGCAGAAACTTTCGAGCCAACTATGCGGGAGGGCGGTGAGAGATTCGCGGAACTGCCGCGCGAGGCGCGACTTGCCGATACCCGGTTCGCCGCGGATAACGACAACCTGGCCTTCGCCTGCGCTGACCATTTCCCATCGTTCAACGAGCGCGCGCAATTCCTCATCACGACCGACGAACGGTGTGAGCGCGTTGGCTGCGGCATGGAGCCGGCCGCGCACGCCGGTCGCGCGCAGGACGCGAAAGAGTTCGATCGGCTGCGCAACGCCCTTGACGATTTGGGGACCCATCGGCTCGAGCGCGAAGAGGCCGGCGGCCAGGCGGTTGGTCGCGGCGGTAATCATGAGGCCGCCTGCGGGCGCCAAGCCCTGGGCGCGCGCCGCGATATTCGGCGTCTCGCCGATCGCGGTTATTTCGCGGCGCTCGCCGCCGCCGAGCTGGCTGACCATCACGGGCCCGGTATCGATGCCGGCACGCACGGCAATCTGACTAGCGGGGGGCAGGCCGCGATCGAGGTCCTCGATCGCGGCGATTATTTCGAGACCGGCGCGAATTGCGCGCTCCGCGTCGTCGCCATGCGCGAGCGGCCATCCGAAGTATGCGACGATGCCGTCGCCCTGGTATTGCGCGACATAGCCGTCGAAGCGCGCGACGACGCGGGCGACGGAGCGATGATAGGCCTGGATGATATCGTGGTATTCCTCGGGATCGAGCCGGGTCGCCATCTGAGTGGAGCCGACGAGGTCGGCAAAGAGCACGGTGAGATGGCGCCGCTCGCCCGCGGCCTGCAAGTCAGCCGCGCCGTCGCTATCGGGCCGGAGGGCTTCTGCGGCCTCGAGGCGGATTCCGCAATTTCCGCAGAACTTTTCTCCGGGCTCAATCGGGGCGGCGCACGCCGCGCACGAAAGTTCGAGACGCTTTCCGCATTCGACGCAGAAATGCTTGTCGGGAAGATTAATTTTGCCGCAATTGCGACAGGCGATCGCAGACATTCGGTTTCCCTGCCGCGCTCAGCCGATCCGGCCGCGACTCAACACCACACTGGCGCGACGCTGGTTGGCGAGGTTACCATGAGCGCGGCGCAAACGGCCAATGAGAATTTCTACCAAAGCAGCCAAGGCGAGCAAATGAGGCCGGTATCACGAGTGCGGGGCGCGGAGCTATCAATCGCGATCGGCCGGCAGGAGCGAACGTGAAAGCGCTCGTACTCGGCGCCTCGGGACATATCGGCAACGCGATCACGCGCGAGTTGATCGAGCGCGGCTACGAGGTCACGGCGAGCAGCCGGCGTGCGGAGGCGCCGGCGAACCTGAGCGGCCTTGCGGTGCGCTACCTCTGCGGCGATCTGGACACTCCCGGCCACCTGGAGCGGGCGGTCGCAGGGCACGAGGTCGTGGTGGACGCGGCGGCGCCGTATCCGTCGCTGATGGGGCCGCTCGCGGAAAGCGCAGCGGAGTCGATCGACTATGCCAGGCGGCGGACGCAAATGCTGATCGAGGCCGTGCGGGGGCAGCACGCGCGCCTGGCATACGTCAGTTCGTTCACGACGCTACCCGATCCTTCGTCGGGCTTCGAACGGCTACAGCGCCAATGGATTCGACAGCTTCATCCATATTTTGCGGTGAAACAAATAATCGAGAGCGAAATCCTGGCGGCGGCGCGCACGGGACTGCGGGCGGTGGTCGTGAACCCGACGCTGTGCATCGGCCCGTGGGACATCAAGGCGCGCGAGCTGTGCTTCGTGCCGCGGCTGCTAAGCGGGGAAGCGCCGGCTGCGGTCGCGCACTCGATCAACGTGATCGACGTGCGCGACACGGCGGCCGGTCTGGCCGCGGCGCTCGAGGCCGAGCATTACGGCGAACCGATTCCGCTGACGGGGCACAATCTCTCGGTCGAGGCGCTGTACACCTGGCTCTGCGAGATCGGCGGCGTCGCGCCGCCGCGCCTGGTCGCGCCGATAACGCTCGCCGTGATTGCAACCTGTTGGACCGAAATCGCGCTGGGAGCGCTGGGTCTGCGCCCGCCGCTGCCGGCGCTCGCGCCGATGCTGACTATGCTGCACGAAGCATTCGATCAAGGCCGGGGGCAGGCGGAACTCGGCATCACGCCGCGACCGCTGTCAGCGACGCTGGCCGACGCGATCGAATGGTATCGCCGGATTGGCTATTGCTGAATGCGCGATTGTCGATAGTCACTGCGATTAGCCAGTACCGTTGGCGCGCGCGAACGCTCCGAGCCATTCGGCACTGGGTTTAACGGTGCGGCGCTGGGTTTCGCGATCAACCGCGATCAAGCCGAACCTGGGAGCATAGCCGAATAGCCACTCGAAGTTATCGAGCAATGACCAGTGGAAGTAGCCGCGCACGTCGATGCCGTCGCGGAGACAGCGTGCGACGCCAGCCAGGGCGCGCTCGACGAACTCGATGCGCTGCGAGTCGTCGGCGGTCGCGACACCGCTCTCGGTTACGATCAATGGGACGCACGCGGCCGCGGCGGCATAGCGGATCGCCGCTTCCAGGGCTTCGGGACAGAACTCGTAGCCCATCTGGGTGAAGCGCGCGGAGCCGTCCGCGGGCAGTACGCCATGCTCGCCGAAACGCTCGCGCGTGTAGCATTGGACGCCGAGGAAATCGTCGCCGCGGGCGGCTTCGAGATAGATGTCCTCCGCTTCGCCGCGGGCGCGCGCGCAGGCATCCTCGCCGCCGGGCACCGCCTGCATATCGCGGAGGGCGAGCGTCATGCCAATGGGAAATTTACCGCGGCCGGCGCGCAATGCTTGGGTCGCCCCGCGATGAGCGTCGAGCAAAACCTCGCGCGAAAGGCTGCGCACGCAAAAGGGAAAGCTGGAAAAATTCTCCGCTTCGACGCCGACCGCGCGCGCGGCCGCGACGCGCCACTGCGCCCGCAGAATCGCATCGTCGCTGTGCAAAAATCCCGATTGCCGGAGCACCACCGGGAGATTGATTTCGTTGATGGTGCACGCAGTATCGATCAGGTCTCCGAGATGGTTGGCGACGCGCTCGCAGTAGCGCGCAAAGAGCATCGCAGTCTCGGCCGCCTCCCATCCGCCGCGCGCCGCGAGCCATCGCGGCGACGAGAAATGATGCATCGTGACGACGGCGGCGAGCCCGTGGCGATGGCAGGTTTCGAGCATGCGGCGGTAATGATCGAGTTGCGCGATCGAAAACTCACCGGGCGCAGGCTCAACGCGGGCCCATTCGATGGAGAAGCGATAGGCGTTGAAGCCGAGGCTGGCAAGCAGTGCGATGTCGTCGGGATAACGATGGTAGTGATCGCAGGCGTCGCCCGAGGGTTCCATAAAGACGGTGCCGTCGAGGTGTTCGAGCAGCCAGAAATCGGAATTGGTATTGGCGCCCTCGACCTGGTGCGCGGCGGTGGCGGCGCCCCAGCGGAAACCGGCCGGAAATTTCATGGCGATCGCGAGCTCCCGTTCCATTCAGGCTAGCGCGCGTATGGCTTGCGGTTCGAAGTCGAGGCGCGCCGGCGACATCAGCGATTCGAGCATAGCAGGTATTTCGAAGACCGCCTGGTTGTCGATCGAACGCAGCTTGAAGCGGAAGTTGGCGTGCCGGGCGGCGTCGAGCATCGCACCGACGCCCTCGGCAATTTCGTCGAAGCTGCGCAGGACGACGCCGACGCCGTTCTCCAAAACCCATTCGGTATTGTAGCGTTCCTGCACCATAGTCGAGGCATTGCGATCGACGATTACCGGCAACTTCATCACCAGCGCCTCACTGATGCTGCCTGGCCCGGGCTTGCCGATGAAGTAATCGGCGAGGCGCATGAAGTAGGGAATCTCGCGGGTGAAGCCGGCGATGTGATGAGGAAAAGGCAGGTCGAGCGCGGCGAGGCGCGCGCGCAGCTTTTCATTGTGGCCGCACATGAAGATGAGTTGGGTGCGCAGACCGGCCTCGGCGACGCGGCGCGCAATAGTAATCATGCGAGGGGAACCGAAGCCGCCAAACATCACGAGTCCGGTTGGCAGATAGGGGCTGAGGCCGAAGCGGGCGCGCTCGTCGGGGCGGCGCATCTCGAGCGGGCTATAGAACTCGGGGCGGACGATCATCCCGGAGGTGCGCAGCACGCGGGCGGCGCTGTGGCCCATGGTCAAGGCCTGATGGGCGGCGGCGGCGGTGCCGCAAATGAAGTACTGTTCCTGGCGTTCGATCCAGAAATTGGGCGAGTGGTCGGCGAGATCAGTGAGGATCGTCACCATCGGTGTCGAGGGGCGGGCCAAGGCGATATCGGCGCGGCGCAGGCCCTGGAAAATCGCGCGATTAAAGTGCGGGACGAGCGAGACCACCAGATCGGGCGGGCGGTCCTGCCAGTACTGCGCAAGCGTACGCACCTGGGCAGAATGCATGCGCCGGATGAGCATGTGCATGACCGGCAACATCGGATTGACGCACGCGGTGAATCCGTATTTCAAGATCCAGTTGTAGAAATCTTCGACCCTGACGCCGGTGAGCCGCCGGATGAGGTCGATTGGTTCAAGGACCTCGCGCAGGTTGACCATGCGTATTTGCCAGCGCCGCCTTTGCTGTTCGGCGACCGCCTTGAGCGCGGTCGCGGAGGCACGATGGCCGCCGCCGGCGTCGAAGAAAATCAGGTCAACGAGGGGCCGTTCGGCGCTTCCCGGCAAAGTCCGCACGAGATTCATGATGCCTCCGTTCGGCTTTCGCCATCGGCGCCGGCCGCGGAATTGCGCGCGTCGCCCCATCGCAGCAAGCTCAACGCGCCGTGATAGTCCTCGACCAGGGCGGTACGGCTATGAACCCAGTCGCCGTCGTTGAAGTACCAGATCGGTCCGATCAGGCGCTGTTCCGCGCGATGGACGTGGCCACAGATTACGCCGTCAACGCGAGTCCGCCGCGCAGCCTCGAGCACCGGGCGATCGTCGAAATCGCTGAAGAACTCAACCGCACGCTTGAGGCGATATCTGAGGTAGGTGGAAAAGGCGCCCGGGCGGACCTCTGAATGACTATGGTCGCGGTTATACCAACGGTTGATCTTCTGTGCCATCAAGTAGGTTTGATTCGATTTCCACAGGCGGGCGGAGGCGAGCGAACCGTCGAACTGATGGCCGTGAATGACCAGCAGGCGGCGGCCATCGACGGTGCGATGAATGTATTCGTCGCGGCTCGGCATAATGCCGAATAGAGCTTCGAGCAAACCGACGTCATCGTGATTGCCGGGAATCACCTCGATGCGGACACCGCGCTTGCGCCAGGCCGCGATTTCGCGGACCACGGCCTTTTGCGCGTGGCTCCAGTACCAGGAGGGCCCGGCGTTCCAGCCATCGACAATGTCACCGACCAGATAGAGATTTTCAGCTTGGTGATTGCGCAGAAAATCGAGGAGCGCGTCCGCCTTGCATCCGTGCGTGCCAAGGTGGAAATCAGAAATCCAAATGGATCGGCAGGATTTGGGCGTGGTCGCGCGCATAACTGCATTGGCGCGCGCGGGCACCAACTGAGTGGGCAGATAGTCCTCGCTTAACCGGTACGGACCCACCACCAAATACCGCCTTCCCCCCAACCCGCCGGAACGACTAGTCCACGCAAGCACAATACGCATGGAAATCGTTCGGTAGTTTGACGGGCGCGCGAACATCCGAAGGACAAATGATTAACTAATCGCTAAGCGGAACAGTTCGAGGCCGACGAATTATAGCAATTGGCGATGTAGATCAGATTATCGAAGTACAGCAATTCGACTTTGGCGACTTAACTGCCATCGCTTCCGCGCAAACGAGGTGCGACTATGGCTGAGCCTGATCGCCTACCTAAAACCTTGTCGAGGAACGCCGTTCGATCTTTCGTTCTATAGAATCGGAGTCGGAATCGAAGAGGCAAAACGGAAATCCCCGTTAAAATCTCTTGTGCCTTCCGTAGGCTGTCAAAAAAAGAGTGTACAAACGCAGGCGATTCAGTGTAAGTCAGAGGGCATCTAGACAGGGAGGACTTATGAAGAACAGAAGTTGGATAGTCGTCATTCTCGCTATCGGTCTTTGGACCTTTGTGCCGCGAGGCGTGGCGCGAGCAACCCCGGTGGGAGAAGCTTACGTCGTCTGTAGCACCGCTGTTGCGCCATATACGCCCACGACGGTTGGCCCCAACAGTTCCGTGGAACAGCAGGTTTCTTGCAATGAGGGTGGCGTTGCAGTGGGCGGAGGAGTTGAAGTCCTCAGCCCGTCGCTGCCGCTACCCCAGGGTGTATTGGTAACTACTCCAGAAAACTCGTTTCTTTTCACCGCTGAAACTCCCACCGGTTGGCAGGTCGTT
>JBEKJC010000005.1:0-126699 GCA_050011435.1 Binataceae bacterium (SeqCode)
CTCAATGCCATCCTGCGCGACCAGCTGCCGTGGAACCCTAGCTATTTGCTTGACCTTCAACACAGTCGCTGAACGCAGGCTGCCGGAGTCGAAGGATCTCGCGCGGTCCTCCGCGCGTATTCCAGTGGTTGAGGAACGCAAAACCTTTAGTTTTTCAGGAAACTGAAACCTCATAGAGGTTTCAGACTTCCCATTTGCTGGAAGAAGGTGGCGATATGCGCAGGATACCGCCTATCGCGCAGGACTTAGCCATGGCCCGAGCATCGCGAGCGTCAGTCACTGAAAAACGCTTACGCGTCCGCGAAAGGTCTCCTCGACGCGATTCGCAAGACCGACTTTCGGGTCTATCACTGTGGGAAGTGTGAAACCTTTCAAAGGTTTCACGAAATTCTTTCCGACTCCGGCCCGCACGACTTGGCGACCCACCCGCGCATCGCGCTTTCTATCAGTTCAACTACACAAGTATATCCTTCTCATCCGAACCTTCATCATGGACTTGGCTAGCAGGCTCAATAACCGCATCCAGTTGACCACTGACGGACACAGGGCCTATCTGAGCGCCGTTGATGAAGCGTGGGTTGGAAACGTGGACTACGCGATGCTGGTGAAGCTATTTGGCGCGGAACCCGCGGGCGAAGCTCGGTACAGCCCGCCGAAATGTACGGGCATCCGCAAAGCGATTAGCGGAAATCCCGATCCTGCATTTATTTCGACTAGTTTTGTGGAGCGCCAGAATTTGACCATGCGAATGAGCATGCGAAGATTCACGAGATTGACCAACGCGCACAGCAAGAAACTCGCGAACCACAAGCACGCGGTCGCACTCCATTTCATGCATTACAATTTTGCGAGAATCAATCAAACGATCCGCTGCTCGCCCGCGATGGAAGCGGGCGTCACCGATCATTTGTGGTCCGTGGAAAAAATCGCGGAACTAGCAGACAGATATTAGCCGCGCGTTTGTGCACAACCTGTTGGCAGAAGACTTTCTTGGGATCGGGCTCGCTGGTACGTTATTCGTATTGAGCTAGGCGGCGGCAGGCTTCAGGATGCGATCCTCTCAGCTCTTGGCGGAGACCGAGGATTGGATTCTCCCTCTCAGTCGCCTACCGCCGCCGCTCATGCGGAGGGATGGGTGAAAGGCTAAACCACCCGACTGTAAATCGGGCAACCGTGCTTGTCCCACGGTTTGCGGGTTCGAGCCCCGCTCCCTCCGCTCTCTTTTCATGCCAGGGTTCACTGTCAACATTTCTTGACTGACACCATCAAACAATTTTTGTGGTCCACATGCAAGCACATCAGCGTATCCGCGCATTGACACAAATGTCACGTGCCTGTTTGCGCTCCGCTTAATTCTAGCAGACTGCACCAGTGCCAAAACCCATCATCGATTGACGCCACACGACCCCGGTTCCCGCACGACTTAGCGACCCACCCGAGCATCGCGAGCGGAGTCTCCATAATGGGAAGTTTGAAACCTCGCGAGGTTTCAATGAATCAAGGTTTCGGACTCCTCAACAACTCTCCCACTCTCCGAGCGCTTCCTTAAGTCACATCGGCCGGGAGAAAATCGCGCGCCATGAACTCTTCATAGGCCCATGGGCAGACTGCGGAGAACTTGCAGTCGGGGGCGTCATCGAGGGCGTCTTCGCAAGCCCATTCCCAAGCGCCCGCCAACAGGTCCGGCAGATAGTGTTTCAGGGACGGCGAGTAATCGATCAAATCCTTTATTTGGCGACGCGCCTCTCGCATCGATAGCAGCCAACCGCGTCCTCTGAACTCACGCTCATTTGGCTGGGTTTGCCATTTCAGCAGATGGAGCAACAAAACGTGAAGCCGATTCTTGAGTTCGCTTCGCTGGCTTGCCGCCATCGCATCCAGTTCCTCGGCTAGCTTGTCCCAATCGAGGCCCGCGCGTTGTCGCGCCCGCAACGCTGCGGTCTGGCTTTCGAGCCAAGCATGATAATCGAGGTCGCGCTCGACCGATGACTCTCGTTTGACCATGACTTTAGCCACGTTCCGTTCTCTGTTCCGGCTTCTCTGCTCGCATTCCGACTCTAGCGCCTTTACGCTTTTTGGTCCATTGCGAGATTCGCGCGGCCGGGTCGGAACCGGCTCATGACCGGCTTCCCGCACGACTTAGCGACCCACCCGAGCATCGCGAGCGTACCGATTATCGCGCGATCGATGCGGATCGCCACTCGCGGTCAACACTTCGCGCAAGCACCAACGATCATGAGGTTTTTTTCACAGGGCGCAGCCCGCATCTTTACAAACGGGAAGTTTGAAACCTCGTGAGGTTTCAATGAAATACGGGTTTTGCGCTCCTCAACAACTCTCCCATTCTTCAGCGCACCCGCGCCTCCACCCCGGTTGCGACCCCCATCGCGGCAAATTCCCTCAGTGCGCGCAAGGGTGAAATGCTACACTTTTTTGGGTGTAGGAGTTCACCCGAATCGGGTGAACTCCTTCTCCGCAAACGGCCGGCGAAGATGTTTCACGTGAAACATCTTCGCCGGCTGTTTGCCTCCAAAAGCCTTGAGCTCCCTGGGATGCGGCGTCGCCGTGACGTCGCTTTCCTGGCCTCCGCTCCCTGAAGCGGCATAAAAGACGGAAGAATTTTCGCGATGGAAACATTTCACCGGAAAGACGCCGCTCCTCACGACGGCGTCGGCGACGGCGACGGTGATGGCGACGGTGTCGGTGCTGGCGTTGGTTTCGGCGATGTCACCAGTGAGGCTGTCGGCGTCGGTGAAGCCGTCGGTGACGCCGATGCTGTCGGTGTGGCTCTCGCCGACGGCGCGCCGCTCGATACCGAGGTCGGCGTCGGTGAAGCCGTCGGTGACGCCGATGCTGTCGGTGTGGCTCTCGCCGACGGCGCGCCGCTCGATACCGAGGTCGGCGTCGCTGACGCCGATGGCGTCGCTCTTGGCGTAGGCGCTGAGCTCGGCGTGGGCGACGGTGATGGTGAAGCCGTCGGCGTCGGTGACGGCGTGGGCTTCAGCCAGACCGCCGGCCAGCGCACCTGGATCAGCGTCGCCGTATGCCCCGCGCGCGCATTCTCCATGCTCGCCCCCGCGGTGAATTTACCCGTCGCCACATCGAACAACTCGGTGCTCGCCAGCGGCTTGTAGTTCTCGTCCCAGCCACCCGCGATCAAGACCTTGTCGTTGGGCGTCAAGGTCGCCGAATGCGCATAGCGGCTGACGCTCATCGCCGCGGTCGCGGCGAAACTGTTCGTCGCCGGATCGTAAATTTCTGCCGACGGGTCGCCGTGGCCGCCCGCGATCAGCACCCGGCCGTCGTTGAGCAGCGTGGCCGTGTGTCCCGCACGGGTCTGCGTCATTTTCGGGCCCGCCGTGAACTTTCCGGTTTTCGGATTATACAATTCGGTGGTGTCGAGCGCGCCGCTGCGCGCGTAGGGACTGCCGCCCGCGATCAGCACGCGCCCGTCCTTGAGCAGCGTCGCCGTGTGGTAGATACGGTTGGTACTCATCGCGCCGGTCGGCGCAAATTTTCCCGCGACCGGATCGTAAAGTTCGGCCGTCCTCTCACCGCCGCCCGCAATCAACACGCGCCCGCCCGGCAGCATCGTCGCGGTCTGCCCGTAGCGGCTCTCGACCATATTTCCAGTTGCGCTGAATTGGTTCGCGGCGCCGTCGAACAGTTCGGCGCCGTCGTCGCCGCCGCCCGCCACCAGCACCTTGCCGCCGGGCAGCAAGGTTGCGCTCGGTTCGTCGCGCGCCGTCGCCATCGGAGCGGTCGCGGCAAAGCTCCCGTGCGCCGGATCGAAGATCTCGCACGAGGGTAAGATCCACGGCATCGCCGGACCGGGAAAAACAATCAGCGGCACCAGCACCGTATCGACGCCGCCCGCAATCAGCACGCGCCCGTCGCGCATCAGCACCGCAGTGTGGCGATCGCGATGCGCCGTCAGCGGGGCCGTCGCCGCAAATTGCCCGCTGACCGTGTCATACAGTTCGGCCGAATCGAGCACCGCCGGACTCTCGCCGGTCGGCACGCTGATAGTTCCGGTGCCGCCCGTAACCAGCACCATCGGACGCATTGCGATCGCCGGCTTCGGCGTTGGCGTACCGGCGGGCTTCGCGTGCCGGCGATGATGCTGATGATGGTTGGCTTCAGCCGCCGCCGCGCCGCCCGAAATCGCCGTCAGCAATGCGGCCGTGGCGACCATTACGATGATCGGCCAGCGGGCCGGCAAACGCACCACGCGCCGCCGTTCCATGTCCGCGTTATCACTCTGAGCGCAGCGAAGAATCCCGGCTGCTGACATTTGGGTTGGTTCTGTCTGGGATTCTTCGCTGCGCTCAGAACGACAGAGGTGAGGTCTTCGGTAGTCGGACAAGGCACTCTCATTCATGCGCGGTCACCGGCGTCGTCGCGACCTCATGGCGATGCTCCTGAACCTCCGCCCATTGCTGCTCCAGCGCGGCCACTTCGAGCGGCAGTCCGCGCGTCTCGTCGATGAACAGCCCGAACAGAACCGCACTCGGGATACCCAGCAGCGCGAAGTAGCGCACGACCACGGTAAGGCCGCCGAGCGGTCCGATCAGCGCGGCGATCGCCGTCTGCGCGATCATCGAGAAGACCGCACCAGTGATCATCTGCCATCCGACCATGGTGCTGCGCAGGGCGGCCGGGAACAGCTCCGTTGCTGCCGAATTCGCCGCGACTGTCAGGACCGCGGAGGCGACCTTGAACCAGCAGTAGGCGACCGCCAGCCACAAAAACGGAAACGTCAGCGCCCCCGGTCCCCAGTAAAAGGCCAGTGCTCCAAGCCATCCGGCGCCGCCGATAAAGGCCACCGTCGGCACCCGCCCGAAGCGCTCGGAGGTCCACGCGCCGATTGGAAACCCGACCATCCCCACGCCCATCCCGAGGACGACCAGGGTGCTCGCCTTGTCGGGCGAGAGGCCCAGGATCGAGACCGCCTCGAAATAGAGCCAGCCGTTGACGGCAGTCCCGGCCATCGTGTCGAGCGCCGCGCAAGCCAGCAACGTCACCGCTCGGCGCCGATAGAGCGGATGGAATATATCGTAAAAGTGGCTGCCCTCGACCGTGCCCGCTGACGCGTCATGCGCCCAGCGATTCTCGACCGGCAGCATCCGCGCGACGATCGGCACGAGTCCGATTCCGGCCACACTCGGCGCAAAGAGCCATTCCCACTGGTAGCCCCACTTGAGCAGAAACGGAATTACGATGTAGCCCAGCACGCCGCCGATCGCGCTCGCCGCGGCGCCAAAGGCCTGCCCGCGGGCGCGCCGTTCCATTGGGAGCTCTTCAGCGAGCATCACGATCGCCGAAGAGACCGAACCGCCGAGCAGAGCCGAGATCAGAATCTGGAAGATGGCGAACAGCCATGCCCACAGCGCGAGCGCCGCTCCGAGCGCGAACGCCGGTGCCAGCAGCAAGCTTGAGAGGATTATGCGGCGCCGTCCAACCCGATCGGCCAGCCGCGCCAACAGCATCGAACCGAAGGCCGACACCGACATCCAGGCAAACAGGCGTGCAAGCTCCGGCTGGCTCAGGTGGAAACTTTTGCCAATCCAGGGCGACGCAATGCCGGCAATCGACAGCGTATAGCCCTGATAGATGAGCAGCAGTACGATGGCGGCGATGATCGACCATGAACGGCCGGAGATCTGGGCTCCGGGTTCAGGCACGGGCGCCGGCTGCCGCATTTGCTCTCCAGCCACCATCTACCACTTCCGTCCGTTATGCCGCGCCGCCGGTTTCACCCTGAAAGCGCCCTTCGGAGACCATCATTGGCGTAGCTATGTCGAACGGCTCGCGTTGCTCCGAATAGCAGCAAAGTAACGGTTTTCGCCTCCGAAATCATCTCTCGGCGCGACTTTCACCACCTACTGGGCTGCTATCGGGGGGCGACACCGATATGCCGCCGGATTCGGGAATGAATCAACGCTTTGGGAACACCCTTACCAAATGGTATAGGCACAATCCTTTTCGAGGCTCTCAGGCGGCGTCAGAATTGGCGAATTCCTTAGTAAAACAGGAGCCTTTCATAACACCCGAGACCCGGCATGTCAGTTGCAATCAGGTGTTACAGGGACGACCGCAACCATTTCAAGCAGTACCTGATTATCCACATGGACTCACATCCGGGTAGTAACCACCGCCATCCTCTGATTCGTTTCCTTGCCTGTGTCCGTCCTCAGCTAACGCTGGTCATCAGCGCCGCGTTGATGGGCGTCGGCAAGTTCACGCTGCCCTTGGCGTTCCCGTTTGCCTTCAAATACGTGATTGACGTTCTGCTGCCATCGCATCCCCAGCCCGATCATATTGACCGGGTCATCGACGGCTGGTGTACCGGTGTCGCGAGTCTGACCGGCCTCGGCGTGACTGCTCAGGGCAAGCTCGCGGCGCTCAGCCTCGCGATGCTGTTGATCTATGTGTTGCAGTCGACCGTTAGTTACTTTCGCAACTACTGGGCCGGTATCGCGGGCAACCGCCTGATTTTCGGGCTGCGCAGCCGCCTCTACGCACATCTTCAGCGGCTGCCGCATTCGTTCTTCGATCGGCATCCGGCGGGCGCAATCGTATCCCGGGTGCTCAATGACGTGACGCAGGCCAGCGAGTTGGTCAATTCGACTCTCATCGACGTCTGGACCGACGCCGCTCTGCTCGGACTGGTGATATTCGCGCTGTTCGAGCTGAACTGGAAGCTGGCGCTGATTTCGCTCTGCATCGCGCCGCTGTGGGTCGGCTTCATGCGCTACTTTGGCCCGCGCATCAAGGCCGTTAGCCATCGGATGCAGGAAGCGGTCGAGGTTATCTCGGGCGAAGTGCATGAGCGTGTGGTGGGCGCGTCCACGGTCAAATCGTTCGGGCGCGAGGAGCATGAGGTCGGGGTCTTCAACGACCGTCACGAAATCCTCTTCGATCGGACGATCGACAAGGTCAGGCTGGCCTCCGCGCAGGAGATGCTGATTCAGCTCCTGACGCGTTGCGCACCCGCGATCGTGGTGTGGGCCGGCGCCGTGATGATCATCAAGGGCGAGATGACGCTGGGCACTCTGATGGCGTTCTTCACGCTGCTCGGCTTCCTCTATCTGCCGCTCGAGCGGTTCGCGCAGCTTTCGATCGTGGTTTCCGCCTCGACCGCGGCCATCGAGCGCATGTTCAACTTCCTCGACCTCAAGCCCGAGATCACCGACCATCCGTTAGCCCGTCCGTTCAACATCAAACGCGGGGCGGTGGAATTCGAAGGCGTCAAGTTCAGCTATCCGCCGCGCGAAGGCGCCGCGCGGCGCGAGGTCATCAAAGGTATCGACCTGCGTGTGCCGGGCGGCTATCGAGTTGCGCTGGTCGGACGCTCGGGCGCCGGCAAGACCACGCTCGCAAATCTGATCCCGCGCTTTTACGATGTCACCGACGGCCGCGTCCTGATTGACGGCAAGGACGTGCGTCATTTCACGCTCAAATCGTTACGCGAGAACGTCAGCCTGGTCAGTCAGGACGCCCTGCTCTTCAGCGCCAGCGTGCGCGAGAACCTGCGCTATGCGCGTCCGGAAGCCACCGACGAGATGATGTGGCAGGCGCTCGAACTCGCCAGTCTGCGAAACTTTGTCGCCGAATTGCCCGAGAAGCTCGATACCGTTATCGGCGAGCGGGGTGTGAAAGTTTCGGGTGGCCAACGACAGCGCCTCGCCCTGGCGCGCGCTTTCCTCAAGGACTCGAAGATTGTGATTCTCGACGAGGCCACTTCGGCTGTCGATTCGGAATCCGAGAACCTGATTCACGAGGCGATGGAGCGCCTGATGGAAGGGCGCACGGTCTTTCTCATCGCGCATCGACTGCGGAGCGCGCTCACCGCCGACATGATCGTGGTGCTTGACCAGGGCAATCTGGTCGAAACTGGTACGCATCAGGAACTGCTCCGCCGCAACGGTACTTACGCGCGGCTCTACCATGAGCAGACGCGCGGCCTCACTGCGATCGAACCGCCGACGAGCGGCGGCGCGGCGGCGGCACCGCAGCGGGCCTGAGTCTCCACGCATTCCGCGTCAGCGGCCCATCCCAGCAACCCGTCATCAAAAGGGCGCGGCGGCCAAGTAGCTGGATGCGCCGACGCGGTTCGGGAGCTTCCGCCGCTAGCGGGCGCCCGATCACCCAGGCACTCCTATCCTGGTGAATTCACCGACATCAACGGATACGATTGTCCGCGTGCGGAACCACTCAAGATTATGGAATTCGCGCCGCCGCCAGGTCGCGCTGATTGCACTTTCAATAGCGGCCGCTGCCCATCCAGGCGTCGCCCATGCCGGTGCCAACGATACTGCCGGGTCTGAAAATCGCCTGCGCGTGCACGTGGTGGGCTTGCGCAACAATAACGGCGACGTTCGCTGCAGCCTCTACTCGTCGGCCGAAGACTTTCCCACCAACGACGATATGCTGGCGACGACGGTCACGGCGCCAATCGCAGACCAGTCCGCGACCTGCGAGTTTTCCATGCTCGTTGCCGGCACCTACGCGGTGGTCGTGTTTCATGACGAGAACGCCGACGGCAAGTTCAATCGCAATTGGCTCGGGCTGCCGGAGGAAGGTTACGGATTTTCCAATGACGCGCCCGCCCGCTGGCATCCGCCGAAGTTCGACGCAGCAAGTTTTCCCTTCACTGGTGGAACCGCCGAGATTATCGTCCATATCCGCTACGGAATTTGAGTCGAACCTTGCGCTAACCCCGCGTTTCGCTTCGCCACATGGGGGCTGTCGCTCGTCACCTCCTCTGGAGATGACTTTCCGCTAACTGCCAGTCAACTTCGCCACACTGATAGTTAGCAAAGTAAAGACTCAAAAGGCTAATATAGAGCACTTGACTCTATTACAGTGTGCGGCTATTAGGGAGACATATATTGACGTAACCGCGCTTCGGAGCTGGGCATTTTGCCGGGGGATCGATGAACATTCCGCTAGTCAAGATCGAGTTGATCGAGGACTCCCTGAAGGTCGCCGCACTCGCCGCGGCGGTGCGGCTAGAGGGGGAAACGCTGGTCTGCCAACGCTGCATGAACGAGGACGAAGTGATCGCGGGCGTACTCGTGATCGATGCGATGGATGAGCAGTGGGCGCTGTGCGGTCCGTGCTGGCGCGAGCTGCCGCAAGGATCGCATATCGTTTAGGGAGCTCGCGCCGCCAGAGCGCTCGGGAGGCTCGTGGCGTTCGCCGGCGATTTCCCGGCCAAGTCTGTTATTCGCGTCATAGTTGCTGGATTCTCGACTCATTCCCTTCTGCCAGAACAAATCCGAACTTCCATAAATATGAGCGAGCGCGCTCGCCACCGAGCGACCCTTTGGACTCAACCATCCGGTTTAAGGGCCGCAGCGCGGGCCCATTGTGATGGTTGAGTCGATGGCAGCTTCGGCGTAATTTTCTGTTCAGATGTTTGCGCCGGAAGCCAATGACGGGGGATTTCCGCCAATTGCTTCGTAACTTGCGAAACGCTCCGGGTCTCGCCCGTAAATTACCAATGCTTATGAACGGTTAGCGACGGCTATTAGCGGTACCAAGCGCACCCGGGGTGATGGCATAGTTTTCGCGTACTCCTCCTGGAAACTCGCGTAACAGGATTTGGTCTCGCCCACAGATGGCAACAGCACCGAAGGTGACAACGCCGCCGCACGATCAGGTGCAGCGCGTGGAGTCGCACAAGTGGCTGGTGGCGCTGGCGGTGATGCTCGGGGCGACGCTGGAGGTGCTCGACACCTCGATCGTCAACGTCGCGCTGCCGCACATGCAGGGCAGCTTCTCGGCGAGCGTCGACGAAATCACCTGGGTGCTGACGAGTTACCTGGTCGCCAACGGGATCATGATTCCGCTCACCGGCTGGATCTCGTCGCGCTTCGGACGCAAGCGCTACTTTATGGTCTCGGTAGTCGTGTTCGTGTTCGCCTCCGGCCTGTGCGGCGCTGCGCAGACGCTCAACCAGATGGTGCTGTTCCGGCTGCTGCAGGGGGCGGCGGGAGCCGCGATGATACCGTCGTCGCAGGCCATCCTGATGGAGACCTTTCCGCCCGCCGAGCAGGGGCTCGCGATGGCGATGTGGGGCGTCGGCCTGATGGCGGCGCCGGTGCTAGGCCCGACGCTGGGCGGCTGGATCACCGACAACTGGAACTGGCGCTGGAACTTCTACATCAACCTGCCGATCGGCGGGATTGCGGCGATGATGGTTTATTGGTTCGTGCACGATCCGGCTTATCTGCGGGTCAAGCAGGCCGCCAAGCGCCCGGTCGATTACCTTGGAATCATCTACCTCACGCTCGGGCTGGGCCTGTTGCAAATCGTGCTCGATCGCGGGCAGCGCGCCGATTGGTTCAACGCGCCCTGGGTCTGCTACTTCACCGCCGGATCGATCGCCGCGGTGGTACTGATGGTCTGGCATGAAATGCACTTTTCGGACCCGATTCTCGATCTCACGATCCTGAAAATTCCGCTTTTCGATCTTGCGGTGATCGCGATCATGGCGATGGTCCTGATCCTGTACGGGACCAACCTGCTGAATCCGCTCTTCATGCAAAACCTGATGGGTTACACCGCATGGCGCGCGGGTGTCGCGGTGGCGCCGCGCGGAGCCGGCACGCTGGTCTCGATGCTGCTGGTGGGGCAGCTCTCGCGCCGCGGTTTCGACATGCGTCCGCTGGTCGGAGTCGGATTCGCGGTGGTGGCGTACGCGACCTGGATGATGGGTCATTGGGATTTGAACGTGGGCGCGTGGGCGCTGGCGGTGCCGATCATCCTCTCGGGTGCAGGCAGCGGTTTCATCTTCCCGACGCTCTCGGCGACTACGCTCTCATGCGTGCCCAAGGAGCGGATGGGATATGCGGCGAGCCTGTACAACATGATGCGCAACACCGGCTCGGCGATCGGCATCTCGATCGTGACGAACATGCTCAACAGCCGCGAGCAGATCCATCAGACGTACCTGGTGCAGCATTTTTCAGTCTTCGACGCGTGGCATATGAGCGCGCGGGCAGCGCAGATGCCGGGCTCGCCGACCTTCGAATTCGCCCGTGAAATGGTAACTGGGCAGAGGCAGGGCCTCGGGATGGTGTATCAGGGCGTGCAGGTGCAGGCGTCGCTGCTCGCGTTCAACGATATCTATCGCGCGCTCGCGATTCTCGGGGCGCTGTGTATTCCGATTTTCTTCTTCCTCAAGAAAACCAGTGGGCGCGCCCCCGCCGCGCATTGAACGCAGACCGGCCCACCCTTCGCTAAATGGAGCGGCCGTCAGAATCAAAAATCAGGTGAGACGCGAGAATCAGACGCTGGGGGTGGCGAGGCTTATTGCGGTGCGGAGGCGGGCGACGGTGCGGGCGCGGCCGAGGACCGCGATCACCTCGTAGATTCCGGGGCTCACGGTGCCGCCGGTCAGGGCGACGCGCACCGGCTGCGCGAGTTGCCCGAGCTTCAGATCAAAACGCGCGAGCACGCGCTCGAAGGCCGCCTGAATCGACGCCTCGCCGAAGTCGTCGATGAGCGCGTCGAGTTCATCCGCAACGGCGTTCAACGGTTCGGCGATTTCGGGCTTGAGAAATTTAGCCGCAGCCTTCGGATCAATCGCAATTTCGTCGTTCAGGTAGAAGCTCGCGAACTCGACCAATTCAACTAAGGTCTTAGCTCGCTCCCGCAGCGTTGCGATCATCTTTTCGAGCCAGGCGTCGTCGCCGGGAATGCTCCAGCCCTTTTTCGCGATGAACGGCTTAGCGTCACGGGCAATCCGCGCGAGCGGAAGCTCCTTCATATAGTGGAAGTTGATCCACAGCAGCTTCTCGGCGTTGAAGATGCCCGCCGACTTGCCGCAACTGGCGAAGTCGAAATACTCGAACATCTCCTGCAACGAGAAAATCTCCTGGTCGCCGTGAGACCATCCGAGGCGCACGAGATAGTTGAGCAGCGCCTCCGGAAAATAACCGAGGTCGCGATAGGCGAAGACCGACGTCGCGCCGTGGCGCTTCGAGAGCTTCTGCCCGTCGGCCCCCATCACCATCGGCAGATGCGCATAGGCCGGCGGCGTCAGGCCGAGCGCGTAAAAGATCTGCATCTGGCGGGGCGTGTTGGGCAGATGGTCGTCGCCGCGCACCACGTGCGTGATAGCAAAATCGAAGTCGTCGAGCACGGTGGCGAAGTTGTAAGTCGGCACGCCGTCGGAGCGAAAGATGATGAGGTCGTCGAGTTCGGTATTTTCGAAAACCGCCGGACCCTTGATCAGGTCGTCAACCACGGTCGCGCCTTCGCGCGGTGAGCGGAAGCGGATGGTGTAGTTGCGCCCCGCCTTTTTGTCGGGAAGCTCTACATTTACCAACTCAGCGGGCGCGGTGCGGTCGCGGCAACGGCCGTTGTAGCCGGGCTTGCGATGTTCACGCTCGGCGGCCTTGCGCATCGCATCGAGTTCTTCGGCGGTGCAGTAGCACGGATAGGCCTTGTTCTCGCGCAGCAGCTTGAGCGCGCTCTCGCGATAACGATCGAAGCGGCTCGACTGGAAGTATTTGCGATCGGGCGGACCCTCGTCCCACTCGACGCCGAGCCAGCGCAAACTTTCGAGAATTTCCTCGAGTGATTCAGTGGTCGAACGCGCCTCGTCGGTATCGTCGATGCGCAGGATGAAGGCGCCGTGGTTGTGGCGCGCAAACAGGTAGGCGAACAGTCCCGAGCGGACGTTGCCGATATGGAGCGCGCCGGTCGGACTGGGCGCGTAGCGTGTGCGAACCGTCACTGGATCATTCCCACTCGATGGTCGCGGGCGGCTTGGAGGTGATGTCGTAAACGACACGGTTGATGCCGCGGGTCTCGTTGGTGATGCGGCTCGAGAGGCGCGCGAGGAAGGCCGGGTCGAGGCGCGCCCAATCCGCCGTCATGCCGTCCTGCGACTCGACCGCGCGGATCGCGATGGCGCTCTCGTAGCTGCGTCCGTCGCCCATCACGCCGACGGTCTTCAGCGGAAGCAGCACGGCGAAAGCCTGCCATAGGCGTTTGCCGAGTCCGGCGCGCGCAACCTCCTCCATCACGACGGCGTCGGCACGGCGCAGTAAATCGAGCCGATCACGGGTGACCTCGCCGACGATGCGCACGGCCAGGCCCGGGCCCGGAAAAGGCTCGCGATCGACGATTTCCGCAGTCAGGCCGAGTTCGCGGCCGACCTCGCGGACCTCATCTTTGAAGAGTTCGCGCAGCGGTTCGACGAGTTCGAGGCGCATCCGTTCGGGTAATCCACCGACGTTGTGATGACTCTTGATGACGGCCGACGGCCCCTTGAACGAAACCGATTCGATGACATCGGGGTAGAGCGTGCCCTGACCGAGAAAGCGCGCGCCGCCGATTGCCGTCGCCTCCTGCTCGAAGACGTCGATGAAGGTGTGGCCGATGACGCGGCGTTTGCGTTCCGGGTCGATGACGCCGGCCAGCCGCTCGAGGAAAAGATCGGTCACATCCGCGATGCGCAGCGGGATGCCGAGGCGCGCGGCGAACGTCGCCTCCATGCGATCGCGTTCGCCGGCACGCAGCAGGCCGTTATCGACGAAGACGCAGGTGAGGCGATCGCCGATCGCGCGATGGATCAGCACCGCGGCGACCGACGAATCGACGCCGCCCGACAGGCCCATGATCACGCGATCGCCGGGACCGACGCGGTCGCGAATCTCCTTGAGCTTGGTCTCGACGAAGCCGGCCATGGTCCAGTCACCGGGCTCGCCGCAGATCTTGAGTACGAAGTTGCGCAGCACCTGCGTGCCGCAGGGCGTGTGCACGACCTCGGGGTGGAACTGGATGCCGCGCATCCGGCCGTCGCGCGTACGCACGGCGGCGTAAGGCGAATTTTCGCTGTGCGCGATCGCCGTGAGATCCTCGGGGATGCGTTCGACGCGGTCGCCGTGGGACATCCAGACCTGATGATCGCGGCCGTCGAGGCCCTCGAAGAGCGCGTCGCGATCGTCGATGACGAGCGTTGCCGGGCCGTATTCGCGCGCCTGGGAGCCGGCGCTATGCGCACCGAGATGTTGCGCGATCACATACATGCCGTAGCAGATTCCGAGCACAGGGCTGCCCAAGTGCAGGACCTCGTCGGCGATGTCAGGCGCGCCGCTCTCGTAGAGGCTTGCGGGGCCGCCCGAGAGGATGATGCCGCGCGGATTCAAAGCACGGATTTTGTCCGGCGCAAGGTTGTACGGATGAATCTCGCAATAGACCCGAGCCTCGCGCACGCGCCGAGCAATGAGCTGGGTATATTGGCTGCCGAAGTCGAGAATGAGGATCACTAAGTTATGCCTTACCGATAGAATATAGCCGACCGCGCCGGAGCGGCGAAGAGCATGCGCGCGGCGCTTTCCACAGTGCGCAGCGACAGCTAACGAAAGAGCTTGACCGTGTACACGACGGTCAGGACGACGCCGCAGAGAATGATGATCGCGCGCAAGAGAGCGCGCGGCATCACGTTGGCGAGGCGCATCCCGAACCATCCGCCGGCGATCGCCCCCGGCATCATGCCGAGCGCGACCGGCCCGTTAATTGCCGACCACGCCAGGACGGCCACCGCGGCGGCGTTTGAGGTGACCTGCACGAGCATCTTGAAGATGTTGGCGCGGCGCGCGTCGTGGAGACCGCAAACGGCGAGGCCCGCCATCACGAGCACTCCACCGCCGGCGCCGAAATAGCCATTGTATATCGCCACGACAAAGAGCACTGGCAACGCGGCGCCTTGTGGGGTCTCCTGCGCGGCATCGGGATTGAAGCGGCGATTCACGATCGGCCCGGACGCGAAGAGGATAGTGCCGACGCCGAGCAGGATCGGCACAATTGTGCGGAAAAGCGCTGCGGACGTAAGCAGCAACATCGCCCCGCCAACCGCGCCACCCACGACACTGACCATCACCAGCTTCGTCAAGGGCTTACGCGGAATCGAGGCCAATTCATCGCGCGCCGCCGCCACCGACGAGGCGTAGCCGGGCCACAAGCCGACGGTGCAGGTCGCGTTGGCGAGCTTTTCCGTGAGGCCGATAACGCCGGTGAGCGTCGGAAAGGCGATGAAGGTGCCACCGCCAGCGATGGCGTTGACGAAGGCCGCCATGAACGCGGCGGCCGCGCCGATCAACGGGGCGGCGCCGGATAGGGTCACTCGCCTTCGATTGCCTTCATGCTACGGAACAGCCGCAACAGCATGTCGTGGAATTGCGGCTCGTTCTCGCCCACCGCGGCAAAGAAGTTTTCGTAGGCGCGCTCGATAACCGGGATGCACTGCAAGATGATGCGGTTGCCCTCATCGGTAACCGAGAGCAGCTTGCTGCGGGTGTCGTGCGGATCGAGGGTGCGCACGATCGCGCGTTTCTTCTCGAGCGTCCGCACGACCTTGGAAATCAACATCGGATCCATCGCGCAGAATTTTGCCAGCCGTGCCTGCGACGGCGCCCCGCTGATGCGCGTGAGCCATGCGGTGGAGCCCAGCGCGATCATCTGCAAATGGGTCAGCCCCATCTCGAGCAGTTCGCTGTTGAGCCGCCGCATCCATCCGTGGGCGGTCTGCCAGAGCAAATAACCGAGACTGTCTTCGGGCTGTTTGAAACGCGAAACCGAATCCCAGTCAACCGGCGCGGTAGCTGCGACCGCTGCGTCGCCAGCCCGACTCTCCGGCACCTCCGCGTCCACCTCCTCCGAAACCTCCGACTTTGCCATTCTGCGACCCCGAATTCGCTTGCGCGCCTGCGTCCGCGCTATAGATCAATTGCCGATCGAGCCGATGATATAAACCCGCCTGAGATACTGACGACGATATTGCCTCTGACGCGCTCTCAATGCGAGCGGTGGCGTAATTCGTTGATGCCCGAGGTGCAATGGCGAGATCGAACGATAAGGAGTCGCCGGCGGGATTCGCGCAATCGCTTCCCCTCCCAGGGAACCTCTGCACAAGGCCCATTGTGTCATTGCGAGCCTACGAAGAATCCCGGGATTCTTCAGTTCGCGGACTCCGTTCTGAATGACAACCTGACGTGCGCAGAGTTTCCCTGGCTTTCCGTTCGCTGGGCGGAAAGGGTTAGAATGAGCGGATATGCATGTTCTCGAGGCTCGATTCCTTCGCGGATACGCCATTGCGGGCGGAGTGCTCTCGGCGCTCATCACGTTCGGTGTCGTGCGTGCGCACGCCGATCCCGGATTCGTCGTAAGGCCGCGGGGTGCGGTCGCCGCGACCGCCGCGTCGAGCGATCCGATGGCGCAGGTGAGGAGCGGCGTCAGGGACGTGATGGACGTCTTCAAAGTTCCTGAAATGCCGCTCAAGATTCGCCGCGAAAAACTGCGCGAGCTCGGCGCAAAATATTTCGACTTCAACTCGATGGCGCGATCGGTCATGGGCTATCATTGGCGCGAACTTTCGCCTGGCCAGCGCATCGAATTCGTCGCGGTCTTCACCCGCTTTATCGAGGACGCCTACCTCAGCAAGCTCCAGGACTATAGCGTCAAGAAAGTCGCCGACGAGTTGCCGAGCGTCAATATCCAGTTCACGCGCGAAGCCTTCGACGGCCCCGACTATGCACAGGTTTACAGCACGGTAATGCTCAAGGAACAGAAAGACCCGATCGAGCTGAACTACCTGATGCATTTGACGGACGGGAAATGGAAGGTTTACGACGTGACGGTCGACGCGATCAGCGTAATTGGCAACTATCGCAATCAGATCAATCGCACGATAAACGAGGGCAGCTACGACCAACTCATCACCAATCTCCGCACCAAGACCGCGGCGTTGCAGCAGGAACTGGATAATCCCAACCCGACACGCGAGTAGTCAGTTGCGCCGCGCTTGAGTGATACGCGCGCCTCATCGAGAATGCTGCACATACTCCTTTATGATGACGCGTGTATCCGAGAGCGGCGCCGAATCATTTGGCGTTAGCCCTTCGGTAGATTACGCAACATCTCGACGTTGAGTTGCAGCTTCTCTCCCAGCCACAGCGGATTCACTGCATGGTCGGTGTAGGCGTCGCCAGTCTCCGGATGCACCAGCACCGTCAGGCCATCGCGATTGAGCATCAGCCACGGCACGATGCGCGGAAATTCCTCGGCACCGAAGGCGACCTGGTACATCGCTTGCGGATGTGGTCCGACCGGCGAATCGCGCCAACGCCCCATCACGATCTTGAAGTTGCCTGCGATAAATTCGCGGATACGCGCCGCGCGTTCGCGCGAGGCCTCATCGTAGTAGATATGCGCGTGATAGCCAGTAATGCGTGCCGGGTCGATCATAGTAGTCATATCAATTGACGCGCTGGTCGAACGATCGCGAAGCGTAGATTGTCGGGACGAATCGTTTTCGCGGCTACTCTTTCCAGTTGCCGTCGCGCTCGAGGGCGTCCGCGATTCGAATCAGCGCCATCTCGTCGAAATGTTTCCCGGTCAACATCAGGCCGACCGGTAGCCCGTCCGACTTCCCGCACGGCACGCTCATCGAAGGATGCCCCGTCATGTTGAAGGGCGCGGTGTTGCCGAGCATGTTCCAGCCATGCGCGATCAACTCACCCGGCCGCAGATTGGGGCGGTAGCGATGAGCCTTCATCGGCGTTGTCGGCATCGCGATGGCGTCGAAGTTCGCGAGCACCGCATCGTAGGCGGCGCGCAACGTTGCACGGAGATGCTGCGCCTTGGCATAGAGCCGTCCGTGGTACTGGCTATTGAGGTAGCCGCCGACCACAGAGACCAGCTTGACGGTGGGCGGCAGGTCGTCGCCCCGCTCCTTAAGAAAGCCTCCGAAGGCGTCACCGAAGCCAGCATTGTAGGCACCCTTGAAATGGTAACCGACGCCGTGTGCCCAAAAGAGCGCCGCTGCCCCTTCCGCCATCAGGCCCCACGCGACGCGATCGCCCTCGCGATGCATCGGAATCGAAACCTCTTCGACGTGAGCTCCCCGCTTGCGCATCGCGGCGAGCGCGCGCTGTACGGTCGCATCGACGTCGGGCTCCGCGAGCGGACCGCCGAAACCCTCGCGCACCATAGCGATCCGCGCACCCTTCAGGTCCTTGCCCAGAGCTTGCGTATAGGGCTGCACTATGACGCCGCCGTGCTGACGCGGATCGTCAGGGTCCTGCCCCGCGATCACTTCGAGCAGCAGCGCGATATCGGCGACCGTGCGGCCCATCGGACCAGCGTGATCGAAAGTCGGATCGATACCGATGCAGCCGGTGTACGGCACCAGGCTATGAGTTGGCTTGAGTCCCACCACGCCGCACCATGACGACGGGATGCGAATCGAACCGCCCTGATCGCCACCCACTGTGAGGTCGAAATCGTCATAGTAAAGCGCGGCGGCGGAACCGCCCGACGAGCCGCCGGCGAGAAAATCGGGGTTGTGCGGATTGCGCGTCGGTCCGAACGAGCTGGTATCGCCAGCCCCGGCGAAAGCAAAATTGTCGAGGTTGAGCTTCGCGACGATACTCCCACCCGCATCGAGGATACGGGTGACCAGCGTGGCGTCGGCGGTGGGCACGTAGCCCTCCATCACCGAGGACCCGCAGGTCATCGGCACGCCGGCCACCGATATATTGTCCTTGATACCGATCCGCTTGCCGGCGAGTTTGCCGGTAGTCGCCCCTTTGACCGAGCAGCGCCGGATGATTGCATTGAATGGATCGCTCTTGGGATCGGGACGCGAACCCGCATCGCGATTCGGGTATTTCAAGGGCGTCTCCGCCAGCGGCATCCGGTCGAGCGCGTCGAGGGTCTCGAACATCGCCGGCATTAGTGCCTGGAAATCGACCAACTCTTCCGGGCTCAGCCGGAAGCGGCTCGCAGCCGCCATCTTTTGCAGATCATCCGCGGTGGGTAGTCGCAAGGCCATGATCACTCATCCTCCATCGGGTTCGCGCGCCGGCGTCGGTCTTCAAATTCCGGCGTCCGTATGGAGCGGCGCCAACGCGCCCGCCCGGTCCCCAAGCAGGACTCATTCGGGTTACGCAGGCTTCCGGAAGCCGGATTCCAAATCGACGCCTTGATAGGCACCCGTGTCAAGAGCGGAATGATCGATCATGTCCGGAATTGATTCGGGAGGCGCTTTCGAGTTTGACGAAAAATGCCTAAGAATTCCTAAGGTTGACGAGAAGGAGCAACATTAGTCGAAGATTGATGAGATATCGCAGATCCGTTTTGTTGCGTATTTGCATCAATGTTCTAAAGCATTAACTGGAGGCTCTTCGCAAACATCAGCCAAGTGTCTATCCCAGCAATGATTTTCAAGAGTCATGAAAGAGTCTCGATGGCCATTGCACTACTCGTGTTCAAACGAATCAAACCACTACAAAGCATCTTATGACGATAGGCGGGTCCACTTCATTTTCACAATCGATTAGCCTCTTTGCGCTCGTCGGCGGTCGGCGGATTCGACGTTGGCTACATCGGCATCCAGCTTGCAGCGACAGTCATTGAGCCGGCGAATACTCAAAGTTGGGTTTGGTAGACAAGAGTTAAATGAGACCATCGAGGATAATCGCACCCGCAGGGATCAGGGGCGATGGCCTATCGGTCTGTTGCATCGATGCAACAGGAATTACGGGATGTTCGCATGAGCACTTGGTCTCTTCCACCGGCGAGTGGGCTATCGAATTGAGCCGCGCAGGCCTAGCGGCGATGCTGCTGCTTGGGCTCTTCGACTTATTTGTTGGCCCATATCATGATCCGGGGTCACCAGCCGTGCGACTTCTGCAAGGCGCCGACCTGGCAGTGCTCGGGGTCACACTTGGCTTCACGTGGCACACGGCCTACCGGCACCATTGGCGAATCTTCAATTTCGCCGTGTGCCTGATGGTCGTGATGAGCAAAGCGGCAATCGGCATTTGCAGCGGAGACACCGTCACCTTTGTCGTCGCGGCAATTCTGCTGTTGGCGGGGACCGCGGCGCTAATGCAACGGGGCCCGTGGTGGCAAATCGCCGCCGCTGACGCGCGCGACACAGGAACCAAAATCGAACTGATAGCGGCACTGGATGGCGCCGAGGCCGCGTCGCGAGCGAAGTCGGAATTCCTTTCGCAGATGTCGCACGAAATCCGCACGCCGATGAACGCGATCCTGGGCATGGCGGAGTTGCTGAACGATACCGAACTGAGTCCCGAGCAGCACAAATACCTCAGCATCATGATGAACAATGGCACCGCCCTGCTCGATCTCATCGACGACATTTTAGACTTTGCCCGGATTGAAAGCGGGCGCTTGAGCCTGGAGGCGGTCAATTTCGACCTTCTCGAAATCGCGGAACGGGTGGCCGAGACCCTGGCGATTCGGGCGCACCAGAAGGGCCTGGAACTGGTCTTGAGAGTGGCGCCGGGCGTACCGACGGCGCTGGTGGGCGATCCGCTGCGGATGCGCCAAGTCCTGATGAATCTCGTCGCCAACGCGATCAAATTTACCGATCGCGGCGAAATCGCACTCACGATCGAGCGCGCAACCGACGGCGAAACCGCCGACCTTCACTTCACGGTTTCCGACACTGGAATCGGGATCGCGGCGGACCAGCGCGAGAAGATCTTCGCTCGGTACACGCAGGCGAGCCCGGCGACCGCGCGCAAGTATGGCGGAGCCGGCCTTGGCCTCGCGATCGTGAAGCAACTAATCGAATTGATGGGCGGGCGGATCTGGATCGAGAGCGACCTCGGCAAGGGCAGTACTTTTCACTTTATCGTGGGCTTCAGAGCACAGGCGCAGGCCGATACCGCGGCAGCAGGGATAGCGGCGCCGGAAATCGTCGGTGTGCGCGTGCTGATTGCGGATCGCACGGCAATCACGCGCCTGGCGCTGGCTGAGGTGCTCGAAACCTGCGGGGCGCACGTTACTCAGGTGGAAAGCGGCGAGCGGGCGATCGATGAGCTTAGCCGTGCGGACGAAGAGGGGACGCCATATCGGATCGTACTGTTGGATTGTCGGATGGCGGCAGTCGGCAGTATCGATCTGGCACGGCGCATTTGCGAGGCGGCGCATGGCGCCGGGACGGTCATACCTATGCTGACTTCAGACGATTTAAACATACGGCTGCCGCTGCTGCGAAGAATCGGATTGGTTAATCACATCGTCAAGCCGGTGCGCCGGTCGGAACTGCTCGGCGTCATCCGCGCGCTGATGGGCTACGACTCGGGTGTGGCGCACCCTGCGCACGACGCGGGGCGGTCGCGACCGGCATTGAAACGGCGAAGCTACCCGCGCCGGCGGAGTTGCAAGCGTCACTTGACACCTGCGAAGCGATCGCCCATGGCGTCAACATCACGTCGATAGAACCTGTGGAGCAGATCGGCGAGGCACCGAAGTCGGCGCAGCCGTCACCCATCGGGCGCCCCCTGCGCATCCTCGTGGCCGACGACTCGGCGGATAACCGCCTGCTGATTCAGGCCTTTCTCAAGCAAACGTCCTGCTACGTCGAACAGGCGGAGAATGGCGTGATCGCGTTGGAGAAATTCGTCGCCGGCAGCTACGACGTCGTCCTGATGGATATCCAGATGCCGGTGATGGACGGCTACACAGCAGCGCAACGGATTCGGCAGTGGGAGCATGACCATAATGCGGCGCGGACGCCAATCATTGCGTTGACAGCGTCGGTGCTGGACGAAGCGGTGCACAAGAGTTTCGATGCCGGATGCGACACTCACGTGAGCAAACCGGTGCGGCGGCCCACCCTGCTCGCCGCAATTCATGAGGTCACGGCAAAGTCTCAGCACGAGGGACAACCCACGCCGAAGGTGGCTGCCGACGACTCTCAGGCGCACCCCCGGGAGTTCCGCACGACGGCGGCGCATTCCAGCGAATCGCCAGGCGCATTGCCACTCAGGGTCGCGCGCATCGCCGGGATAAACTGACCACCGGCAAACCTTTCGATTAGCAGCGTCGTGCGCGGGTCGTTCGACCTCAATCCGAAGTGCGGGCCGGAACCGCGCGTCAATCAGAGGTGGTGTTGCGAGTGGCCGGGTAGCCGATTTCAAGTGGTACGATCGAGGCTTTGCGAGCTCAGAATGAGCGGCCGATATTGGGCCGCTCGAAGCGCCCCTCAGATTGGAATTGCTACACTTTGTATCAACAGCGAAGCCAATTTGGTACGACAAAATATGGCATCGTCCTGATTGTCTTGTGGCATCCGGCAGTCGTCACGAGCAGGCTAACGCAAATATTTAAGCGATCTCTGCCCTTTTGCATGCAACCAGATGATGGCATTCGCATTGCTCTCCATATTCATCTGGAGAACCGCAATCTATTTGAGTTCGTCGGGCTGATCGGGCCGCATCTCGGTCCGTAGGCGGCGGGCCGTCTTGAAACCGCCAATAACGGACCCGAAGGAAAAGTCAGTGACAATATCAGGGAATTGGGTGGCAAGCGGCGATGGCACGTCATGCGAACGCAACGACGCTTTCGGGCCGCTGATGACGGTCGATCTGCAATTGCAGCAGATTCACGAGGCCGCACACGAATTTGGGGTCTTCACTCTCGACCGGTCGGGGCGCGTCGTCACCTGGAACGCATTGGCGGAACAGGTATCCGGTTACACGGCCGATCAGGTCCTTGGGCGCAATTTTTCGTGTTTTTATCCCGATACCGAGGCCGCGGACGGCCGACCTGCGCGAGCGTTGGCGCGCACCCTCGCGCAGGGCCGCTTCGAGGAGCACGGACGGCGCCGGCACCTGAACGGGTCGTCGTTCTGGGCCGATGTCGTCATCATCGCCGTGCGCGACGCTGCCAAAAATCACTGCGGCTTCGCCTGCATGGTGCGCAACATCAGCGCACCCGGCAGCACACAGCAGGAGCTCCAATCGCGCCTGAGCCAGCAGGAGGCGATCACCAAGCTCGGCGCGAGTTCGCTCGAAGACGACGGCGTCGCGGAGTTGATGACGCAGGCCGCCGGGATTGCGACCGCGGGCCTCAAGGCAGATTTCAGCGGCGTACTGGAGCTCGACGCAGACGGCTACAACCTGACGCTCACGGCAACTTCGGAACTCGCTCCCTCATCGCTAATCGGCAGGAAAGTCCCGGGAGGCCGGCATTCGCTGTCAGGGTACACCTTGTTTTCCAGCGAACCGGTGATCAGCGAGGATCTGCTGGCCGAAACCCGGTTCGAGCCCCAGCCCGAGTTGCTCGCGTACGGTGCGCGCAGCGGCATATCGGTCGCGATCAAATCCAGGGGAGCGGCGCTCGGTGTCGTCGCAGCGTTCACGCGCACCAGGCGAACGTTCTCGCACGACGACATCAACTTCATGCAGTCGATCGCCAATATCCTCGCGAGCGCGATCGAGCGAAGCGCAAGCGAGAAGCGGTTGCGCAACAGCGAAGAGTTTCTGCGCACGGTGATCGAAAGTTCGAGCGACGTGATCGCGGTACTCGACCGCGAAAGTAAGATTCGCTTCGTGAGCGGCTCGGGCGAAGTTATGTTCGGACGGACGATGGCGCAGTTGGCCGGGCTCAAGGGCTCCGACTTCGCGCATCCGGACGACGTGCCGCTTCGTCAGCGCATTTTCGACCCGGCTCTCGCCCGTCCCGGTATTACGAATAGCGCTGAAATTCGCGTCCGGCTCGCCAACGGCACCTATCTCGATTGCGATGTGGGGATGCGCGGGCTGACCGACATCGGCGGCGCTCCCGGCGTTCTGGTCAACATTCGGGACATTTCGGCGCGCAAGCGCGCCGAGTTGGAACTCGCTCGCGCCCGCGACGCTGCGCTCGAATCGTCGCGGCTCAAATCCGCCTTCCTGGCCAACATGAGCCATGAATTCCGCACGCCGCTGAATATCATCCTCGGATACAACGACCTCATCGGCGAGCATCTGGCGGAGACGCGCGACTCCAGCCAGGTCGAGTGCGTGGAGGCGGTGGCACGCGCCTGCAGGCGACTGCTGCAAACGCTCAACGCCGTGCTCGACTATTCGAAACTCGAATCGCGCTCTTTCAAAGTCAACCCGCTGGCGCTCAAGCCGGTCCCACTGATACGGCGGCTAATCGCCGAGATGATGCCGCAGGTCTCGAAAAAGGGACTGACGCTGGCGTTAGAATTCGACGACGAAGCTGCAACCATCGCCTTCGACGAATATTGCCTGACCCAGGCGCTGCGCAATTTGCTCGATAACGCGATCAAGTTTACCGAGCACGGCAGTGCAACGATTCGACTGCATCGCAACGAAAGTGGCGGAATTTGCCTGAACGTGACCGACACCGGAATCGGCATCGACGCGGCCTTCCAAGCGCATCTGCTGGAGCCATTTTCGCAGGAGGATTGCGGCATGGCGCGGCGCTTCGAGGGCGCCGGCCTGGGACTCGCGCTGACCCGGCGCTACCTCGAGCTCAACGGCGCAAGCCTGAGCGTCCGCAGCGAAAAAGGCGCCGGTTCGACCTTCACGATTCATTTCACACAGGCCACGCCGGCAGTCGACGTGGGCGGTGCGACCAATGGTGCGCAGCCGCCCGTCACGACACCGCACCAACCGTCCATTCAGCCGATGGTAATGGTGGTCGAGGACGATCTCGATAACCAGATTCTGATGCGCGCGATGATGAAGAATCGTTATAGGATGCTGGCCGCGGCGTCGCCTGCCGAGGTGTACCGGCAAATCCAGGATTACCCGGAGACGATCGACGTTATCCTGATGGATCTTGGCTTGCGCGGCCCGGAGGACGGCCTCGCGCTTACGCGTTCGCTACGCACACTCGATCGTTTTAGAACGACGCCGATCGTCGCGCTCACCGGCCATGCGTTGAGTGTTAATCGCGATCAGGCGCTGGCAGCCGGATGCGACGACTTCATCATCAAGCCATTCGATCGCGCGAGCCTCTTCGCAGCAATCGAGCGGCTGTTGCAGCAATCATCCAATCTGGCGATCGCTCAACACTCGGCAGCCGACTGATCGCGAGCAGGGTGCGCATCTTACCGGCGCTCAAGCAAGCCGGCCGGCCTCATACGAACCAGGGGCGCCTGCCCGAAGGACGGCGGCGGTTGCTTTGACACCCCACGCTGCCTTCATGCTGCCGCAGTGCTTTTGTGCGCCGCTCCAATTTGAGCTATCTCACAAGGCGGAAGCTCCGATGGACACCGCCAGCGAAACAGTAAAGTTCTACTACGACTTCAAGAGTCCGTTCACTTTTCTCGCGCTCGAACCGGCGCTCGGGCTCGAACGTTCACATCGCGTAAGCCTGCGATTTCTCCCGCGCGATTTCGAACCGCGTGCCGCCTATGGCGGCGAATTGGATCAACGCCAGCCGCATGACTGGAACAAGGTGCGCTACCTGTATGCCGACGCGCGCCGCTTCGCCAACGAACGCGGACTGATCATTCGGGGACCGCGAAAGCTGTTCGACTCGCGGCTGGCCAATATCAGCGGCCTCTATGCCGCGCGGCACGGACGCTTCCGTGAGTATGCGCCGCGCATCTTCGAACGCTTCTTCAAGCGTGAACTCGACCTGGAAGATCCCGCGGCACTCGCGGCCATTCTGCGCGAATGTGGATTGGATGCCGACGATTTCGCGCGCTATGCGGCGGCTGACGGCGCGGCCGAACTCGCGCGCGCGCGCGATGAGGCCGATCGCGACGGGGTGTTCGGGGTGCCGACATTTATCGTTGCCGGCGAGCCCTTTTGGGGCAACGACCGGGTCGAATGGGTAATCAAAAAACTCGACGCGATGGGGTTGCGGCGCCACGGCGCCGACCTCGCGCGGCAATGAAGCCAGGCGGGATCATTCATGCGTCCAGTACCGGTCGGAACCAAAGGAACTCACGAATTCGTCGTCGCGCCCAAGGATCTCGCGGGCACCATGGAGCCGTCGCTGCCGCCGGTGCTCGCCACCGCGATGATGAGCCTCGCGATGGAGATGGCGGCGATCGATGCGCTCAAGGCTTTTCTGGAGCCGGGTGAGATGACCGTCGGCGCCATCGTCAACGTCACGCATACCGCCGCGACGCCGGAAGGATGGAAGGTGCGCGCCGAGGCGGAGGTCACGAAATCCGACGGCCGGCGCATCGAGTTCAACGTTCGCGCGGTTGACGAGAAAGAGGAGATCGGCACCGGCACGCATATGCGGGCGGTGGTCGCTCGGGCGAAATTCGACGAGCGCTTCGCGACCAAGGTGAAATCGCGTCCGTAATCTCAGCCGGTTCCGCGAACTGCATTCAAGGGAAGTATCAATGACCACGGAATTGTTTGAAGCGAAGGAAGTTTACGTCGGGCGCGACTTCGGCGGCACCGACTATGAAATTTCAGCGGACGCGATCGAAAATTATATCGCCGCCACCGGCGACGACCATCCGTGGTATCGCACAACGTCGCCGCTCGGCTATCCGGTAGCGCCCGCGCTGGTGGTGCATTCGGCCGTCTTCCGCACCTTCGACTGGTATCTGCCAAACGTCTTCGGCAACCTCCACGCACGTCAGGAATGGGAAGGCTTCTCACCGGTTCGCGTAGGCGAGACGCTGCACTCGCGGTCACTGGTCGTCGAGCGTTACGCCAAACGCGATCGCGAATATGTGGTCAACGAAGTTCTATTGATGGGCGCCGACGGGCGCATCGTGCAACGCAGCCGCACGCATCAGAGCTTCCTGATTGCGCCGGCCGCGGGCAGCGATGGTGGCGGCTTCGCAGTCGATCGCGAGCGCGAGAAATCCTCGGCGCGCGTGTTCAAGGTCGGCGACCGTGGCGGCGAAGCGATCGCCGCGCCTGCGCGTCCGATCTCGCAGGCCATGTGCATGGCGTTCTCGGGGCCGAGCATCAACTATCACACCGACGCCGACGCGGCGCGCAAACTCGGCTTCCCGGATATCGTCGTCCAGGGCATGTGGTCGGTCTGTCTGATCGCCGAAATGATGACGCAGCGCTTTGGACTGGGTTTCCTGATGGGCGGCAAATTCGACCTGCGCCTCGTCAACGTGCTCTGGGTCGACGAGGTCTCGGGCCCGCACGGCCGCATCATCGAACGTCGTCCCGAGGGCAAGCGCAGCCGCGCTTTGGTTGAGGTCTGGTGCGAAAAAGCCGACGGCACCAAGACCATCGTCGGCACCGCCAGCGCGTTGGAGTTGTAACCTATGCACTCACAAATTCAGATTCCTTTCAGTCGCTTGGGCTGGGTACGAGGGACTGTGCAAGTGCCTCGCGACCTGAAATCCAAAACCTTCGTTCTGAACCGGAATATGCAATTCGAAAACATCCTAAGCAAAATGGGCCAGCGCCAATTCTGACGCGAAAAATCCGTTTGCGTTTGAAGTAGGTGCAAACCTCACATAAGGGGAACGTACAAGTGCTGCACTTGAACAGCGCTGCTTCATTTCTGTGCTTAATGCAGCAGCCACTAGCCTGAAACGCAGCCATAAAGGTGCGGTCAGTTTCCGCTGCGCGTTTTCGGCATTTGCGACAATACGAAAGTGGCTGGAAGACAACGAACGATAAGCCTTCAGCCTCGATACAATCTTGGCAAACAGGCTCGGCACACCAGCAACAAATTGCCGCCGCAGGCGCCTGGGGATGGTCCCGGCAAAGCAAACCCTTTTCTCGTCCGTAATTCGAAAAGAAATACAGCGAGTTTCCGCATGTCAGGCAGAAGCCGAAGTCGGGGCTGCGCTCACTCCAACATCGTAAGCAACGATCCAGAGGCCCAATCTCGACAGGATCCCAAACCTGATTCATCTGTGCCCCCAATCATAATCTGACTGGCTCAACCCTCAGGGATTTTTTCGGGCTACGAGGTCGTCAGCGCTTCGACCTCGGCGACCGACTTCGGCACCGCCGCCGTCATCACTTCGTGCCCGTCGGACGTGACCAGGATGTCGTCCTCGATTCGAATCCCGATGCCGCGAAATTCCTCCGGCGCCTGGGCGTCGTCGTGCGCGATGTAAATTCCCGGCTCGACCGTAAGCACCATCCCCGTTTCGAGCGTGCGCGATTCTCCGCCCACGCGATAAAGCCCGACATCGTGCACATCCATGCCGAGCCAGTGGCTGGTGCGATGCATGTAGTAGCGCCGCCACCCGCCCGCAACGATCGCATCGTCGACCGGACCCTTCACCAACCCGAGGCGGCACATGCCTTCGACCAGGACGTGGACGGCGGCGTTGTGCGGGTCGTCGAATTTTATTCCGGGCTTGATCGCCTCGATTCCTTTGAGCTGCGCCGCAAGCACGATTTCATAGAGATCGCGCTGGAGCGGCGTGAAGCGCGCGCCGATGGGAAAAGTGCGGGTGACATCGGAGGCGTAAAAACCGTACTCGCATCCGGCATCGATCAGCAGCAACTCGCCGGTGCCCATTTTGCGATCGTTGTTGATGTAATGGAGCGTCGCGGCGTTCGGCCCGGATGCGATGATCGATGGGTAGCTCGGGCCCGCGGCACCCCGAGAGCGAAAAGTGTAATCGACCGTCGCCTCGACCTGCCACTCCATCATGCCGCCGCGCGCCGTGCGCATCGCGGCCTTGTGGGCTTCGGCCGAAATCGCGATCGCGTCGCGCATCGCGGCCAGCTCCTCGGGGCGCTTGTGCAAGCGCTCCTCATGAATCACCTCGCGCGGATCGAGCAGCGAATGCGGTCCTGTGCCGAGCCGCGGACGCATCGCCTGCGCCGCGCGCAGCAACTCCAGGATGCGCATGTTCATCCGCTCGTTGCCGCCGAGCGGATAATAAACACGATCAACCTTGTCCAGATGGCGGCGCAGGACGCCATCAAGTTCATCGATCGTATAGGCGCGATTGGCGCCGTAATCGGCGACCGCACCTTCGATTCCGGCGCGCCGACCGGTCCAGGTCTCGCGCTCCTTGTCGCGCGGACGCACGAACATGGTGAACGGTTCCTCTGCGTCAGGCGCGAACAGCGCAACCGACTCAGGTTCCGCGAAGCCGGTCAAATAATAAAAATCATTGTCCTGGCGATAGACGAACTCGACGTCGCCCGAGCGGACGGCGACGGGTGCGGACGGCATAATCGCGATCGCGCCGGAACCGATCGCGCTGAGGAAACGCCGGCGGCGGTCGGCGAAAATTTCGGCATCCGTGCTTGCGGTCACGCTCGATGGCACCCGTTCAGCTTGAACTCGCGGACCCTCTCAAGCACGCCCGCATAACTATTATGGCCATCCGGCGCCGGCCACCGCCACTTCCTTGACGCAGATTTTGGAGGTTTTCTTCGCCCGGCACTCGTCCGGATTGATGCTATCGGAGGTCAGCATGAACAGCGTGCGACGCCCCGGTCCGCCGAGCGCGCAGGCAATCGGCATGGTGTCGAACTTGAACCGCTCTGCCACTGCCCCGCCCTCGCGCACGCGCAGCAATTCGAACGTCATCGGCGACGCCACCCAAATTGCGCCCTCCGCATCGAGCGCGATGCCGTCGGGAACCGTGCCCTCATCCAGATTCGCCCATACGCGTCGATTCGTCAGGGCACCGTCGCTCTGAATATCGAACGCGCTTAGCTGATGGCCCATCGATTCACCGACCACCAGCGTCTTGCCGTCAGGAGTGATCACGGTGCCGTTAGGAAAATCCAGATCGGCCGCGGCGACGCGCGCGGTACCGTCGGGATTCACCAGCACGATCTCGGCCGGCTTCTTGGGCGCGCCGTTCAGCAGGTCGTAGCCTAAATTCCCGACGTAGCAGCGCCCTTTGCCGTCGGTCACCATATCGTTGCAATGGAATGACGCGAGCTTGCTGAGATCGGCGTGGGTCTTGAGCCCATCCGGGTCCTGGCGCAGCACTTTGCGATCCGTCATCGAGACGATCAGCATGCGCCCGTCCGGCAGCCAGCCCAGCCCCGACGGCCACGTCGGCACTTCCGCGACGGTCTGCGCCTTGCCGGCAAGATCGACCGACATCACCTTGTGCGCGTGCATGTCGGAGAAGTAGAGCTTCCCGTCATGCCAGCGCGGCCCTTCGGTGAAGATCAATCCATCAAGCAATACTTTAAATTCAGCCATTATCGTACGCTCCGCATTATCTAATGCGATACATTAGCTTTGATTTCTCGACACCCTCCGCCGCGCTACTCGAGTGCGCCCTGCGCGCGGAGCTTCGCGATCTCATCGACGCTGTAGCTAAGCATCTGAAGCACCTCATCGGTGTGCTGTCCGATGCACGGCGCCGCGGCCCGTACTGACGTCTCGGTGCGGCTGAGCTTCCATGGTATCCCGCAATGCTGCAGCGTGCCGACCTCGGGATGCTCCTTGTAAACGAAGTAATTCCGTTCCTTCAGATGCGGATCTTCTTCGGAAAGAAATTTGTTGTCGGCGACGACCGCGGCGGCAACGCCCCCCTCCTGCAATACGCGCGCGACCTCAACGGCGGCGCGGGTCGCGGTCCACTCCTCGACGATGCGATTGAGCTCTTCCTCGTTCGCCTTGCGTGCTTTCAGCGTCGCGAACTTCGCGTCGCTGCCAAGTTGCGGCTTGCCAATCGCGGCGGCGAAGCGCGCAAACTCACTGTCGTCGGCAACCGCGATCGCGACGAACTGATCGACCACCACGCCCATCACCTTGGCCGGCCGATCGAGGCACTTGTAGATGCCGTGCGGCGCCATCAGCGGATCCTCGTTGCCGATCCGCTCGGGCTCGCGACCGTTCATCGTGTATTCCAGGATGCCCTCGGCGAGCAGTCCCATCGCGCATTCCCACTGGCTCATGTCGATGTACTGGCCCTGCCCGGTCTTTGACCGATGAAACAGCGCGGCAAGGATCGCGAACGCGCCGTGCACTCCCGCGTTTGGATCCGCATAGCTAAAGCCGGCGTGCATCGGCGGCCACCCGCGATAGCCGGTCAATGCCGACAATCCCGACAACGGCACCTGCGCCGGCCCGTACGCGACGTAGTCGCGATAGGGACCCGTATCGCCGTAGCCCGTAAGCGAGACCATGATGATGTCGGATTTGATCTTACGCACTGCGTCGTAGCCGAAGCCCATCTTGTCCATCACGCCGTGCGCAAAATTGTTGACCACCACGTCACTCTTCGCGATCAGCCGCTGCGCGACCTCGTGCGCCGCGGGATCCTTGAAGTTGAGCGTGACCGATCGCTTGCCCTGGCTGTATTGGTTGAAATAGCCCGAACGATTCATTCCGCCGGGCTTCATATCCGGCCACGGTGGCAACAGGCGCGTGATGCACGGCCGCGTCTTGGTCTCGATACGGATGACGTCGGCGCCCAAATGGGCCAGTTGCATCGTGCAGTAGGGGCCCGCCCACACCCAGGTGAAATCCGCAATCCGAATGCCGTCGAGCGGTGGCCTTGCCATCTAAATCACACCCATGCGCTTGAGCTCGTTGAGCCGCGCGGCCGTCAGGCCCAGCCGCTGCCCGAAGATTTCGGCGTTATGCTGCCCCAGGGTCGGCGCGGGCAACCGGATTTCCCACGGCGCCGCACCATACTTGAGCGGAGCGCCGGGATACTTATGCGTGCCTGCGACCGGCTGCGCGATTTCAACGAAGAAGCCGCGCGCCTGCAGGTGCTCCGAATTCAGCAGGTCGCCCATGGTCGAGACCGGTGCGAACGGAATTCGCCGAGCTTGCGCCTTTCTGTAGAGGTCCAGTACAGTTTGTTCCTTGACGTATTCCTCGAGGAAGATGACCAAGGCCTCCCAATTCTCCCCGCGTTTCAGGCGATCGGCAAAGATCTCCTCGCCGGCCCACTCCGGATTGCCCATCAGGTCAACAAATGCCTTCCACTGATGTTCTTCGACGCAGCAGAGGTAAATCCAGCCGTCCTTGCATTGCATCGCTTCGAGCGGCTGAATGGGCTTCTTGCCCAGCCGCGTCGCGATCATTTTCATATACGGCCAGTACTCGAACGTGAGTTCAAGCTGCGACGCGATCGCCTCCTGGCACGAGACATCGACGTGCTGCCCCTCGCCGTCGCGCAACTGCGCCATCACCGCGCCCATCGTCGCGACCGCGCCGTGGACGCCGCCCTGAAATCCCGCCTGGTTGCCAAAGGTCTTGAGCGGCGGCAGTTCCGGATGATCCGGGCCCGCGCCGTTGAGCACGCACACGCCGCCCGCCGACCAGATCGTCAGTTCCTCGGCGCGCAGATTTCGATTCGGCCCGGTCATTCCGTAGGGCGTGATCGAGGTCATCACCAGCCGCGGATTCACCTTGCGCAACCGCTCGAAGCTAAGCCCGACGCGGTCCATGTCGGGGGGCCATACGTTGTGAATCAGGACGTCGGCCTGCGCGACCAGCCTCTCCAGAAGCTCGAAACCCTCGGGCCGCGCAATATCGAGCGTAACGCCGAGCTTGTTGGTGTTGAGATAAAGAAAGAGCCCGCTCTTCTCGGGATGCGGTTGACCGCCGGGAAAGGGCCCGCGCACGCGCGCGTGATCGCCGGCTCCCGGCCGCTCGACCTTGATCACTTCCGCGCCCATATCGGCCATCAGCTTGGACGTGTAGGGCGCCGACGCCATCTCACCGATCTCGACGATTTTGAGGCTCGATAATGCTCCCGCCATCAGTGCTCCGCCGCGCGGCCGCCCCGGGTCAGGGTACGACCTTGCGAAATGGTTTGATTTCGACGCGTTCGAACACACCCTGCGTTACATAAGGATCACTATCGGCGAATGCCTTCGCCGCGGCTGCGCTCTCGAAGTCGGCAACTATTAGACTGCCGCTGCCGTCGGTGAAGGGGCCGCCCACCACTACCCTGCCGGCATCGACCAGTGGCTTCAGATTTTCGAGATGCGCCGGCCGCACCGTGGGCCGCAGCGCCGCCCCGTTGGGACTGTCGTGACCGATAATTACGAAGAGCATCGCCACGCTAACCCTCTCGGTAAATTCGCGCTCACGCTAGCACGCATCCGCCGCAACGCTCCAGCAAAACTTCAATGCGCCGGCCGCCAACCCGAGCAGTGCGAGCGGCCGGCTATTTCACCGAGATAGCGCCGTAGCCCGCGTAATAAATCAGAAAATAGACGACGCCGAGCCCGGCCAGCGCCGCAAACGCGACCCGGTCGCGAGCACGAATCGGATAGTCGATATAGCTGGTCGGCACCGCACTGAAACCAAAACCGCGGGCTTCCAGAGCCATCGCCATGTTGTTGGCCTTGCGCAGCGCGCCCATGAAGACCGGAATTACGACCGGCACGTAGCGCTTGACACGCTCCAGCGGCCCCCCCCGATTGAACTCGTAGCCGCGCAGGCTCTGCGCCTGCACCACCGTCAGCGCCGAGTCGATAAACAACGGCACCAGCCTGAAAGAAAGCGTGATCGCGAAGCCCACCCGATAGGGCACGCCGAGGCGTTGCAAGCCTGCGGTGAACTCCTCGACCTTCGTCGTCGAAAGAAACAGCACCGAAGTCGCGAGCAGTTCCGCGAGCTTCAGCCCGCGACCGAAACCGAATATCAGCGACGCCCGGCTCAGATGGATGATTCGCGTGTTAATCAGCGCCGGCCCCTTGCGATAGAAGACCATCCACGCGAGCGTCGTGAAGAAAATCAGCAGGATGAAGAGCCAGCGCAAGCGGTAAAAGTTCGGCCACGAACCCGTCAGTTGCGCCATCGCCACCAGCAGCAATCCGAGCGGCAGCAGCGCCAGCGGATGGTCCACCCAGTACACCGACCAGAACATGATAAACAGCGCGAAGACTTTCACCGTGGGATTCAGGCGATGAACGATGCTGTCGCGATCCAGGTAGAGGTAAATCGGCATTTATTTAAGTGATTGACGCTCGCGATGCTCGGGCAGCGGCCAAGTCTCGCGAACCCGAGGTTACACAAGGTTTGAAAGAACCTGCCTTTCCTCGTCGATTATGCAAAGCAACCATCAGGAGCGCCCCTTGATCCACGCGGCCAGTTCTTCAGGACGGAGCGCCGAGACGCCGAAACGGCGGCCCAGCAGAGTCGCCTCCGGTGGCCGGAACGAGGAGTTCGCCAGTAATTCATCGCGCGTGAAAAACTCGCGCACGTCGCCGTCGAACGTCACCCGACCCTTGCGCATGAGCACGACCCGGCGCGCATATTCGGCGACCAGCCAGGGCGTGTGCGTGATCATCACGATGGCGATCCCGGAACGATTGAGATCGCCGATCAGTACCATCATGCGGCGCTGCTCGCGGTAGTCGAGACCGGTCGTCGGCTCGTCGAGAATCAGCAGGCGCGGGCGCAACGCGAGCACGCTCGCCACCGCTAGGCGTTGGCGTTCGCCCTTGCTCAACAGGAACGGATCGCGATCGCGCTCGGCGGTCAGGTTGACGGCGCTCAGGACCTCGTTCGAACGGCGCGCAACCTCGGCATCGTCGAGGCCGAAGTTGCGCGGGCCGAACGCTACTTCGTCGGCCACAGTCGCGGCGAATATCTGATGGTCGGGATTTTGAAATACATATCCCACTTCGTGCGCGGTCTCAGCCGGATGCAGACTCGCTCGATCGCGGCCGCCAATCATGACCTTGCCGTCGCCCGCCGCGAGCAGTCCGACCAGGTGTTTCGCCAGCGTGGTCTTGCCCGATCCATTCTGGCCGACGATCGCGATGAACTCTCCCGCAGCGATTTCGAGGCAGACGTCGTCGAGCACGCGCGGCCCGAACGGATAGGCGAAACTCAGATGATCGACGCGCAGCAGTAGCGGCTCACGTTCGCTACTCGGATGCGGTAATGATGACGCGCGATCATCGATCGCGGTTGCGTCTTCAAGTGCAGCCGGCAAACGCGGAAAGCGTGTGCGTATGATCGACTCCGCCTCTTCAATCGACGCCGCGTGCCGTTCGATGCCAACCAGGTCCATCACGCGATTAACGTCCGGCGGATGCACGCCGCACTCCTCCAGCAGTTTGAGCTGGATCATAACGTCGGCTGGCGGCGCGTCCACGATAATCTCCCCTTCGCGCAAAAGCACGATTCGATCGCAGTTGCGCAACTCCTCGGCCTCGTGCTCGATCACGATGAGGCTGAGACCCTGCGCTCGCATCCGTCGAATCAACGCGAAGACTTCCGCCTTGCCCTCGGGATCGAGATCACTGGTGGGTTCATCGAGCACGACCACGCCGGGCCTCAACGCGAGCACGGAAGCGATCGCCAGCCGCTGTTTCTCACCGCCGGAGAGCGAGGTCGGGTCGCGATCATCGAAGCCCGCCAACCCGACCGCATCGAGCGCCGGTCCGATGCGCGCGGCGATCTCCTTGCGCGGCATGCCAATCTGCTCCATCGCGAAAGCGACTTCATGCGCGACGTTGGTCGAGAACAGTTGCGCCTCGAAATCCTGAAACACCATCCCGACCATCGAGGCGACATCGCAAACCCGCTCACCTTCGAGCGCTCGTCCGCCGATTCGCACGACCCCGCCGAAATCGCCATCCTCAAAACGCGGCACGATTCGATTCAGGCATTTCGCCAAAGTCGATTTGCCGGCGCCGGACGCGCCCATGATTCCGACCATCTCGCCCGGCCGCAGTTCGAAACGCACCTGGCTGAGCGCGGTGCGCTCGCCGCCGGTATAGGTGAAGCTGACACCCTCCAGCGCCGCCGCGGTCACGGTCGCGATCTGTTCGGATTGGCGCGGCTTCACATCATCAGCGTCCCGGTCAGCGCGCAGACAATCAGCGGACTGACCATCACCAATATCGACTTGTCATAGGGCGGCTGCGCAAAACTTGCCGGCAAGAATGACGGAATCCAGTAGCCGGTGGAGATCAGATTGCCGACCACCCACGCACCGGTTTCACCCAGGACCATAATCGCGAGGCCTGTGACTTGCCGCGACTGCGATCGCTGCACGAGTTCCGGCATCACGTCGGCATAGAGCATGCGGCCCGCGCGAACCCGTGGATATACGCCGATCAGAATCAGTGGCGAGAGGAAGAGCGCCGACAGCATGTTGTTGAAGATGATGACGTTGCCCAGGATGCTGAATGGACGAAAGCCGAGCAGGTTATCGCCCCACCCGACGAGATCGGCGCAGAGCACGCTCGCGGCGAGGCAAGCGGTCACGTACTTCGCAACGTTAAGCGGCGAGCGGCTGATCGGACTCTGGCCTTTGGCGATAATGCTCCAGACCTTGTAGGGGATATAGCCGTAAAACAGGTTGGCGAAGAAGCCAAAGATATCCCCGGGGCCGACGCCGCCGAAGAAATCGCCGATCATGTTTCCGATCGCGGAGCCCCATGCCGCGGCCGGTCCGAAGAGGAACGAGCAGACGATCGGAATTGCGTTGGCGGGGCGGAGTTCGGTGACGCCCGGGATCAGCGGCACCACTTTGAAGGGCACCAGCACCGCCGCATACAGCGCCGCCGAAATCGCACACAACACCACCATCCGCGTGTTACGCCACATCAGGCGCAACTCATGCATCGCGAACTGCCGCCGCGGCCTGTGAAACCACAGCGGGCGCCAGGGACCAGCGATGATCGGTAGCCATACGCATCACGACGGTGACCACTATGACGATGCCAATCAAGTAATCAAGCGCGAGCTTAATGCCACCGCGCGGCCGCGTCACCATGGTGACGGACGCGATCGGCAGCGCGGCGGCGCGTATTGCCCAATTCGACCGGCATGCGCAGAATTGGGGCTGGTATCCCCTCATTACGAAATGAGTCCAGAGGTAACGATGCCGATCTACGAATACGAATGCGAAAAATGCCATCGGCGCAGCAGCGTGCTCACCTTACGGGTGAGCGCAAAAGTTGCGGTCAAATGCGAGCATTGCGGCGCCACCCGGATGCGCCGGTTGATGTCGCGATTCGCGATGCCGCGCAGCGAAGAGGCGCGCATGGATGCGCTCTCCGATCCGTCGAAGCTTGGCGATTTCGATGAGAACGATCCCAAGAGCCTCGCGCGCGCGATGCGGAAGATGGGGCGCGAGATGGGCGATGAATTCGCCGGTCCGGAGTTCGACGAGGCCGTCAACGAAATCGAAAGCGACGGCGATCTCGGCGACGACGGCAACACCGACGGCGACTGACCGCAGCGCAAAGGCCGGATCGCTTTTCGCATCTGAAACCCCGACCGGAGCGTAATCCTTGCCAACATCGCCGGCGGTTGACCGCGAGACCTCAACCACCACTACAGCGCAAACGCCGGCTTACACGGCGCGATTGGCACGCAGCCCCGATAGCTATGGCTTCGCGGCGCTGGCGTTCTATCTCATCCTTTCGGCGCTATTCTTCGGACGCGCACTAACCGGGCATATATCCGATTACCATATCGGCGTCGACATTCCGGCGGACAACACGATTTTCATCTGGTCGCTCGCCTGGTGGCGCCATGCTCTCCTGAACCATCTGAATCCGTTACTCACAACGGCGATTTGGGCGCCAGGCGGTATCAATCTGGCATGGGTAACGACCGCACCGCTGGCCGCGATAGTCGCGATTCCAGCAACGAGCGCCTTCGGTCCGGTGGCGCCCTGCAATGTTCTGTTCATACTCAGTCCGGCGCTGTCGGCCTGGACCGCATTTTTATTGTGCCGTCGCGTCTCCAATAGCTACTCATCCGCACTGGTCGGCGGTTACGTATTCGGCTTCTCGGCGTACATGCTCGGGCAGATGCAAGGACATCTGCATCAGGTGCTGGTATTCCCGGTTCCGCTCGCGGTGTACCTGGTGGTGCGGCTTTATCAGGGCGATATACGGTCGCGAAATTTTATCGTCGCATTCGCCCTGACGCTCGCTGCGGAATTCCTGATCGCGCTGGAAGTCTTCGCGACGATGACCCTTTTCGGCCTGCTTACGGTAGTGCTCGGTCTGGCGGCGAGCCCAAATCCTAGTCGCAGGCGAATAGCAAGTGTGCTTCGCCCGCTCACGATCGGGTATGCCCTGGCGGCGGTGCTTGTCGCGCCTTTCATCTACTATCTATTCGCCCCGGGTAATCCTCAATGGGGCAGCATGTATTCCGCCGATCCGATCGGGTTCGTCGTCCCAACGAGCTATTTCGAGCTGGGCAGGCTGGGACTTTTCAAGGCCATCGCCGCCCGATTTCCGTTCGACGCGTTCGAGTCCGATACCTATTTCGGACCGGTCCTGATCGCGATCGCGGCGCTTTACGCCCGCCGCCATTGGCGCGAACCGTTCGCCCGAATGATGGTCGACGCGCTGATCATAATCGCGGTCTTCTCGCTCGGTCCGATGCTGCATGTGATGGGTCGCAGCATCGCCGGGATGCCGGGCGCGATAGTCACGAGCTTGCCATTGATGAGCAAGGCCACGCCCGCGCGCTTCGCGATGTATGCCTTTCTGATCCTCGCCATAATCAGCACGATCTGGCTGAGCGAATTGGCTCGCAGCCCCGGCGCGAAAATCGCGATCGTCGCGCTGATCGTCGCCTCGACGCTGCCGAATCTTTCCGCCGATTATTGGGCGAGGCCGACCAACACGCCGGCCTTGTTCACCAGCGGCGCCTATCGAAAGTATATTTCGCCGGGAGAGGTCGTTGTTACCCTGCCCTACTGGATGCGCGGCAATGGAATGCTCTGGCAGGCCCAGACCGATATGTACTTTCGCATGGCGGGCGCCTGGACCGGGCCGCCGCCGCCCGAGTTCGATCGATGGCCGATCGTGAAGGCGCTCGCGACCGATATGCTGCCGCCGGACCCCGAAACGCAGTTCAAGGCCTTTATCGCCAACCATGATGTAGGCGCCGTGATCGCTGGTAGTGGCACCGACCCGGTGTTTCTGCCGATGCTTTCGTCGCTCGATAATAACCCGATAGTCACTGGCGGCGTGACGATTTATCGAGTGTCGCCCGCGGTGCTGGCGTCCTACCGGAATTTAGCGGCGCTCGAAATGGAAACGCACGCCGACCGCGAGCGCCTCGATACGCTCATCATCGCTGCAAGCAGCTATGTCGCAGCCGGGCATGACCTCGCCGCGCTGAGCCCGCGCGTGGTCGATAGTCTGGGCCTGATACCGCCCGGATGGGTGCGTTACGATACGGTGCTCGCCTTCAACGCGCTCTGGATCGGCCCGTGGATGGGCGGCGGCGTAAGTATCGGAATCACCGGTTCTTACGCGGGGCTGAAACCGTTGATTGAAAAATATCGCGGCGATACCTCCCGGATTTATTTCCCTTTTCCAGCCGAGTTCCACGATCGCTCATCCATCCCGGAAGGCACCCACGTCGTTATGATGATGTTCGATCGCGCCGGACTCGTGCGCGCTGCTGCCAAGGCGATCGCGCACCCGACCGTTGAGGGCCCGCCTCGCTCCAATCGTTAGGCTCGCCGCGATGCCATTGCGTTGAACGGGCCATTTGCAAATTCACGGCGTCGGTGAACATAAAGGCCCTCAGACTCCATTCAGGAGCGAGGGGAATAATCATGGCCGGACTGGTACAGGGGAAAATCGCACTCGTGACGGGCGGTGGCTCAGGCATCGGCCGCGCAACTGCGTTGGCGCTGGCGCGCGAAGGCGCCAAGATCATGATCGCCGATTACGTGCCCGAAGGCGGCGATCGCACTGTCAAGATGATCAAGGAAAAGGGCGGCGACGCGTCCTTCGTCCACGCCGACGTATCGGTTACCAAGCAGGTCGAGGTGATGGTCAACAAGACCGTCGAGACCTACGGGCGAATCGATATCGCTTTCAACAACGCCGGGGTCGAGGGCAAGGTCGCCGACACGATGTTGTGCAGCGAAGAGGTCTTCGACCGCACGATCGCGATTAACCTCAAGGGCGTTTGGCTCTGCATGAAGTATGAGATTCCGCAGATGCTCAAGCAGGGCGGCGGCGCGATCGTCAATACCGCTTCGATCGCCGGCTTGGTCGGTTTCGTCGGACTACCCGCCTACAACGCATCCAAACACGGCGTGGTCGGACTGACGCGCACGGCGGCGCTCGAATTCGCGACCAAAAACATCCGGGTCAACTGCGTCTGCCCGGGCGTGATTCACACTCCGATGGTCGAGCGGCTGATGGACGGAAGCTCTTACGGCCAGGCCGACCTCGAGGCGGGGGAGCCGATCGGGCGCATGGGCAAGCCGGAGGAGATCGCCGAGGGCGTCGTGTGGCTCAGTTCGGACGCATCGTCATTCGTGACCGGGCATCCGCTGGTGATCGACGGCGGCTGGGTCGCGCGCTAACCCACCAGGCGAGCTTGCTAACCAGGAACTTATACGCACTTCGCAGACTCGATCTTTGATGCGCACGTCGCGGCCTCCTTAGCTCGCTTCGCTAGTGAGCTCGGCGCGCAAGCTCGCTTGGTTTCGAGGACGCCGCCGTCGCTTTTGCGCTGCGGCCATCAATGCGATCAATCCGCTTGCAGCATCACAATCGCGGCTGAAGCCATTCCTTCGCCCCGACCGAGGGCACCGAGCCCTTCGGGATTCGACGCCTTGACGTTCAACAATGTCGCGTCAGCGCCAAGCGCCGTCGCGAGACGCGCGCGCATCGCCGGCAGATGGGGCGCCAACTTCGGCCGCGCCGCAACAATTGTGACGTCAGCGTTAACCAGTTTCCAGCCGAGGTCGGTTGCCCGCTTCCATACCGATTGCAGCAGCACGATGCTGTCGGCGCCCAGATACAGCGGATCGCTGTCGGAAAAGTGCAACCCGAGATCGCCCTCGCCGAGAGCACCGAGGATTGCGTTGGCGAGTGCATGGGCCGCGACGTCGGCATCCGAATGGCCGCGCAAGCCGGTCGGATGTTCGATCTCGACGCCGCCAAGGATGAGCTTGCGCCCGATCTCCAGCGGATGAAAGTCAAAGCCCTGCCCTACTCTGAAGCGCATCTCATACGTCCTGCGGCTTGCCGCGCGCGGTCCCACGTTGACATTGGCGAGTCGGCAATCCAAGCTTTCATGATGGCAGTTACGGAGGGCGTGTAATGTTTGAGTTCTGGAAGCAACCGAAATTCTGGCTGGCCGCGCTACTGGTTTTATGGCTGGCTTACGTCATCGGCAGCAATCTGGAACAGGTCGTTACGCTACACATCGTTCCGTGGCTCCTGCAGCCCTACCTCAAGGTCAGCACGATAGTTATCGTTTCGGCAATCTTCGGCGCGCTCTTGACCCTCGGGATTCAGTTCATGTGGCGCAAGGGGCGTTCCTCGAAAAACGCCTCGCAATCGACGGCCGCAGCGGGCACGAGTAGCAGCACCGTCGCCTGATCGCCGGCTTTCAGCAGATTCGTACTCGCGGGACCGATCAGGAGTGCGTCGGCACGCGAGAGCGAACTCAGGACGCCCGAGCCCTGATATCCGGTCGGGGCGGCAAAGATTTCTCCCGCACGGCGCTCCAGCCGCACGCGCACGAACTCCGTGAGATTCGCTGCCACGGGAATCTCGGTCGCGCATCGCACGACCACTCGTGGCAGCCCGGTCCGGCGCGCTCCACCCATCTTGAGAAGCGCCGGCCGCACGTAAAGATAGAAGCAAACCATGGTCGAGACCGGATTGCCCGGGAGCCCAAAAATCGGCCGGCCCCCGATGGTGCCGAACTTGAGCGGCCGCCCGGGCTTCTGCGCAACGCCATGGAAAAGCTGCCGCAGGCCGAGCTCGTCGAGCACGACCTTCACGTGGTCGAACTGGCCGACCGAGACCCCGCCGGTCGAGAGCACTACGTCGAAAGCAAGGGCCTCGGCCAGCCGCGCGCGGACCTCCTCGGGACGGTCGCGCGCAACCTTCAACATCACCGGCTCGGCGCCTGCTTCGCGAATCGCGCCAGCCAGCGCATAGGCACTGGAGTTTACGATTTGCGCACCGGTGGGGACCTGGTCGATGTCGACCAATTCGTCTCCGGTCGCGACGATGGCGACGCGCGGACGGCGCCACACGTCGACCATCGCACGGTTGAGCGACGCCAACATCCCGAGGTCCGAAGGGCTGAGAGTCTTGCCCGCGCTCAAGACGAGTTCGTCGCGTCGGAGATCCTCGCCATGCGGCCGCACGAATGCGCCCGCCTGTGCGACCGCCATCACCTCGACGAGATTGTCCTCGGCGCGGGTGCGTTCGACCGGCACGATCGCGTCGGCGCCGAGAGCAATCGGCGCTCCGGTCATCGTGCGGACGGCCTGCCCGGCGCCCACCTGTCGCGACGGCATCATGCCGGCCGCCACCGTCTCCAGCACTTCGAGCCGCACCGGATTGGCCTCGCTGGCAGATGCCACATCGGCGGCCCGCACGGCATAACCGTCCATAGCGGAGTTGTCGAAACCGGGGATATCGCGCGGCGAGTGGACTTCCTCGGCGAGGGTTCGTCCGAGCGCAGACAGGATCGAAACGCGCTCGATTCCGAGCGGAACGACGTTTTCGAGCACGATTTGGAGGGCCTGGTCGGCGGTGGTCATGTCGGTGGATCAGTCGAAGTGGTTGTCAGGGCTCATGATTTGGGAGAATCGCAATCTGCGAAATGGGTTTGTTTTGTAAAAAATGCTTTTTGAGGTGCTCGGGGGGGCGCGAGGATTTTAAACTTGAATTGCAGGCGGTGCGGCGCCGGAATCGAAGTTGCGTCTCTATTCGCTGGGCTGGCCATGTTCCCGCAGCAATTTAGAGAGCCCGTTGCCGTCGATCAGTTCGATATGGAGGTTTGCGGCGAACTCACGCGCCGCCGGGGTGAAACCCGAGGTCGTGATCAGAATTCCCTTGACGGCCTTCCGGTCGGCCACCAGCGCCCCATAAAATTCCCTCACGGTCGGGCTACCAATTAAGTTATCGGCAGCGAATCTTTTGCACTGAAACAGGTAGCGTCCACCAATGATCGGTCTGTCGAGCTTCGCTTCTATATCAACGCCACCATCTCCGCTCGCTTTAGTCATCTCGGCGATGAAGCCCATTTTGTTCAATAGCGCGGCGATCAACTTCTCGAAGTCAATCCCCGAAAGTTTTGCCCATTCCGTCGGAATTTCCTCGAACGTCTGGACCGGCGAGCCACTGTCAATTCCGAACAGCGATAAGATCTCCTTGGCGTCGTGTTCACTCACAGGCCGCTTCTCCACCATATCGAGCCTGCGAATTATCGTTTCCGCCCTTCCCGGATTTCCATCGGCGAGCCGGGCCACTAAGGCCGAAGCAGGCGGCTCCAAGGAAACGCCAGAGTGCGCCGCCAATCGAGCCGATAATTCGACCATCTCAGACGCGTTATACTGTTGAAATGAAAGCAGCGCGTGAACTGCGCTCAGTATTTCGCGCGGACAGTCGGACTTTCTCTCCGTGGTACCGACCAATGTGAATGGCTTTATCGCCAACCTCATCGACCTTCCGTGCTTTGCGTTCGGAGCCTTGACAATTATGTTTAGTACAAAGTCCCTCAGCGCAGGCAATAGCACCTCGACCAAAACTTTTTGCAAACGGTCAACATTTTCGATGAGAAGCACATCGCCTTCGTCCAGGTCATTAACGATTGCGGCGAGATCGCCGGCCCTTTCGATTTGCGACGCATCCGTCGCTCTCAGATTGACGCCAAGCTCGCGCGCGATTAGATGAGCGGTTGTGCGCTTGCCACATCCATCAGGCCTTACCAAAAGAGCATGACCGAGCACTTCCCCACGGCGCCTCGCGAGTTCCACGAGCCCTGAGAGCCGCCGCACAACTTCTTTCTGTCCGATCATGTCGTCAAATGATCGCGGCAGGACGCCCGTTTCCAAAGGCACGTTCTCGCCCTGCGACGGATCGGCAGCATTATCCGGCGTGATACCGCTGGCGACTCCACTGGCAATCAGGTCAGATGTTTCGTCTTTCGACTTCATCTATCAAAACCAGTGCGCCCACATAAACTGCCGGTCACTTTATCCCTGTAGCGGTGCATTCCGCGCGTCGCGTGACTTTCCTTAATCTGCCGCCTCTTGATAGCACCCAGTGAGCGCCGCGGCGTAGCGCGGCCTCTTCGGTTTCGCTCTCGAAACCGAGGTCGCTGCAAAATGGGGTTTCGTCAACGCCGTGAGGGTCCAGCCGCGTTGCCCGAGAAACCCAGCCATGATCGGTCAAATAGGCGTCAATATCGAAATGGCTCATGGAACCAATTTTAGCGGGCTTTAGCTGCCAAACAAGATCGTAGCAGGACCGTCTAGCAGGCGAGAGCGGAGGAAATGCGCTTACGGGGAGGACTATCAGCCCCAAGGACTCTTAGAAATCGGAGAGTTGGGCCTGCAGCTCGTTGTCAGGCACGCGAATGTCGTAGCTGGCGACATTGACCGGAGCCCGATCGCGGAGAATCGCGGGGTTAGCCTGGCGAATGGCCTCGACCGTAACGTGAGTCATCGTGGCGACGCTATTCAGCAAGGTCCCACCCTTCACTTTCAGGACCTTGTAGTGCGGCGTCTGGTTGAAGCTCACGTCGTCGAGGCCGTAGTCGCTGGCGTGGCGGGCAATCAATGCCACCGCCATGAAACGGTTCATCAGCGAGCGCGTGTGATAAGGCAGTTTCGTCATCAGCCGCTCGTAGCTGGCCTTGCGCAGGCCCGAGTAGCGGTCGATGGTGCCGTCGCCGTTGTTCCAGGCCACCAGGGTCATGCGCCAGTCGGAACCCGTCGCGTCATGGAGGGTAGCTAGATATTCGGCCGCGGCGCGGGTCGATTTAAGTGGGTCGCGACGCTCGTCAACCCACTGGTTGACGACCAGGCCGAAACGGCGAGCGGTAGCCTTTTCGAGCTGCCATGGTCCGTCGCCCTCGGGCGAGAAGCCGCTCTCGGCGAACGCCAGGTAGACCAGGTCGGATGGGATCCCGGCCCGCTCGAGTTCGCGGATCATGTCGGTCATATACGGCTGGCTGCGCCGGAAGGATTGCTTGAGCCCCTGCGGCTGGGACACATACTGATTGACGTACTGTTGCACGGTGCGGTTGAGGACCAACGGAAATGGCGGCACGGCCTTGGGCTGGCTACGCACGAACGGCATCTCGTAATTGGCCGCCAGGGTCTCGTCAGCATTATTGGCCGCCAGAGTGTCGTGAGCATTCGGTATGGGAGCAGCTTCAGCCGACGCGAGCAGTTGGCCAGGGCCAGCCTGACCGCTGACCATAATCGCGGTGCCGGGATCCGATTGCACGTCCACCGACGATGCCGCGCAGCCACCGAGCGTCAGCGCCAGCATCGCGGCGACCAGCACGTAAAGAGCGTCTGCCTTTTTTACAAGTGCCACCAAATTGTCGCCAACCCTATCGGCCAAGCCGGCACGAATCAACCCCATCAGAATAAAAAAAACTAATAGTTGTGGACAGCATTACTTAAATCCACCGCTTATCCACAGGCTTTATTAGACAATTCGCCAGGGGGCCGGGACGATTTGAGGCCCTCAAACCTTATCCCGGCTAATGGAAATGCAGCTTAGATGGGCCGATGCTTTGTGCTAGTTTCGCCGATGGGGACCGTTTTCCGGTCATAATCAAAATTGGACCTGTGGCACGAAATTCTCGACTGCCTGAGCGACGCGGTCATCGTTTTGTCACCCACACTGGATACGCTCGCCGTCAACGCCGCAGCCGAGGCTACGCTGGAGGCCTCGAAGGTTAGCCGTTCGATGATCGGCAGGCTGATTCGGCGTAATGAATGGCTGCGGCGGATGATCGACCAGTGCCTGCAGAGTGGCCAGAGCCTGGACAACCCGGAGGCCACGTTGCTGCTGGACCACCGGTCGCTGGTGGTGCGCGCCGAGGTCTCGCCGCTGACCAGCCCGGCCGGATATTTCGAAGGCGCGATTGTGGTGATGCACGACTTGTCCTATCAGAAAAGCGCCGAGCAGACCTTCAACTCCGACGAGAACGTGTTTCGCCTTTCGCCTGCCGGGCTCGCGCACGAAGTAAAAAACCCGCTTACGGGAATTAAAGGCGCGGCAGAACTGCTGGCCGCAATGTTCCCGGGCGACACCCGAGTCAAGCTGTACTGCGGTTTAATCCTCGAGGGCGTCAATCGCATCGCCGGCCTGGTCGAGCAGGTCCTGGCGGCGAGCAATCCCCAGCGGCTCAAGCGCGAGCCGTTCAATATCCATCAAGTGCTTCATCAGGCGCTGCGGATGGCTGGGCTGTTTCCGGGAGCCTCGGAAGATTTGTTGATCGAGCAGGACTTCGACCCGAGTCTGCCGGAGGTCACCGGCGACGCGGTTGCGCTAGAACGGGTCTTCCTGAACCTGATCCGCAATGCTCGCGAGGCGATCGAAGCGGCGAGTGGCGCCGGACCCTCCATGGCGGCGCCGCGCGGAGACACCTTGTCGAGACCGGCGTCCACCGATTCCATGATCCCAAAAGCGGCGGCTCCGCGCGGAACTATCCGGCTGCGCACCGCCATGGAAACGCAGTTCCGCGTCAGCGCCCATGGCAAACGCAGACAGTACCTGCGGGTCGAGGTGAGCGATACCGGCAAGGGGATGTCGGACGCCGATCTGAAGCAATTGTTCACGCCCTTTTACACCACCAAACCGTCGGGTACCGGTCTCGGCCTGGTGCTGAGCCAGCGGATTGTGGCTCTCCACGGCGGCAAACTGTGGGCTGAGCGGGGTGGGATGCGTCCGCGCGGCGCGCTGCGTCAGGAGCGCGCGCACGCGCGCAGGCGCTCCGATGAGGCCGCGGGCGACGGTGCACTCTATCCGTCCCCGGCGACCGAACCCGAGCCGCGGGGAATGACGTTTTACGTAACGCTGCCGGTTGGCCCGGAGTGAGCATCCGCCTGGCACTAATATACTTGGGCCGGCGCGAATCGAAGCCGGTATATCGCCCCCGACCCGCACGGTGCGCTACGATGGTTGCTTAAGATACGCCGAACGATGCAGCCTGAGAATCGAAACTTGACCGAACCGACCGCCGAAACCGCGCGCGCTTCCGTACTGATCGCTGACGACGATCCGGGCATCCGGCTCGTCCTGCGTCATCGGCTGGAAGCGGACGGCTACCGAGTCGAGGAGGCTGCCGACAGCCAGAGCGCACTGGAAGCGTTGATCGCCAATCGCCACGAGGTTGCGCTGCTCGACATCATGATGCCCGGCGCGGGCGGACTCGAAGTACTCTCGGCGGCGCGCGCACAGTCGAGCCGCACCCCGATCATCGTGATCACGGCCGCCAGCACAATGAACAATGCGGTCGAGGCGATGAAGCGCGGGGCGCACGACTACCTGACCAAACCGTTCGAGAATCTCGACCTGGTGGCCGCGGCAGTAGCGCGCGCGATCGATATTGCGGCGCAGGCGGCTGACTTCACGCGCCTTAAGGACGAGGTCAACCGCCAACTCGTCGGCGGCGAGATCATCGGACGCAGCCCGGCCATGCAGGAGGTTTACAAGCTGATCGGACGGGTGGTGAACAACGACGCGACGGTCCTGCTGCGCGGCGAGAGCGGCACGGGCAAGGAGTTGGTCGCGCGGGCGATTCACTTCAAGTCGCAGCGTTGGCGCGGGCCCTTCGTCGCCGTCAATTGCTCGGCGATTCCGCACGGCTTGCTCGAAAGCGAACTCTTCGGCCATGAGCGCGGCTCGTTTACCGGGGCGACCGAGCGGCGGGCGGGCAAGATCGAGCAGGCGTCGGGCGGCACGCTGTTTCTCGACGAGATCGGCGACTTGCCGGTCGATCTGCAACCGAAGCTGCTGCGGGTTCTGCAGGAGCGGGAGTTTTCGCGCGTCGGCGGATTCGAAACGCTGCGGATGCAGGCGCGAGTGATCGCCGCGACCAACCAGGACCTGGAAGAGGCGGTAGCCGAGAAGAAATTCCGCGAGGACCTGTACTTTCGGCTGCGCGTGATTCCGATCGATCTGCCGCCGTTACGCGAACGGCGCGAGGACATCGCGGAACTGACCGATTATTTCATCGGCAAGGCGGTGCGCGAGATGGGCGCGAACTCGCGCTACATCAGCCCCGAGGCGCGCGCCAAGCTCCAGAATTATACGTGGCCAGGCAATGTTCGCGAGCTCGAGAACGCGGTCTTGCGCGCCGCCCTGCTCGCCCCGGCCAATACCGTGCGCGCCGACGACGTCGAACTCGGCCGCGGCGGTGCACGTCTCGCCGGCGCCAATCCGGACAACGGGGCCTCGCTGACCGAGCTCATTGCGCGGCGCATCAGTGAGATGATCGAAAGCAACGGCGAGGAGCCGCGCGACCTCTACCAGAAACTGGTCGGGGAGCTGGAAAAGCCGTTGATTGAGATCGCGCTCGATCGCGCCGGCGGCAACCAGGTCCATGCCGCGCGCATCCTGGGGCTCAATCGCAACACCCTGCGCAAGAAGCTCACCGAGCATCGGATCGTGCCGCAAAAGACCCTGCCGCAGTGACGCGGCTCGCGCGACCATGCAACTGCCCTCCCGCCTTTATGCGATGGTCGATACTGCCGGCGGACACGACCCGGTGGAGCTCGCGCGGATATTACTGGGGGCCGGCGCTCGCATCATACAGTTGCGCCTGAAGGACATGTCCAGCCGCGATTTCCTGGCCGCCGCGCGTGCGATTGTCGCGCTCTGCCGTGAGCACGGCGCGATGCTGATCGTCAACGACCGCGCCGATATTGCCATGCTCGCGGGAGCCGACGGGGTTCACGTGGGGCAGGACGATCTGGCGCTCGCCGACGCCCGCGCGATCATGGGTGCGTCGGCGATCATTGGCGTCTCGACCCACAGTGTCGATCAGGCTCGCGCGGCCGCCGCGGGCGGCGCCGACTATATCGGGTTCGGTGCGATCTATTCCGGCGGCTTGAAGAATATTCGCAACGCCCAGGGGCTCGAGCGCTTGCGCGCGGTACGGGCAGCGGTGACGCTGCCGATTGTCGCGATCGGCGGCATCACGGAGGCAACCATGGCGCAAGTACTCGCAGCCGGCGCCGACGCCGCCGCGATTATCACCGATGTCGTCCGGGCGCCCGATATTCCGGCGAAGGTGCGCGCCTTGCTGGCGGTGTCGCCGAGCGCGCCGACCTAACGGTACCAGCGGCATGGCGTACAATCAGGAAAAGAGCATCTATCAGAATTTTAATTAGTATTCCTGCGCACTGCTGGCGCTGACGTCGAGGGCGACGGCCGAGAGATATCACGAAAGGCCGGAGCTATCCGGCTCAGCTGCCGGCCGCGCGGTGACGCTCGGCGAACGAATGCGGTGCGCTGACGGTGACGCCGCGGCGCTTCATCGAAATCATGTACGCACCGGCGATGGTCGCAGTGCCAAAGAAAACGATCGCGAGAAAGCCACCGATAAAGTGATGCATCCGATGGCCGTTGAGGATCATCAAGGCCGCACCGGCAAACGGCACGATCGACGCCACCTCGCAGAGCCACAAGAGGCTGGCGTGGGTCTCGTCCGCGACCGTGCGCAGCAGACTCCCGAGGCTGAGCATATGATGTTTAGCGGTGACGGGCTCGTGGACGACGGATTCGAGTCCTGAAACCAGTCCCCGCACCGCAAACTGGTACACGATACCAGAGCCGAGCGCGAAGACGGCGAAGGCCGCGAGCAATCCGAGCGAGCCGAAGTGCAGCGCGATGGGCGCGATTATCGCAACCGAGAACAGCTCGCACAGCCCCCAATATTTGGCCAAGGTCCGCAATGCGTCCTCGCTCTGGGCGTCCGGCACGATATAGGCAGACTTGGCCATTGGTGTGGCGAAGAATAGCAATTTGCCATCCGCGGCCCGGGCAAATAGCCCGTTGGTTTTCAGGAGAGGTAGGCCCATCTCGTCGTCCTTCCAGATACGTGAGGATACCCTCACGGCTGTTTGGACTGAACTATACACCATTTACTGTGCTAATAGATGTAAAGTTATCGCATGCTGGGTCTATCGGCGAAAATAGTTGCAGTTATGGTGCATGTACCAGCGATTGTTGCATCGATGACACAACTGCTCAATTTCGAGGCCACCCCGCCGCGTGGACACCTACTCGAGGGCGTGGATCGGAATGTAGCCTTCCTTGCCGTCCTTCATTCTGATTTTCACGTAGCTCAGCGCGATCCCGATAGCGTGAACATCGCGTCCGCGATGAACTTCGGCGATCTTCGAGGCCGAATGAGTGGGCGCGCTCAACACCGGGGCGTCCGCGGTGAGCTTGAACATCTTGTCGGTCGGATTGACCAAAGCAATCGAGGTCAACGGGACATACGCGATCTCGCTGTTCTTCAGCTTCACCTGAGCGTAGTAGTGCGACGTTCCTATCACATTGACGAACTTGCCAGCCTCGACCGGCTCGATACGGGTGCTCGAACTGGTCGGCCGCTCATAGGCATACGAATTTTTGATGAGTTTCAGGTGGCCCTGCGCGGGCTCGATCGAACTCCTGTCCACGGGGACGCTCCTGGTGTGGCGAACTGTGCGGTGATGCGTAGTCGTCACCGGTGTCGGCTCATCGGGACCATAGGGAACAATCGTGGTTTTGGAAGGGCCGCCGCCGCTCGGCGCGGGCGCACTGATCGATCCGGCGCCGCCGCCGGGCAGGGGGCTGATCCCGCCGCTGCCCGTACCCCCATATTCGATGCCGGTCTGGGCGAAGGCCGGCGTCGCCGAAACGATTGCGCACGCCGCCACCATCGTCAGCGTGGTCTTCAGGTATATTCCGATTCGCGCATCCATCAACGTCTCCTCCGACGCCCGGCTCAGCACGCTCCGCAAACGGTGCAGCGCGTCACGTCGCACGGTTTGGTTTGATGTTCGTAATGGGCCTTTTTGCGCTCTGAGAGCAGGAACCATTTGTGAATGTGATGGTCGATGAAGTCCCACGGCAGGACCTCGTCGTGGGTAAACTGCCGTGTCACGTAAAAGTCCGGATTGGGCAGATTGGTAGTGCCCTCGCCCGCTTCGCATTTGATTGCGCGCAGCTCGCGCCAGATGGCGCCCGCGTCGTCGCATCCGCGTTCACTCAACCGCTCCAGAATCCGCCCAACCCGGCGATCGCCGCGCGAGACCAGCGTCTGAAAGTAGGCTTCACGCGGGGACTCCGCGTCGAGTTCGATACTGGCGCCGCCGATACGCCCGAGCGCCGCGCGCAGCAGCGCGATCTTGCGCTTAAGGCCGGCGGCATCTTCCATCGGATCCCATTGGAAGGGCGTCCAGGGCTTCGGCACGAATGGGTTGAGCGAAACGGTGACATGGCCGACGCGCTTCTTCTGCGCGCGTGCACGTTCGAGAATGCGTCCGGTGAGGTTCGCGATTTCCAGGACGTCCTCCTCGCGCTCCTCGGGCAGTCCGATCATGAAATAGAGCTTGAGGCTTTCGACCCCTCCGCCCACCAGCATCTCGGCTGCGTTGAGAATTTCAGTCTCGTTCAGATTTTTGTTGATGACTTTGCGCATGCGCTCGCTGCCGGCCTCGGGCGCGACGGTGACGCTGCGCGCACCATTGCGAGCCAGCGCGGCGGCCAGTTGCGGCGAGATACAGTCGGCCTTGAGCGACGACGGCGAAAGCCGCCCGCCCTCATCGGCGACCGCCTCCGCGATACGGGCGACGCCTGGCACACTCGCCATCTCGGCGCCGACCAGGCCGATCACGCTGCGCTCGCGCAACCCGCGTTTGGCCTCGGCGAGAATCTTGTCCGGACTGCGGTAGCGAATCGGCCGGTACATAAAGCCCGCCGCGCAAAAGCGGCAACCCCATTGGCAGCCGCGGCTGGCCTCGACCAGGAACATGTCGCCGAAAACGGATTCCTCGGTGAGAATCAACGACGAGGTGTTGAAGCGATCGAGGTCGCCGAGCAGGCGGCGGGACACCTTCGGTTCGCCCGGTCCGTCATAACTGACGCTCTCGAGGCGGCCGCGCGAGTCGAGGACCGGCGTGAAGTAGTCGGGCAGATAAGCGCCCTCGACGCGCGCTAGATCGTGCAGGCGCGGGGCCTGATTGCCGGTACTCGCGCGCGCGTTCTGGTAGGCTGCGAGGAACTCCGGCACCATTTCCTCACCCTCGCCAATCAGAAACAGATCGACGTAGTCGGCGATCGGTTCGGGGTTGAGGAAAATTGCCGATCCGCCGGCGATGATCAGTGGATAATTCCGCCCAACGCGATCGGCGCGGCGCAGCGGTATCCCCGCCATCCGCAGCATCGTGACCAGATTGAGATAGTCGGTCTCGAATGAAATCGAGAACGCGAGAATTTCGAAATCCGTGAGCGGGCGTCCACGCTCGAACGAAACCAGCGGCGTCGTGCGCGCGTGAATCGCCGCACGTTCATCGGCGTCGGGCAGAAAGGCTCGGTCGGCGGCTACGCGCGGGTCGGATTCGAAGATGTGGAAAATGGCCTGGAAACCCAGGTTTGCCATCGCGAGGCGATAGATGTTGGCATAGACCACGCATACCCCGATATCGCCGCCGGCGTGGCGCTCGTAGAGCACCTTTTCGTTGGCGATGCGCTCGAGCGCGCGTTTGCGTGGGAACATGATCGGAGAGCGGTGTACGATCTCCTAGGTTAACGTCCGGCGGCGTGCAACCACAAGAGGCAGAATTTCATCAACCAGTTCAAAGACCACAAGCCCGCGATGAAAATAGAGACCAATTTCCTCAAAAAACCCTATATGAATAAAATCGCCTAGAACCTTGCAGAGGAAAGCCGTTCGATCTATGGAGCGAGTTGGAATTGGGAAGTCAAAAAGGAAATCCCGGATAAGTAGGCAAAAGCATTCAAAAGCGGGGGTGGCCGCCTGATGGCACAGCCTAAAGCAAAAGTGCACGAATTCGCGGAAATCGCGAAATTAGTGCAGTGTACGATTGTGAGTGATTAGAGGGGCGAATGTCGACACGGGCAATAATACAGACAGTAGGACTGTTTCTTGCGCTACTGGTTGCTCCAACATCCGTATTCGGTGAGGAATTCAGCCGCGTCAGCGTTCCCATTCCGGTCGAGATCGATGGTCGGCCTATACGTTGTCGGCTTTATATAAAGTGTGAATTGAAGAGGTACAACATTCCCTTTAGCCAGTTTGCAGCAGGCCCTTTGGATAAAGAGCAAACGATGTTCGTGACGGCAGTGCAAGCAATTCGCACATCGGATGCGGCAAAGTTTAGAAGCGTCTGGACATCCCCAAATCAAATGAAGGGTCTCGGTACGACAATCATAACCTTGGTAGATGACAGTCCCGAGAATTGGATACGTCAGGCTAGAAGCATTTTCGATTTTGATAATTTAAAGATGATCGCCCAAGTCCAGCTTGGATTGAGAACCATGTTCATCTGGGATTCGATGACCAAGGACGGCGCTCGACGGAATGCGTTTTATGTCGGATTCGACAAGAACAACCAATTGCGGCTGAGCGTGGTGAGCAGTTCCACTCCGGTAGAAAGCATGATACTGGAGACTTTTTCGGCAGCTCAAACCGAACCAGACGCCTACAAGCCGTTGCCGAACATCAATCTGCGTTACGGATATCCGATTCCTGTCGACGGCAAGGCCGGTACCAGCGCGCATCCCGTTTTCCTCGAATTTGACGGATCACCCTTGGATTTCCCGCTCGGCGACGAGAAGGTAAAGCCCCCCTCTGCATTGCTGGAGTTTTTCCGGAATGCAGCCCTTGCCCATCAGAAGGGCAAGGACGATTTATACGCCGGCAGCTTTACTCCCAAGAGTGCGGACAAGGTAAGACAATGGCTCGCCTCGATGGAAAGCCGCAGGAAACTGGCAAACCAGCCGCCGCAAATGCCATCGACGTTGGGGAACGTAAAATTCGTGCTCAACGCTGAACCCATCTTCCTGGTATTTGAGGCTCCGACTCCAGGGAACGACTGGAAACCGGAAAATCTAACGTATTCTTATATTTTGCATGAGGGTGGCGGGTACAAGATTGCGAACTTCTTTTATTCCAGTGATCTTGACGACTTTCTGCAAAACCCGTCTTTCTTTGACAAAGGGGTTTTGAAATCGGCTCCGACCGCCCCGCCCTCTAAATGAAATCAGACTGCGCGAGAGACCGCGAACAGCTCGCGGATGCGCGGGCTCTACTTGCGCAGCTTGCGCAACTGCCGCTGGGTCATCATCCAGAGCAGCTCGGCGGCGCCGGGCTGAATCCGGTTGGCCGGCAATTCAAGCGCGACGCAGCCACCCTTGCGCATCCGCAAATGCATCGCGTCGGGCTCGCCGGCCAGCAAGATCGAAACCATCGCGCTCAGTTGCGGCTCATGACCTACGATCATTACGCTGTCGTTGCGCCCGTGGGGCGCAAGCGCCGCGACCGCGTCGGCGGGCGCGATTCCAGTAGCCAACTCCGTTAGCACACGTGGTGTTAACCCGGTGGCATAGACCGTCGCGATAACCTCGGCAGTCTCGGCCGCGCGCGCCAGCGGACTGGTCAGTATCAGGTCAAATTCGAGCCCCAGCGCCTGCATTCCAGCCGCGGCCTTGAGCGTGCGCTGGCGGCCCACTTCAGTCAGATGACGCCCTTCGTCGCCGCCGGCAGCGAGATCCTCGGCGAGCGCATGGCGCACAACATAAAGAATCATCCGTTATCATCCATTGGTCGGGATGTGGTCGGGGGCGCGACGCTGGGCATCGGCGTCGCCTGGGCGTCATTCGCTGGCGTCATCGGCTGCGCGGCGCCGGACGCCGCCAACGAATCTTCATCGTGGGCAAGCGCCAGGTTCTCAGCGGCTCGCGCGGCGTTTTCGGGGTCGATACGCGCCGCATTCGCAGCGTCCACCTCAGCTTGACGGGTGGACTCGCGGCGCTCTTTCGCGACACGTGAGATTTCTTCGAGCGCATCGTCGAGGACATCGGAGCGCACGATTTTCCTCCATCGGCGACACGCGCGCGAAGCGAGCTTTTGGCGCCGCACGACCAGCGCCTGGAGCATTGCGCCCACCGCCATCAGGGTCTCGGGCGCGACGCCCGTCCCATTCGCAGCGAAGGCGCGCAGCCACGCGGCCGTCGCGACCAGGTCCTGATGAACCCCGAGCAACTCCTGCATCTGTTCGAGACGCAACAGCGCCTTGCGCGAACGCTTGCCGCCCATTTCGGCGAGCATCTCGAGCGCATAGCGCAGCCGCTTGATGCGCACGCGCAGGCGGTGGAAAATCTCGGGCGGCGCCTCGCGCGCGATGCGTTTGCCGGCCTTGCGGACGCTTCTAGCGATGGGCGCGATCATGGCCGGCGCCTCGCAACCGGCGGCGATCGCCGGCAGCGCGCGGCGCAGCAGGGGATTGGCGAGCCGCTCGCACATCCGCGTGTAACGTTGCGTGCGCAACTCCGCGACGAAGCGCGCATGTGCGGTGTCGCGCTCGGCCGCGAGCGCGGTGCAAAGCGGCGTCAGCGCACCGGCGAGCGCGGGGTCTAATCGTCCTCCACATTCACGAACGAGCGCCTCGATCACGTCGCGTTCGCGCACGGCGCCGGCCGCCTGTCCGAACCACGGGAGGTCGCGCTTGTAGACGAGCACGCGCGAGCCGTGAATCACGCCGGAAAATAATTGCACTATAGCGCGCAGCCGTCGCGCCGCCACGCGCATCTGATGGAGCGGTTCGATTTCGCCGGCAGTCGCCGCCGCCTCGTAATACGTCAGGGCCGCGACCGCGGTGGCGAGCGTCAGCCGTACCGCGTCGCCGAGCGGCAGATCGGGTGCGATGACGATGCGAGGGGCCCGCGCTGACGGCACTGGCGCAGCCATAGTTAGTTCCTCCGCCCCGATTTTCTGAAGATTGTATTGAGCATCGCCGCCCACTGGAAATTGATCGTAAGGCTTTCGCGCATCGTTTGAAAGCGCGAGCTTTCAACCTAAACCAACACACTCGAGCGCGGGCGCCATGCGATTGTTGACAGCGCGCTCCTCCCGCCGTGGAAATGGCCGACTGGAATCGAGGGAGTACGCGCTACTGGCGCAGGATCACGCGGCGGTCGAGCAGCTTCGAGAGCAGGTCGGTGCGCCGCTCGCCGGTCCACAATTCGAGGTCGGCCTTATCACGATCCGAGGAGACCTCGACGATCATGCGCCCGGGCGAGTAGCGCACGTCGATGTTGCGGACGACGCCGAAATGGCTGCGGTCCAGTGCGTCGGCCACGCGCAGGATTGCGGCCATTCCGCGTACGACCCGCCGCTTGCCTACGTTGAGCGCCTGCAATTCGGTCGAATCGAGGCTCGGCGCCTGCTTGCGATGGCCGCGGGCCGCCTGCGCGATAACCTCGATCTCGGGGGGCGCGAAGCCGAGCAGTTCGGCGTTTTTGATCAGGTAGTAGGAATGGCGATTGTGGCGGTCGTGATCGATTGCGTGTCCGACATCGTGAAGCAAGGCAGCGTATTCCAGCAGTTCGCGCGCGCTCGGCGGCAGGCCCAGCACCAAGGCGGTCTCATCGAAGAGCTTGAGGGCGAGCCGTGCGACCTGCTTGCCATGTTCGTTGGCGCCGCAAAACCGCTTGGCCAGCATCATTATCGAGCGGCGGCGCGCTTCGGTCGCGGTGCGGCCCGAGGTGTTGCGCGCGAGGCCGAGCAACAAGCCTTCGCGCAGCGCCCAGGTACACGCGGTCAGTTCGGCGGCGCCCGACTTGCGCATGACGAAATCTGCGAGCATGCTGGCAGCCGGCATCAGGTCGGAGCGCTTGGCATCGATGCCCGGCAGATCGATGCGCATGGCGGCGTTGGCCTCGCACAAATCGCGGGCGAGGCGCGCCACCTCGGCGGCCGAGGCACTCGCGCCGTGGAGCCGTCCCAACTCCTCGCCGCGCTGCGCTCGCGCCATCGCAACCAGCGTGTTGATCGTCCCGGACGTACCGATCGCGCTGACCACTTTGGCCTTGCGCGCCGCCCGCATCAGGTCGCCGATCTCCTCCTCGAAATGTTTCTCCAAGCGGCGCCGCTGTGCGCTCGTCGGGGGGTCGTCGGTCAGGAATTGTTCGCTCATGCGCGCGGCACCGAGCTTCACCGAATGCATCCACAGCCGCCGCCCGTCTTTGACCAGCACCAGTTCGACACTGCCACCGCCGACGTCGACGAGCAAAAATGGACCACCTTCGAGGCCGAGCGCGTGGCGCGCTGCCTGAAAGATCAGCCGCGCCTCCTCCTGGCCGGAAATCACTTCGACCGGGATGCCGGTTTCTTTGCGGATGCGCCGGATGAACGCGATCCGATTGCGCGCTTCGCGCACGGCGCTGGTCGCCACCGCGTGCATCTTCTGCACGCGCCGCACCCTCAGCAGGCGCCGAAAGTTCATCAGGGCGCGCACCGCGAGGTCCATTGATTCTTCGGTGAGGCGTCCGGTGGTGAAGGATTTGCGGCCGAGCCGGACCATCTCCTTCACGCGGTCCACCACTTCGATATGCCCATCGCGATTCACGTCGGCGATGAGCATGTGGACGGAATTTGAACCGACATCGATCGCGGCAAGCCGCATGGCGTTAAGTGTAACCGAGGCTGGTGCCCGAATCATTCATACACTAACCATACCCTAACGAGTTAATTAACAGACGCGCGCGCGATCAATGGGGGAATATTAATAAATTGTTACGCGTGAAGATTTCAACCGAGGCGCAGTGCGATCAGCCAGCCGGCGCCGCAAGCCGCTATCATCGCGAGCGACGAGGCGAGGAAGCGCAGGCCCATCGGTGCGCCGCCGATCACCCACGCCATCGCCGACTTGAGCACCGTGTTGGAAATGCAGGCGAGTAGAATCGCGGCGATCGCAACCGCCGGCGTGACCATCTGAGCGCTCATGGCGGCGACCGACAGGCTGACCGGAGTGGCGTCGACCAGGCCAGAAATTCCGGCCACGAGAAACAGCCCCGAAGCACCGGCCCACGCGCTCGCCGCGCGCGCGGCGACCATGATCACCGTCAGCATGGACGCGAAGCGAATCGCGGCGCCGAGATCGAGCGGATTGCTGGTCTTAACTTTTTCGCCGCCGGGGGCCGGGGTCTTTCCTTCGTTGCGTCCGCGGCGCTCGAGCATCAGCGCCGCGGCCGTCGCGACCAGGGTCGCGATTGCGATGGGCCACGCCAGGCGGATGCCGAGCACCGGATTGACCGCGAACACGATGAGCATGATTCGCGGCCACATGATCGCGCTCGCGATGGTCGCGCCGGCGGCGAGCAGATTCGGCTCCGCGAGGCCCTGCGCCGCCCGCCGTGCGAGGCTCAGCGCCACCACGGTTGACGACACCAGTCCGCCGAACAAGCCGGTGACCAGGATGCCGCGCTCGGGGCCCATCAGGCGCGTCGAGAAATAACCGACGTAAGAGACCGCCGCGACCATCACGACCATCCACCAGATCAGGTACGGATTGATGGCAGACCATGGGCCGTAGCCGCGATTGGGAAGCACCGGGAGCATCACGAGCGAGATCAGGAGCAGGCGGAAGGTCGCGAGGAGCTCCTCGCGGTCGATTTTGCGGATGAGGCCGTGCAGTTCGGGGCGAAAGCCAAGTAGCGTCGCCAGCACCACCGCTGAAGAAGAAGCCGCCAGTAGTTCGCCGCTGCCGGCCAGCGCGCCAAGGCTGTAGGTCACCAGCGCGGTGACGGCGGTCGTCAGGCTCAGGTCGCGGTCGATTTCGGATTCGCGCCAATAGCCCACAGCGACGACCAATCCGAGTGCGATCGCCAGCCCCGCGATCAGCAGGCCGCCGTGAGTTCCGTCGAGCTGCGCGGTGACGCCGCCGAGCAGTCCAATCGCGCCAAACGTACGCAGACCGGCAGTCCGTTGCGCGGTCGGTAAATCTCGCCGCTCCCATCCGCGCTCCAAGCCGATCAGCAAGCCTATCGCGAGCGCGACCCCAAGCCGCATCAGGGCCGGCAACTGGTCAATTTGAACGGGCGCCATCGCGTCCGCTAACGCCCCGGATAGCGCAAGGCCGGCAGAATTGTGAAGACGAGTTCGAGTAGAATCAGGAAGACGACGGTAATTTCCAGGAGCAGCAGACGGCGATCGCGCGCCACGTCAACCAGCAGCTCGAGCGATTCCTGAATCGAGCGCAGCTTCAACTCCAACGCCGCGTATCGATCGCGCAAATCGAATTCGCCCCGCAGGTCGTCGTAAATCCGGTCCATCGCGGGATCGTCCCACGCCTCATCGGGTTTATCGAGCAGGTGCAATACCGACAGCACCTCGGTGCGGGTGCCGATCGCTTCGCCGATGAAGCGATGCAGCGGGCGGGTGCGAAAGGGCACCGTGCCGCGGCGCTCCATGAAATCGATCAGGCTGCCGGTGCGCGCGAAGAGATCATCGACCAGGTTTTCGTAGTATTCCATGGCGGCGCTCTGCGCGACCGTCAACGCGACGATGCCGGCGCGGGCGGGCGTGAAGCGGTCGACCCGCAGGACGCCGTCCACGATGCCGATCTTGAAGGCCGGGTCCTCCGCCACGGTGTAATCTTCGCGCACGACCTTGGCCGTCAACTTGGGCATCGCGGTGTGCAGCCGCTGCAGCTCCGCATCGCGCTGATCGGGCGGAATGTCGTGAGTAACGATCGCGCCGAAGGGAAAGACATAAACCGCGCCGTTGGGTGCAATCGTATGGCGCAATTCACGCAGTGTCGCCCGTGCGCCGGGGAAATGCGGCGCGAGCCGCCGGAGGTTGAAATTCTCCTCGAAGGCGATCGCGTTAAACTGATGGAGTTGTGCGGCCATACCAGCCGCAATCTAGTCGATTGCGGCAGCGCGCCCAAGCGGGTGCTGCGCGATGCGCGCGTCCACGGACAGTCGCGGCATGCGCGCTGCGGTCACGGCAGGCAAAAAAGCAGCGGGCGCCCAAGTGGACGCCCGCTGCGCTCGTTCAGTTCAGAGACTCGCTCAAGCCAGGGTCATCAATGAAGGGCGAGACCCGGCAGCAGCGGCGTGTGTTCCACCTGCACGGCCTGCAGATCGTTCGGGTCGAGTCCGAGTGCCTCCAGGATGGTCGGCGCGACCTGGGCTGTCTGCACCGGGGTCGTTACCGTCGAGCTATGGAAGCTCGGGTTCGACACCAGCATGATTACGTTGACGTCGTCCTTCGCGAAGCCGCCATGCTCCGCGAGTTTCTTCTTACTGCCCGAATAGGTCACGCCGATATTGGGAGTGACCAGGATATCCGGCGCGCGCGAATCTCCGGCATTGTAATACAAGGCGAGGGACGGGCCCGAGAAAATCTCGCCGATGCCCGCGACGTTGTCGGCCAGCGGCGTCGCGGGAGACGCGGTCTCGAGCGTCGCGACAGCGTCGGCTGTGGTGCAACCCGTAGTTTGCGTGAGCCAGAGCAGGGAAACATCGTCCTGAGTCGGTCCGATTGCGCTGTTTTCTGAAGCGTCCAGGCACGAAGTCAGGATTGTTGCGGGATCGGTGGAGATGCCGGGCAATTTCTCCTTGTTATAGCGGCTGGAATCGACCGGTGACTGCCCGTGTTTAGCGGTGATGATGATCAGGGTCGAATCGATCAGATGCTGCGCCTTCAGTGCTGCGACCATCTGACCTATCTCAGTATCGACGAACTCGATCTCATTCTTCAGCGAAAGCGATGGCGTTCCGATCGAATCGGTGTAACCGCCGGATTGGCTGTAGCCGGTTGCGACCGTGCCGTGCTGGTAGATCAACTTCTCGCCGATGCTGACCGCCTGGAAGTTCATGCCGAAGATGGCAGGCACGGGCGCGGCGGCGGTGCCAAGGTGGTTCTTGCCGTCGATCTCGTTGATGATGGCGTTGGCCTTGAGGCCGTCATAGCACTGGATGTTCTGGAAACTCCCGGTGTAGTCATCGCCCGCGGATACGGCGAGTTGGTCCGGCAGCGGGTTGCAACCGGGGATGATCAGTTTCGTCGGCGCCTCGGAGGCAAAGTTCGCGGAATCCGAGTTTATTTCCGGCGAATAGTAGTCGTCAACATTACTATCTGAAGTGGTCCCGGTGGGGCCGCCGACGGACGAATACGACGCATGCTTGTCGGACCACGCCGTGTAACCTTTCGCAGCGTGGATAACTCCGTAAATGGTGTTCTCGCGGATGAAATTCCACGGATAGACCGGATTGCAATTCTTGTCGCGGACCAGCTTCATCGGATCAATGCCGTTGATTCCGCCGCCGTTGCCGCTCGTGTCGCCACCGGTGAGCAGCGATTGATTAAGTTCGATGCCCTCGTCGTATTCGGTGGTCGTACCGGACGGGGTTCCTCCAGCCGTACAAAGGCCGCCCGGGTTACCGTTACCCGACGTGATCTCCGACGGATTGAGCGCACGGTCGTAAGCGACGTCATAGTTGACGCCCATCGTGCGCGGCGAACCGCCGGTCATCAGTGCCATCAAGCCGGGGAAGGAATCCGACGGCTTCGAGGTTGACGTGTCCAGATAATTGACGCCGTTCGTACCCAGCGCCTTCAGGTTCGGGCAATAGCCGCCCGCGGCGCAGTTCAGGTAATCGAGCGCATGCATGCCGTCAACGCTGATCAACAGAACGTGACTGATGCCGTGGCCGTGGCCGAGATGCGGGTCGGCGAACACCTTTGGCGCCGCCCCCACCGCGAGCGCAAGCGCGCCAATCGCGACGCCTGCCCGCAGTTTCCGAGAATGTGATTTTAGTTTTTTCACCAGTCGAGAGACCTCCTCCCAGAGGATTGAAAAGTTAGTACGACTGCGGAGGCTACCGACTGAATTTGTCCGCACCGGCAACGGCGAGTTAAAAGGAGATTAATTGCCGCTTATGTGTGTGTTGCGCAAAGGTGATCGCGAATACCGTTGGTGGCGGGCGCGCGGTCATCGGTGCGAGTGACCGCGGGCGTCGACTTGAGAGGAAGCGAAGTGCAGAAAGATCGTATGCGCCGGGCGGGCGCTCAACCTGATATACCGAAGGCCCGCTCGAGTTCTATTTCGTCGATACGCCGGAGGATTGCGCCGAACCATCGGCAGGCGAAGTTGACGACGTCCCCGATGATGCGTCAGTGGAAGCGGTCGCCGCTACGTCCTTTGCTGCGGCTGCCGCCGGTTTGGTAACGGCGGATTGCGCGGATTTGGCTCGTGGAGCAGACGTAGGCTTCGGTAAAGCGGCTGGCGCGGGTTTGGACATTGCGATCGAAGCAGGCCTTGATGCGGAGGTCACGGGCTGCGAGGCCATCCGCGACAGCGGTTTGCTCGGCGCCTTCGATTGCGACTTCACCGGCGGCGGCACGGATTTGGCCGCGGGCTTCGGCGCGGGCGCGGACTTCGCGGCCGCCTGGTGGGCGTCGCGCCACAAGGCAATTCCACCCAGCAGCCCATCCTCGTTGCTGATAATTCGAACTCCCGCGGGGAGCTTGAAAGTCACCAATCGACTGTTGCCGCCGCCGATATACAATCGATCGTAATTGAAAGTCGCCTGGAGTTCGGCGATTGCCTCCTGCAGCAACTTGCTCCATTTCTTGCGCCCCTTCTTCTCGAGCGCACGTTCACCGAGTTCATCCTCATAAGTCTTGCCGTCATGAAACGGATGATGCCCCAGTTCGAGATGCACCCGCGTGCCGTCGGCGAACAGCACCGAGCCGAACCCGGTTCCGAGCGTGATCACCAACTCAAGACCGTGGCCAGTGGCGCAGCCGAGTCCCTGGATGTCGGCGTCGTTGGCGAGGCGCACCGGTTTCTTCAGCTTGAGCTCGAGCGCACGGCGGAGATCGAAGCCGACCCAGCCCTTGCCGAGATTGGGAGCGCTGTAAACCATCCCGTGCTTGACCACCCCGGGAAATCCCATCGAGACGCGGTCGAAACCGGGTTGGGCCTTGGCCAGCTTGCGGACGATTTCGATTATGTCCTTGGGCCGCGCACGCCTGGGCGTAGCGATACGGGTGCGTTCGTTCAGGGGCTTGCCGGCCGGATCGAGTGTCAGCGCCTTGATTCCGGTGCCACCGATATCGACTGCGAGCGTGCGCGGCGTTTTCACGGATTTCTTGCCGGCGGAATCGACAGCCGGTTTTGCGTTGCTCTTTTTCATGGTGGCGACGCTCCTCTCATTGTGGCGGCAAGTCCCCTTCAGCCAGCCGGAAATCGCGCTATCCGTGGCGCGCCATGGGAGCTTCGTTGTACCCCTACCCGGTCCGCCCCGCACGCAATCGACTTCAACTGAAATGCGCCCTTTGACCGCAGGCAGTCAATCGGCCTTCATGCTCACGCGACGATCCGCTCCGGATGCGTGTAAATGTTGAAGTTGGGCTCGCGCAGGAATCCCACCAGCGTCATCCCGAGGTCGTCGGCCAACTCGACCGCCAGCGATGACGGCGCCGATACCGCGCACAAAATCGGCACGCCTGCGGCAGCCGCCTTTTGCACGATCTCGAAACTGAGCCGTCCGCTCACCATCAGGGCGTGACGCGCGAGCGGAAGCAGATCTCGCGCGAGCGCAAAGCCGACCACCTTGTCGACCGCATTATGGCGGCCCACGTCCTCACGCAGGACGATCAGCGTTGGCGTGTCCATGCTTTCGAGCGCGAACAGAGCCGCCGCATGCAAGCCGCCGGTCGCGGCAAAGACCGCCTGCGCCTCGCGCATCATCGCGGGCAGGCGGAGCAGCGCCGGCGGCGCGATTGCGGCCGTGCTGGTGATCGGCGCAATCCGCCGCTCGATCGCTTCGATACTGGTCTTGCCGCAGATGCCGCAACTCGACGAGACCACGAAGTTGCGCTGCATCCGTTCGCGCAATCCGGCCGCGGGAACATTGAGGATGACGTCGATCGCGTTGGGGTCCGGGGCGCCTTTGGAATCGCGCAAGCGGCGAATCTCGCCGAGTTCGCCACGTGCGTTCACGAAGCCCTCCGCCATCAGGAAGCCGGCCGCGAGTTCCTCGTCATGGCCGGGCGTGCGCATCGTCAGCGTGAAGCGACGGCCGGCGAGGCGAATTTCGAGCGGCTCCTCGACCGCGAGCCGGTCGGCTGCTTCGCACAGGGCGCCATTGCGCCATTTGAAGGCAGGCCGCAGCTTTACGGATTCGCTCATCGCGACCGGCTATGCGATCCACGCCTTGGCCATCGTCTCGAGCTCATGCTCGTACTCGTTGGGCCCGAGCTTCTCCGGGAACAGGATCAGCCGATGCGCCCCAGCCTCCTGGTAAGCCGCGATCGTCCGCTTCGGATCACCGCCCTGCGTCACGGGCGCATATATCGTGATTTCGAGCTTGCTGAAGTCGCGGCCTGCCTCGGCGCACATCTTCTTGAGCTTCACGAGCTCCGCCACCAGCTGCTCCGGCGGGACCCCGAGCGGCGCCCAGCCGTCGCCAATCGCGACCGTGTCCCGCAGCGCGCGCTCCATGCTCGGACCGATGCCGCCCGCGCCGACGTGGACCGGCGGATGCGGTTTGCGCGCGGGCTTGGGATTGCTTTTGACCGCGGGGAACTTGATGAACTCGCCGTCGAACGAGGCTTCGGGCTTGGTCCACAGCTCCTTCATCGCGTTGACGTACTCACGCGTGATCGCCCAGCGCCGTTTGAAATCGACGCCCATGATTTCGCTTTCATCGCGCAGCCAGCCCGCACCGATTCCGAAGATGAAGCGGCCGCCCGAGTAATGGTCGAGCGTCGCGATCACTTTCGCCAGGATCAGCGGGCTGCGCTCGGGCACGAGGCAGATGCCGGTGCCGAGGCCGATGCGCGTGGTCGCAGCCGCCGCCAGCGTCAGGCCGACGAACGGATCGATCATGTGCGCGTATGGCTCCGGAATCTCGCCGTCGGGCGACAGCGGATACCGCGTTTTGTGCTTCACCGGCAGAATCGGATGCTCGGGCAGGTAGAAAGATTCGAAGCCGAGCGCCTCGCACTTTTTGGCGACGGCGGCGGGATCGGCGGTGTAGGTTGCAACGAATGCCAGGACTCCAATTTTCATTTTGCATTCCTCTCTGTTTCAGTGATTGACGCTTTTTTCAGTGCTGGACGCTCGCGATGGCTCGGATAGGGGGCTAAGTTCTGCGGTAACAGAAAGCGCGAGCGATTTGAGACTTGTACGCGGTTTTTTCTCAAATTTCACCATCAATCAGTGCGCTGGCGCTCACAGCCCCCGGGGGCTTGGCCGGCTGCCCGAGCATCGCGAGCGTCAATCCCACGATGGGAAGTTTGAAACCTTGTAAGGTTTCAACGCCCGAAAGAAATCATAGTTTTGCGTTCTTCAACAACTCTCTTCTCGCTCTGCCTCAGGTCAGGAAGACTTCGCGAATCAGGTTGGTGTCGTTGTATTCGCGTCCCTCGGCGATCAGGTCGCCCTCGAAACGCAGGAAGAAATTGTAGCGTTGGCGATAGCGGCGCCCGTTCATCGCGGTCGTATCTGCCTCCGCGGTGGCAGCGACGAAGTCCCCCTCGGCAATCACCGTCTCGAGCCGCAGTTTGAGGCCCTCCGGGAACAGCCGCTTGAGGAGCGTGCATTCGGTCATCGCGAAATTCTTGCGCCCCTCGATCGGCGGAAACTCGCGCAGCGCCGAAACGATCTCGAAGCGAAAATTCTCGGCAATCAGATCCTCGAAGACCGCCGGGTCGACCGCGTTTAGGTTTTCGAGAAATCTGATCGCGCGTAGCTTTTGTTCGGCTAGTGTCACCATGATTGACGCTCGCGATGCTCGATACGTGGCTAAGTCTTGCTTAAGGGTCGCATGCACTTGGCACGGCCGTCGAGATCATATGCGCTCCCTCTTCCAGCAATGGGGAGTCTGAAACCTCGTGAGGTTTCAGTAAACTATAGGTTTTGCGCTCCGCAACCACCCTCCCCGCTCTTTCGGTCCGTGCCCTACTTCCAGCCGAAGAAGTCGCGGGCATAAACGAATTTCCCGACGCCGCCCGCGCGCGCAGCCTGCTCGTCCACTTCCTGATCGCCCACCATCGTCGAGCCCTTGAGATCGACTCCGTGGATCTCCGCCAACTCCAGGATCATGCCGCCCTTGGGTTTGCGGCATTGGCAGCCGTCGGCATCATCGTGCGGGCAGATTTGCCATCCGGTCAGAATATCGCCCAACTGGCGGTCGAGGTCGAGGATCGCGGCCTCGACCTGGGCCAATCGAAAGCGCCCGCGCTTGACGCCGGCCTGATTGGTCACGACGAACATCAGATGGTCGTGGATCGGGGCGAGCTTTTCGCGCACGCCCGGCAGCAGTGTGACGGTTATGTTGCCTTGCGCGTCGATCGGGAGCTGGCGGGTCTCGTCCATCGCGACGAGCGTGCCGGCCAAGTCGAAAAAGAGCGCGATATTGCCCGCGTCGTGTGGCATCGCTCAGTCACCGTTGCGCCAATCGGCATGGTCGCGCACGTGGGCAAAGACTTCGTCGAGAATCGAGATTCCGGCGTCGGCCTGCTCCTCGGTGATCACGAGCGGCGGGTTGATGCGCACGCGCGGGAAATAGCCCATGAGCAAGAGCCCGCGCTTGAGCGATTCGGTGAAGACCAGCTCCATGACCTTGCGGCCCAGCTCGCGCCGGGACTTGCGATCGCGCACGAGGTCGAGACCGATCAACAGGCCGCGTCCGCGTACGTCACCGAGAAATTCGTATTTCTCTTGCAGCTCAAGCAGCCGCTTGAGCATCACGGCACCGACCTTACGCGAATTCTCGACGAGCTTTTCCCGCTGGATCGTCTTGATTGTCGTCGCCAACGCCGCGGCCGCGAGCGGATTACCGCCGTAGCTCGAGGACGACGCGCTGGGCTTGGCGAACGGCTCGGCCTTGCCGATTTCATCGCTCATGAGCACGCCCGAAATCGGAAAGCCCGAGCCCATGCCCTTGCCGACGGTGACGATATCTGGGGTCACGCCGCTGTGATCGACGCCCCACCATTTGCCGGTTCGACCAAAGCCGGTGATCATCTCGTCGGCGATCAGCAGTGCGCCGTTATCCCGCGCGACCGACTTGATCGCGGGCAGCCAATCGTCGGGCGGAATCACGTTACCGGCAGTACCCTGCATCGGTTCGGCGATCACTGCGGCGATCGCGCCGGCGGAGGAATTCTTGATCTGCTTGCGCGCGAATTCGACGCAATAGAGCCCGCAGTCCGGGTAGGTCATCTTGAACGGGCAGCGGTAACAGTCGGCGTAGGGCACCTGGTAACGACCGCCCGGCAGCGGCCCATAGCCCTGCTTGGATTCATCGCCGATAAGCCCGAGCACGCCCATGGTCTTGCCGTGGAAGCCGCCCCAGAAGCTGACCACCTCATCCTTCTTGGTCACGGACCGCGCGAGCCTGAGCGCCGCTTCGACCGCCTCGGCGCCGCCGCTATACAGATGCGCGCGCTTCAGGTTGGCGGGCGCCACCTCGCTGATCAGCTTGAAGGCCTCGACGCGCTCGCGCGTCGCGAACGTCCCGACCATCAGGCGCGCCGCTTGTTTGGAAATCGCCTCGGCCAGCGCCGGATGTCCATGACCGAGGCTGGCGACCGCGACGCCAGCGAAGAAATCGACGTAGGTGTTGCCGTCGGCATCGGTCAAGGTCGCGCCGTTACCGTACTCAAAGGCAACACCCGCGAGCAGCGAGATCCGCTGGCGGCCGGGCGCGATATAGCGCTGCTCTTCGGCGAAGATCTCGCGCGATTTGGGGCCGGGCACCGGGGTTACGATTTTCGGCAGTTTGGCCTTGGCGGCCGCCCCGTCGTTAACGCGTTTTGAAGTTGAAACTTGCGCCGTCCTCATCTCCTCATCATCCGTATGATCTTCCGCATGGCGCGCCAACCTTTTTTTCCGAAATGCTGGCGGCGCCGATGACCCGTAAGCACTGTCGTGCAATCGAGCGCAAGTCAAGTAGTGCTTAGGGTTCCGCCAACCGAGGGGGAGCAAGTTCCGGTCACAACGAAGGGCTCAAAATCGCCAGACGCTGCAAACTCGAAAGCAAGAGGCTCTTGAAACCTTTGAAAGGTTTCAAACCTCCCACGGTGAACCGGCGGGGCGCAGGGGTAGCGCGATTTACACGGTGAGGTCGCGCATCGCCGGATGGCGGCGCAGGTGGCGCAGCGAACGGCGTGAGATCGCGCGGGCCGCCTCGGCGCGTACCCGGCTGAAGCTCGGCCAGTCGTTGAAGTCGATGATCGAGAAGCTGTCGCCCTTGAAGATCGCGTCGCCGCCCCAGACTTCCAGGCCGAGCGCCGACGCCGCAATCGAGGTCGAACGATTGAGCGTACGCGTTTGCGCGTCGGTAAGATGAGCGCCGTTCTCTATAATCGCCGCAAAATATTCGCCGCCGCTCACGCCGTAGAACTTGACGACCTCGCCGACCACCTCCTGCTGCACGAAGGCGAGTTGCACCCCGCGACGGTTAAAACGCATCAGGGTGGCCTCGAGGTGTTCGAGTCCCTCGACCCGCTGAACGTCGAGCGGACCCAGTGCATGCAAATCGCCGCGCTTGACGTACATCGGGGAAGAAAGATCGATCGTGCGCAATGGCTTCAAGTCCAACGGCACCGCGGTATGTACGAGGACGCCCTCCGGCACCGGCACTCCGGCGCGCATCAGGCCGGCGCCAAGCAGATCGCGATAGCAGTTGCGGATCGCGAGCGCGGAGTTGATTACCACCGCACCGGTCTCTTCGGCCGCCGCAAGGCGCGCCAATCCGTGCGGCCCCTGGCACATCGCGAGCACTAGATGGGGCACGGGAAACTCCCGCGCGGCAAAGCTGGCAGCGTCCAGCGCCGTCGCCTGCGCACCCGACGCTCGCAAATGATCGAGTACCGAGTCGAGAATCGCGGTGTCGGCCTCGACCTTGCCCGGCGAATATTCCGGTTCGCGATAGACTCCCATCACCTGGATTTTCATCGAATGCTCCGGTCCTCGCAGTGAGCCCGCAACAGCCGCATCAGGGCCGCCCGCCCTGGTTTGCGACTAATGCGCGCGCCGCGTCGAGATCTGCCGCCTCGTCGACGTCGATCACACCCGTCAGCTCGATCCCGGCAATCCTCATGCCTTCACCGATCAGCAGCGCCAGATACCGCCGCAGCGCATCCAGCCCGGCGGATCGGGCCTTGTCGCCGAACGCAAATATCCGCGTCGAGAAAAGGTAAATACCCGCGGTCACCAATGCAGTTTCATGCCCCCCGAGACGGCTGATAACGCCATCGGCTGCCACTTCCGCAAACAGCGGATGCCGATCGCCGCGCCATTTTACCACGCCGAGTGCGCCGTCGAGAGCGCCCGGACGCGCGGGATCGGTAATTTCGAGCGCATGGTTGAGGAAGCGCGTCAATTCTGCCGACGCTATCACCGCATCGACGGTCGTCATCAGGAAGCGCCCCGGCGCGAGACGTTCTCCCAGCGCGAGCAAGGATTCCATCGAATTAGCCGTGTCGCGCACGCAGATTTTCAGGTCGGGCGGCATCACCAGTCCGCGATCGCGAATCATCTGAGCGGTCTCCGAATTGACGATCGCATGCACCGGGCAGGCTCCCAGAGCCGCCAGCGCGAGTGACTGCCGCACCAGCAGCGTCTCGCCGCCGATCACGACCAACGGCTTGGGCACGCCGCCCGACGCGGCGCGCAGGCGCTCACCTCGCCCGGCTGCGATAATCGCGCCGCTTAGTCCCGGTACCATTTCAGATGCTCCAACCCCGCCAACGTATCAATCGTGAAATCCGCGACTCCGTCGGCCGCGCCCTCGTTCGCGCCGTTAGCGTCAGAATGCCCCAGCCAGATCGCCGTGATTCCGAGCTTGCGGGCCGGGACGCAGTCCTTGCTTAACGAATCACCCACCATGGCGGTTTCAGCCGGCAGCGCACCTAGTTGTTCGAGCGCAGCAATGAAGAGACCCGGCTCGGGCTTGAATATTCCAATTCGGGACGAATCCGCGATCGCGCCGAAGAATCGCTTCAGATCGGCTTCGGCAAGAATGTTCTCCAGGTTTCCATAAAAATTCGAGACCACCCCCATCCGAAAACGGCCCGAGAGCGCGCCCAGCACCTCGCGGCTGATAGCGAACCCCTGGCGCGATTCGGCGACGAACGATTGCGTTATCCAGCCCGCGACTTCGTCCAGACGCATCCCACCGGCAGCCGCGGCGAGATTCTCGCGTAATTCCTCGGAACCGTGGCGCCCCAAAAAGCCGATTTGCAGACGCACCAGGTAATCCACCAGTTCGACCAATCCGTAGCCTGCAAGCGCTCGCGTCGAACGATAGGCGATGCGCGTCGCGTGGTCGAAGCCGTGGTCGAGTTCGGCGCGGGTCAGGTTGATACCGGCGGCGCGGTAATGCGCCAGAAAGCGGTCAAGCCAGTGGCGCGGATAGTCCAGCGTGCCGCCGAAATCGAACAGAATCGAGCGCATCGTCGGCGAGAGTCTAACAGCAAATCGACCGTGGTCTCTACAATCCGCGGCTGACGATCGCATGCGACGGCGAGGATTAACGGCAACTTAACCTGCTCGCACTGGGGGGTCGTATGTGATTCTATGTACGGGATGCCCACCGGAAAAACCGTTAGAAAGTTACAGAATTATTGTGGCGTCGTTACATTGACTCAGCGGTCAGAATCACTTAAAAACCTGGTTCTAAATTGACCGACTTGATTGAAACCGCATTGATTTGTGCGCCTTCAAGGGCGCATGAAACTATCTTCGGACGCCCGTTACTCGAACGGCTGATGCTGCTTTGTTCGCGGGTCGGCGTTCGCCGCTTCATCGTCGAAGCGGATGCTTCCGGCAACGAGCACACCCGCGCCGCCCTCGGCAGTTTCGGCTCCAGTCCTCAGGTCACGATTGTCGATTCGATCATGGCAGCCGGAAACTGGCGCAATGAAGTGGACCCGTCGGCGCCCTGCGTGGCCTTTCGTGGCAACCTGGTGATGGCGCAGTCGCAACTGCGGCGCGCGCTGGCGGATTACGGGGAGAATCCCGGCCGCGAATTGCGCGTCGTCAGCACCGACGACGATCATGGCGGCACGATCGAGGTCGGGTCGCTAAGCGCAATTTTGAATGGCAATGGAAACGACGACGACGCGATCATCCAATCCCCGTCGGGCTACCTGCCGTTTGCGCTCAACGGCCGGCCCGAGGATCGTCACGAAGCCGAACTGCGGCTGGCCAAGTCGGTTCGGGTCGAAAGCCTCGAGACCGATGCGGTGCTCGCGCGGCTGCTCGACCGGCGGCTTTCGTGGCGGCTGAGCTATCGGCTGGCGCGCACCCGCGTGATGCCGAATCACGTGACGCTCGCGAACACCGCATTGGGCTTCGGCTGCGCCGCGATGCTGGCCTCGACCAGCTACTGGATACGGCTGGTCGGCGCCCTCCTCTTTCTGGTTTCGGTGACCCTCGACGGCGTCGATGGCGAATTGGCGCGGCTGCGTATGGTCGAATCGGAAGCCGGGGCGAAGCTCGACGTGCTGACCGACAACATCGTGCATGTCGCGATATTTATCGGGCTGATGATCGGCTGCTATCGTGGCAGCCACAGCACGGCATACTTCTACCTCCTGGCAATACTCCTTGGAGGATTCGGCGTCTCGGCGTTTGTGGTCAATCGCGCCCTGAATTTAAGCGGCGAACATGCGCAAAAGTGGATTGGCGCGGTCGAGCGGGCTACCGGACGCGATTTTGCCTACCTGGTAGTGGTCCTCGCGCTGTTCAACTGGCTTCCGATCTTCGCGTGGGGAGCCGCATTTGGTTCATGGATATTTGCGCTCAGCCTCTGGTGGCTGACGAATCGGCGCCGGGGAAACGCTGACGTGCGGGTCTAATACCCGTCTCAGCCGGCGCGCAGCAAGGAGGGTTTGTGAAGAAGCCGCGTATTCTTCTGGTTCAACCGACCACCGTTCATCTCGACGGCACCCCGCACAAGACGCGCTGGCGTCTGATTATGGGGTTGATGATTCCCCTGATGGCGGGCCTGACTCCAGACGACTTCGACGTCACATTGTGCGATGAACGGCTCGAAGATCTCGATTTCGATGGCGGCTGGGAGCTCGTCGGCATGACCACGACGATCGGTGCGTCCCTGCGCGCATACCAGCTCGGCGATGAGTTCCGCAAACGCGGGATACCGGTCGTAATGGGGGGCTTTCACGCGACGTTGCAGACCGAGGAGGCACTCAAGCATGCCGATGCAGTCGTGCAGGGCGAAGCCGACCTCGTGTGGGAACCGCTACTGCGCGACTGGCAGGACGGCAAACTCAAGCAGGTCTATAAGGCCGACAAACTCCACGATTTGAAAGGTCTGCCGCGCCCGCGTCACGAGCTGCTCAAACTGAACAAATACCTGTTCAAAGCGGTGCCGGTGCAGGCCAGCCGCGGCTGCCCTTATCGGTGCTCGTTCTGTGAGATTCCGGTCTTCTACAACGGCAGCTATCGGACGCGTCCGGTCAGCGAGATCGTCGAGGAAATCAAACAGGTGATGGCGGTGACCGGTTTTCGCCGGTTCCAGTTCATCGACGACCAGATCACCGGCAAGCACAAGTTCGCCAAGGAATTATTCCGCGCGCTGGCGCCGCTCAATATTCGCTTCTCGTGCCTGTGGACGGTCAACTCCAATCACGACGAAGAGATGCTCGAGCTGGCGGCCAAGGCGGGCGTATTCCACGTCAACATCGGGGTCGAATCGATCAGCCAGGACAGCCTGCTGTCGATGAACAAGATTCAGAATCACACCAAGGACTACAAGAAACTGCTCAAGCGCCTCGAGCATTACGGGATTTACTACTCGCTCAACTTTCTCTTCGGGCTCGAGGACGACCATCCGCAGATTTTCGACGACACGCTTAAATTCCTGCACGAGGTCAAGGCGCCCGAGGCGTTCTTCAATACGGTGACGCCGCGCAAGGGCACGCCGATGCGCGATCAGCTCGAGGCCGAGGGCCGCGTGATCATCCCCGACGCCGACATGTACACGAACAACTTCCGCTGCATGTTCGTGCCGAAGAACCTCTCACCCCAGCAGGTCGAAGAGGGCGTCTGGCGCTGCACCAAGGAATTCTATTCGTTCAAATCGATGTTCAAACGGCTGCTGATGCCGCCGGGAAAATTCACCTGGCAGGGCCTAACCGAGAACATGCTGTTCTGGTACGGCGCCAAGCGCCAGGTCGATCCCGTCGATTACTATTAGGAAATTACCGGTGCGGTTAGCCTGATTGGGCAGCCGCACCGGCGAACAACCTCAGACGCTCGAGCTCAGACTCTCGAGCCAATTGAGCGTCAGCCGGCGTTCGCGAGGCCGAGTTCACGCGGACGGTTGTGCTCGTCAACGTGGATCACGGTGGGTACATGGCGGCGGGCGCGAACCTCGTCCATCGGCGCGAAGGTCGCGACGATGATGATATCGCCAGCCTTGCCGCGCAGGGCCGCAGCGCCATTGAGTGCGACCTCGCCGGAGCCGGCGGGCGCCTCGATCGCGTAAGTTTCGAGCCGTTCGCCGTTGGTCACGTTCCAGACGTGAACCATCTCGTTTTCGATAATCCCGGCCGCTGCCAGCAGGTTGGTATCGATTGCGATACTGCCCTCGTAGTCAGGGTCCGCGCCGGTCAGGTGCAGGCGATGAAGCTTGGATCGAAGCATGATGCGCATGGCCAAAAATTACTCCTCACATTCTGCACGCCGCATTCAAATCTCGCGGTCGCGCGATTTGTTTGATGAAGAACCCTGCCCTCACCCGCGTTCGCTGCGCGAACTTGCCCTCTCCCTGGACAAGGTGAGGGGTTAAGACTGGGACGCGGGCGTCAGTACGACGTTGTCGATGAGCCGGGTCTTGCCGACGCGCGCCGCGATTGCGACCACGACCGCCCGATCGAGTTTCTCCATCGGCTTAAGCGTTTCCGCATCCACCGCGCCGACGTATTCGATCTCCAGGCCCGGCGTGCGTTCGAGCACCGCCCGCGCGACGTCCGCGAGCTGCGCTGTGGTTCGTGCGCCTGACCTGACGCATTCATCAGCCGCCCGCAGCGCGCGGCTCAACGCGAGTGCCCGCTGACGCTCTTCTGGCGAGAGGTAGGCGTTGCGCGAACTCATCGCGAGGCCATCGGCTTCGCGCACCGTCGCTACTGGGACAATCTCCAGGTCGAAATTCAAATCGACCACCATCCGCTGGATCGCGCGCAATTGCTGAAAGTCCTTCTCGCCGAACAACGCAAGGTGCGGCTTTACGATATTGAAGAGCTTGGCAACGACCGTCGTGACGCCGCGGAAATGGCCCGGGCGATGGTCGCCGCATAGCCCCTTGGTCACCTCAGTCGCCTCGACCCAGGTCTGCGAGCCCGCCGGAAACATCACGTCGGGTTCGGGCGCGAACAGCACGTCCACCGGCACCGTGCGCATCAGTTCGCAATCGCCCTCGAAGTTGCGCGGATAGCGCGAAAAGTCCTCGTTGGGGCCGAACTGCGTCGGATTTACGAACAGCGAACTTGCAAGGTGACTGGCACGTTTGCGCCCCTCACGCATCAGTGTGAGATGGCCCTCGTGCAGGAAACCCATCGTCGGCACGAACGCGAGCGTCTCCCCACGCCGACGCGCGTCCTCAGACCAACGCTGCATGTCCGCGGGCGAGCCGATAATCTCCACGCCCGTCAGACTCCCTTGAGGCCGTAACTGTGCTCGGGGGTCGGAAAGGTGCGCTCGCGCACTTCGCGGATATAGCTGGTCGCAGCGGCCGATGCATCCTGCCACAGGTTGGCATAGGGTTTGGCGAAGCGCGGCAGGAACGATTCACTCAGTCCGAGGACGTCGTGCATCACCAGCACCTGACCGTCGCAGCCGACGCCCGCGCCGATTCCAATCGTCGGAATCGCGGCGCGCTCGGTGATTTCGCGAGCGAGCTCCGCCGGGATGCCCTCCAGCACCATCGCGAATGCGCCCGCCTGCTCGACCGCGGCGGCGTCTTCCAGCAGGCGCTCGCGGCATCCGGCACTCTTGCCCGATCGGCGCCCCTGCACACGATGGCCACCCATGCGATGGATCGATTGCGGCGTCAGACCAATATGGCCCATTACCGGAATATCAATGTCGACTACCCGGCGGATGGTCTCGGCCATCGTGATGCCGCCCTCGAGCTTGACCGCCTCGGCGCCGCCTTCCTTGATCAAGCGCCCCGAATTGGCGAGCGCCTGCTCCACGCTGACCTGGTAGGTCAGGAACGGCAGGTCAGCGATGACCAGCGCACGCCGGCGCCCCCGCACGACCATGCGAGTGTGGTAGATGACCTCATCGAGCGTGACGGGCAGCGTGCTGTCAGCGCCCTGCACGACCATGCCCAGGCTGTCGCCCACCAACAGCAGGTCCACGCCCGCGTTGTCGAAGATGCGCGCGAAGGGAAAGTCGTACGCCGTCAACATTGCGATCGGCGTGCCCTCAGCCTTCATCCGGCCAAGGTCGGTAACGCGTACTTTGTCTTTCGCCATGGTCCCGGCCACCTGTTCCTCTAACGCGAAAATGCGGAGCCGCCACTAACCGGCAACCCCGCATCGAAAGCGCAAATCCGAACTACGCGCTCAAGTTCCGCTCGGGGTCCCGGTCCTTGTGCGGATCCAGGCTTGGAGCCCAACCTTATGTCATTCGCCGCAGGCGCTAGCGCCTGAATTTAACCTCGTTCACCGATCTCGCCGGGCACGCAGCCTCAACGGACGAACCCTTTTAGCGCGAACCAATCATGAGGTAAAGCGCAATTCTGCGATGAAGTCAAAAAGGTGCAGTTGACAGTGATTGCACTTGCACCGGAACCTGCACCCGGTCGCCATTGCGCACGATGCTCAGATACACGATCTCGCCGGGCTGAACATCGCGCATGCGGTCTTCAAAATCCAGGTAGTTGACCACGCGCGCCCCGTCAACGCCAATGATCATATCGTAACTGTCGCCGAGGTTGACCTGGTCGAGGATCGGCACCGCCAGCACCGCCGGTGGAAAGAACAACGAGGCCGCGACCGCGACCGCTGTCACGACAGTGCGCGCGGTGTGCTGGGCCGCACGCAGGCCGCCTTTGGCGGCGGCACTGCCGTTGCGCACGCCAACGATCGTCAAGCCGTTGGCGATCTCGCCCGAATTGAGCTTGCGCTGGTCCTCGCGCAATTCAACGCCGAGCGGCGAACTCTCATCGCCCTCGTTGATGAACTCCTGGAGCGAATGCAGTTGCGGATCAATCAATTGCGGATTCTGACGCGCTTGATAGTAGAGCACCTGAGGATCCGTCGCTCGATCGATATCGGCGGTGGCGGGTTCCGGCGCACCCATCGATTGTGGGATTTCCGTGGTCGAAGGCGGGACACCTGCACCCTGCTTGACGTACGACGGCGCCGGCATCGAGGTGGGGACAATCACCGTCTCGGTGGTCACCGGCGGCAGGGGCGGATGCGAAGCGGATGTATCAGATTCTGACGCCGAACTATCATCGGTCCCAGACGACGTGTCAGCGGCGGACGCCGAAGATGCCCCAGAGGAAGCAGGTAACGTGGCGGGCGCGGTTTTTCCCGTCGCTGAAGCTGCCGGATCCGTCGCGACCGGCTCGTACAGCGCGGCAGCGGTAGCCGTGTCCGCGGCAGTCGGGGCATCGGCCGCCCTGGCCGTCGCACCGATCTCACCCAGCGCGAGAAGCATAGCGGCGCCCACCATCAGCGCCGAATACGCCGCGCGCTGCCTAGTTGAGCCTCCAGCAGTTCTCATGCTCCACAACCTGATTCTCGTTGCGCAGCTTCCTGAGATGCGATCGCATCGATTGCGCCGCCGCCTTATGCAGGAACTCGGGTACGTCGGTATAAATGCGCTTCACGATCTCGATCACTTCCAGCGGACCGTCCTGCAACGCCCCCAACACTTGCTGCTCACGCAACTCGCGATGCGCAATATACTCGCGAATCTTTTTCTTCGCATCGTGTATCACCGGACCATGCGCCGGGTAAATCTTCTCGAGATCGAGTTCGAGCAGGCGCCGCAGCGAATCCATGTACTGCCCGAGGTCGCCGGTCTCGTCGGGAATGATCGTGGTGCCGGCGCCGAGTATGACGTCGCCGGTGAAGAGCGCTTTTTCTTCCACGAGCAAGTAACAGAGATGGTCGGGCGCATGGCCGGGTGTGAAGACGGCGCGCAGGGTCGCGCCCGCGGTCGTCACCTCCGCGTCGTGATCGATCGCCGTAATCAAAACGCCCGCGGGATCGTCGTGACCAGCCCACGGTTTCTTGAGCACTTCGAGCCGTCCGAAGCGCTGAACCGCATCCTTGATGCCGCCGATATGGTCGCCGTGGGCGTGCGTCACCACGATGCGCTCGAGTTCGTCGGCTCGGCAAAGCTCGCGCATCCCCACCGGCAGATTCTCGGCCCATTTTCCCACGCCGACGCCGGTATCGAGCAAGAGCGGCCGCGTCCCGGTGCCGATTAAGTAGGTGTTCGTGCCCGGTCCCGTGAAAGGCCCCGGATTATGACCCAACACTGTCGCTACAAGCGGGGAGAGCCGCGCGTAATCCGGCAGCTTGAGCCCCATCATGTTATCGGTGACGACGCGCTTGGGCTGTTCCATCGAGATCTCCTTCCGAGGTTTATTTCCCTTCAGAGGCGGCGATTGCGTTCAAATATCAGCCTGAGGCCCTTCAGCGTCAGGAATTCGTCGACTTCCTCGATTGTTTCCGACTCCGGCGCAATGAGATCGGCCAATCCGCCGGTGGCGATAACCCGGGTCTTTTCGCCGCGCTCGCGCACGATGCGCTCGACCAGGCCGTCGACCAGCGCGGTATAACCGAAGATCAGTCCCGATTGGATTGCGCCGACGGTGGTGCGGCCGACGACATCGCGCGGACGCGCCAATTCCACCCGATAGAGCTTCGCCGCGTGCTCGACCAGGGCGTTCATCGAAATCCCGAGCCCTGGCGCGATCGCGCCGCCGACGTACTCGCCACGGCCGGTCACATAGTCAAATGTCGTCGCGGTGCCGAAATCGACCACGATGCACGCGATGCCGAAGCGCTCGTAGGCCGCGACTGCGTTGACGATCCGGTCGGCGCCGACCTCCTTGGGATTCTCGTAGAGAATCGGCATCCCGGTCTTGATCCCCGGGCCGACCATCAGCGGCTGACAACTGAAGTAGCGCTCGCAGAGCAGCTCGATCGTCTGGTTGAGCGGCGGGACCACGCAGGCGACCACCACGCCCTCCGGCTTGAGCGGTGTGCTCAGCTCGGCGCCTTGCAGCAGGGCGTTGAGCATCACGCCATGCTCGTCAGTGGTGCGCTCGGTATTGGTCGAGATGCGCCAGTGCTGAATCAGGCGCTCGCCCTCGTAAATCCCGATCACCGTGTGGCTGTTACCCACATCGATCGTTACCAGCATGAGTGGCGTCAGCCTCGGGGAAGCTTGAGGATTTTGGTGATTCCCTTCATTAGGACTCGCCGAGGGTTACTAGATATACCGAATGACCCCGAGATGGAAATGGCTCACGACAGCAGGATTGGCTCGACCTCCTATCGCGCGCGAATCCACCATCCGCCGGGACTCGGCGGCATATTGTGCGGGAGCATCGGGCTGGTTGAGCCGACCGCGGTGTTCATCCCGTTACCGCTCGGCAGGGCGATGTTCGGGCCGGATGGATTCGCCGGCACGTAGCCGGGCCCAAACGCGGAATTTATCCCTGGGCTCATGCGTCCGGTATTGATTCCATAAAGATTCATATTCCCCTGCGGAATCTGGTTGACATAGCCGCCGGCGACGCCGGCATCTTCTTCGTCTTGATAATCGTCGATGCTCCCCACTTGATCGTCTGACGAAGAATTGCCGTCACGTGCTGCCTGACCGGGGTCGCCGGAGGGCTGCGCATTGGCAGGGTCAACCACTTGCGGAACCTCGAGGACCTTGTCGCGCGGATTGGCAGTGTCGGTTTCCACATCGCCCGATCGAACCCAGCCCGAACGATCTTCGGCGGAGTCGTCGGACGCGGAACCGCTCGCGGCCGTCGTTAACGGTGCGATGCCGTCGATTGGTGCATCGGCCGGAGGATCGGCAATGGCAGGAGGCGCGGCGTCTTCCGCAGCCGGCAGCGCCAGGCTATCGGTGGTGGATTGCGCGAGCGCCGGGGGCACTAATGCGAGCGCCACCGCAATCACCAATATCGGTGCAATCGCGGCGAAACCCACGGCAGCGCGATTGCCGCGAATTAATGACAACAAAACCCTGTTCATCGACTCGTCGCGCTCCTGGTAAATAGCTAACACCCGCTGCACCCCTAGCCAAGCGCAAATTTTTCGCTGCCAGCCGACGCCCCTCACCTTTGCAGAAAATCGCCGCCAAGCTAAGATGCGCCCCATGTCAGAAGCGAAAGTCGCATTGATCACGGGCGCCGGCCGCGGTATTGGCCGCGATATCGCGCTCAGGATGGCTCGGGAAGGATACGCGTGCGGACTGATTGCGCGCACCAAGTCGCAGCTCGACGAGACCGCCGAGCTGATTCGTCAGGCCGGCGGCAAAGCGGTCGTCACGCCGACTGACGTCTCAAAACGCGATCAGGTGGCTGCCGCCGTCGCCACAGTGGAGCGCGAACTCGGCCCCATCGCGGTGCTCATCAACAACGCCGGCGCCTACCTGCGCAAGCCGTTTGCTGAAATCACGGAAGAGGATTTCGACTTCCAACTCAAGGTCAACTGCTACGGCCCGTTCTTCTGCACTCAAGCGGTAGTCGCCGGGATGGCCGAGCGTGGCGCCGGCACCATTATCTTCGTGCTCGGATCGGAGACGCGCGGCGGCCCCGCGCAGTATGCTGCCTACAACGCGTCGAAGGTGGCGCAGCGCGCGGTCGCCGAATCCGTCGCCTACGAATTTATGCATCGCGGCGTCCACGCGGTCGCGCTCGACGTCGATGGGGCGGTTGGACTGCCACGCGTGACCGACGCAGCGCACGACGAGGATCCTGATCACTTCGTCTCGACTGAAGCAATTTGTAGCGAAATCATACACGTAATCAATCAGCCGCGAAATGCGTGGACCTTCGCCATCGATTTGCGGTCCTTCTTCCAATGGCGTCCGCGGGTCGCGGCCAAGAAAAAGGCCTGACGTGCCCCGAGTCCGCCCGCGCATCGATACGCTGACGGTGATATGGTCTTCACCGCTGGCGTGCCGTTATACTTCGGGCGCGTCAGTTGTGATTCGACGCCGTCATTCAGGGTCGGGGTGTGGCGCAGCCTGGTAGCGCACACGCTTGGGGTGCGTGTGGTCGCCGGTTCAAATCCGGCCACCCCGACCAACAATAAATCCTTTGTTTTCAAGTAGTTAGTGCACTGACCGCGCGGTCGACCGCCCGCAGGTTCCGGCGATTGTGCCCAATTTTGTGCCCTCCCCCCCTCGTAGCCAGAAATATCCGTGTTTTTTGCGGTGCGCTCCAGGGTCGCGATGGCCTCGCGCCGGGCTTGCACGCGGATGTGAGCGTAACGGCCAAGCATCCGGTCGCTCACGTGCCCGGCCAGTTGCCGGATGGTCTCGACCGACACGGTCGCGTTCTCCGCAAGACGGGTGACGAACGTGTGGCGCGCATCGTAGAAGCGGCACGTGACCGCGACCTTTCGCCGTGCGGTTTCAAATGCGCTTTTGTAGCTCCACTGACCCATGGGGCGATTCAGGTCCACGTCCCAGATCAAAGATTTACGGCTGTTGCCTGCCAAACCCACCCGATGAAACGGGAAGACGTAGTTGTCGGGCCCGGTCTCGGGAAAGCGCCCACGCCAGATGGTAAGCGCTGCGCAGGCGCGCCTGGTGAGAGGAATGACGCGGCCGGTGCCACCCTCGGTCTTGGATCGCGACACCACGATCTCGCCTTCGCTGATTGCGCCATCCGTCCAGCGCAGGGCCAGGTCACACCAATGGAGCGCCCGGCTCTCGGACGGTCGCAGGCCCGCATCCAGCGACAACACGAAAAACGGATACAGGACCGGCGACGGGCTTGCGGCAATGGCCGCGAGCAGCTTGTCTTCCTCTTCGAACGAAAGAGCGCGTCCGGCATCGGTCCTTTCTCGGAGAAACCGAACTCGACCGCCAAGGGGCGACCAGCAGTCGCAGTGCTTGAGAATCTGCCTCAACGTCGCCACTTCGCAATTTATGCTTCGAGCGGAGAGCCGCTCGCCAAGGCGTTTCCTCTGCAGTGCCGCGATATCGTTGATCGTAATATCCGACACCAGCCTGCTACCGAACTCGCGCACGAGCTTGCGCGAATATTGTTCGTAATAAACTCTGCCGAGGGGTGTGAGGGCGCTTTTGGATGCGAGCCACTCCTTGGTGGCCAGCGCGAATAGGGGCAAGCGTTCACGTTTGGAGATGCGGTTGTAACCCAATTCGAGGTCGCGTCGGCGCGCCCGTTCCGCTTCGCGCGCGACGGTCTTCGAGTTGGTTTTTGCCGAGTCCCGTATGAGCTGCCCTTGGAAGAGGAACTTGAACCAATACGTCTCGCCTCGTTTATAAACGCTCATCGTCTTTCCTCTCTCCGTATCTCACGCCATCTCACGCCGCCCGACTGCTCGCCTCGGCCAGGTAGCGACGAACCTCGGCATCGAGCACAACGACTCGACGCCCCAGGTGAGCCGCGCGCAGCCGGCCACGCTTTACTTCGAGCCGCAGAAAGGGGGACGGACACGCCCAAGCTGCGCGCCAGTTCCTCGAGCGTCCAACCGAGCTTCGGGCTGTTCGATTTCATCACCGCCTCGCTTTCCATAGCGTTACCGTCCTGGCCGTGCCACTTCGTTGCGCCGTTGTGAGCCGATTTCATGACCTGCACCTCATAGTTGTTACGTTGCATGCAGTTTTGATAGCACACGTCGGTGCGGCCATGCAAACGTCCCGAGTGTGCCCGGTTTATATGGCGGATTGGTTCGCGAGGTAGCCGAGCTGGACCAGGCGGACGCCGGCAGCCTCAGCCGAGACGAAGAACGCCTCGCTGACGCGTTGCTTCAGATCTGTCGCCCTGGTCGATTGGGCCGGCAGGGGTGCAACGTCGATTGTGCCAAGGCAAGCCTCGGCGACCAGCTTCAAACGGCTGATCGGCATCAGCAGAGCTCCGGCCGCGTAGCTCGCCTGCCATTCCATCCAGTCTACCTTGGGCCGCAGCGCGAGCGTCTCGTCGCCCGTGCAGTGCTGCTCCTGGCGCCTTGCTATCGCCGCTTTTTGATAAAGCGGATTGTGCACGCAAACGTGCACATATTCGTGGGCCAGCGTGAAACGACAACGATGCACGCCCCTGGCGTCCTCATGAAGCGCTCGGGCGATTCGGACCTCCGGTTTTCCCGGCGGATCGAAGAAGGTGACGCCCAGCAGCCCCTCCGCGACCTTGGTCAGATCGGCGTAGAGGTTGAGTTCCCGGGCGTCGCGCTCGATTAGCTTGATGAGCGCGCCGGTCGGCACCGGCACGGTGATCTGGCCGTAAAGTTCGTTCAGAAACTCGAACAGGATACGCTCGCAGCATTCATCGAGGTAGGCTCGCGTATACCAGGGACGGCGGCGGAAGCGCCCGGTTGTGTCGTGTATCCACTCAACCTCGAGATCTTCCTCGCTCATCGCTTCTTCCCCTTGGCCTTGAGCTCCTTGCGGAAAGCGCGATAGGCGGCGAGTACCTGCTCCTCGCCGGCTTCCTTGGGCTGGATATCGGACGGCACTTTGCCGGCGACGAAGTAGAGCAGGTCGGCTTCGAGGTCGAGTTCCCTGGCGAACTGCTCGATGAGATAGCCACGCGGCGGATGGCGCAGATTGTGTTCGAGGTCGTTCAGGTACGGCGCCGATATTGGTCGCCCGTCTTCCATCTTGATGCGCGCCGCGAATTCGCGCTGAGTTAGCTTCGCGCGCTTGCGTCCCTCCGCAATCAGCTCTCCGAAGGTCTTCATGTCACGTTGTGGTGTTCCGCGCCTCCTGCGATGGATATTATCGTGCCTGCATGTAGATGTCACGAGCGGAACCGGCCGCACTCCCGGCATTGAAAGAGAAAGCGCACTTTTTCTCGCGCCGCTCTCTCAACCAAACCTGGAGAGCGGCGCGCAGGTTTTGCGATGCGCGCGTCGCAGCGCTGCAACCGTGACGAGCCTTGCGGCCGGCCCGCCAGGGCCGGCGGCGCGGTTGCCAGCGGAGCGCGCGCCACCAGTTTTGCACGGTCTGCGACAGCCTCAGGTGACCCACACCACTTTCAGACCGGCGCGATCCGCGGCCTCACGTTGTCGCGCGTCGGCGGTAGCGAAGGGCAGCGGCGCTCCGGATTCCATCTGGAGTACCAGCGCAGAGGCGATGTGGAGAGCGTCGAGGGTCCTGACCGGCGTCTGCAGGATCAGCCGTTCGGCGCCTTCCAGCACCCCTGAGCCGAGTTCGACCAGTTCCCAGTAGGAACGGTCGGCGTTCATTCGGGCGACGATCGTGTCGAAATCTGTCCGGGTCACCTCTCCAGCCCGATATCGGCGGGCAATCGCGGAGACTGCTTCGACTGGTGCGATAACGGACGACAGCAAGCGATAGCGGCGCATCAGCCGCCGGGCATGAGCGGAGCCGGGATCCTCGACGTAGCGCTTAATCAGAACACTGGTGTCGAAATAAGCTAATGCCTCCGCCATCAGCGATCCTCCCGCTCGACGCGAACCGTATCCGAGAGTGGGGCTCCCGAAATCTTGCGGGGTTTCCATAGCGGTAGCGGGCCGGCTTTGGCGGCGCGGCGCACCAGACCCTGATCGTCGAGGCGCCGAAGCAAATCCGCCGTGGTTTCCGCCTCCGGACCCGCCGGCGCTTCGATCCGTGTAAGCCGGGCGACCGGGCGACCGCGCTCAGTGAGCACTACCTCGGTGCCACGCCGAACGGCCCGTATGAGCCGCGAAAAATTTTGATTCGCTTCGCGCAGTCCAACCCGCATTGTTCAATAACTCAACTTGTAGTTACGTCACTACATTAGAGTTGCCGGAGGAAAACTGCAAGAAAAAAACCACGTCGTGCGGCCGTCATCGTCGCAACCCGTGGCCTTGGCAGCGGCGGCGGAGGTTTTGCTCCGCGACGATCCGGACGCCGGCAAGTGAATTCCTTTGCACGTGTTCCAGAGCCGTGGACTTCTCACGGTTCCGGCTAACAACTTGGCGTAGTCGCTCGTGATCGTCGGTATAAATGCTGATGCCGTTCCGGGCGCGGCTGACCGACACGTAGAACTGCTTGCGGTTGATGAGCTCGGCGCTCCGCTCCGTATCGATGTTGACGATGACGCGATCGACAGTCGTACCCTGGCTTGAGTGGGAGGTCGAGGCGTAGCCGTAGTCGATGTGACGCAGACGCTCAATGGTGGCGTGGATTTCGCGGCCGTCCTCGCCCCGAATCCTTGCCGTGCGTTCATCGATCGCCAAGATAGTTGCGAACTCACCGTTGGCGAGACCCAGCGTGCGTTCTGGTGCGCGGAACTGAATCCGGTCGCCCGGGGCGAATTTGCGCTGCTCCGTGCGGAGAACCTCGACCCCGGAAAGCCGCTTCGGTGAATAGTCAAAGCGCCTGCCATCGTTCAGTACCACCGAGAGTCGTCCGGCGTCGGAGTCCACGCGCTCTACCACCGCGTGAGCGCCCTTCTCTATCCCCAACCTCTTGCTGCCGCGCGTGAATCGCACGATGTCGCCTACGTCGTAATTTCGAGCTTGTCCGCGCTGACTGCGGGTCAGGTCGCGATTTACGAACACGGTGTGCAACACCTCGCGGCAATCGATCATCCCGCGTTCCTTCAGCGTCTGCCGGATGACGGCATTGAGTTGGCGCCGTTCCTCGTTGGCCGGACTTACCACTAAGACGCGTTCCCGCGCACCATGGGCTGCGACGTATTCCGCGGCGATCGACGCGTAGCGCCTGACGGTATCGCCAAGCTCTCGGATTCGACCGAATCGTTCCAGGATGTCGATCGACTCGGCGATCTCTCCGTTCGCCGCGTGGTTAACCGCTTTGCGCAGTTCGGGATCGCGCTGGCGGCGAATCACGTCGAGCCGGGCGACCCGCATGCCGGCCTGCTGCATCTGATAGAGCGGCCGTCCCGCCTCGATCGCATGATGCTGGCGCTGGTCGCCGACGAAGACAATCCGCACAACGCCCGCGTCGCGAGCCTTGCGCAAGAGGCCGTTCACTTGTCCGGTCCCGAGCAGGCTCGATTCATCGATGATCCAAAGCTCTTTGCCTTGTGCTTCTGGTATTGGATTCTCGATGAGGCTCGCGACGGTGCGGGCAGAGATCCCCGCGTCGCCGAGCGCCTTAACGGCACGCGTCGTTGGCGCGAATCCTTGCACGGCATAACCGTAATCCTCGGCGAACTCCCGAATCGCCCCAACCGTAGTGGTCTTCGCCGCTCCCGCGCGTCCCTCGACCGCACTGATCCAGTCGTTCGCGGTCACTGTTAGCTCCGCGACCTCGGCCTGATCGGAGAGCAGCCCTCGTCGTGCAGCCCACGCGCGAACCTCGTTTGCACTTGCGATACTTTGCGCGCCATCCCGACCAACCAGCATCAGATCTAGATTCTCGCGTTCAAGCGCCACCATCTGCGGTGTCGTGAAAGCGCCCTGCGGCGATCTGACGGTGGCGCCAATCTGGATCAGATTGGCGGCTCGTTCCCATCCATCCGCAACACTCCGCACCTGCTCAAGGTCCGCCCTGCCCATCGCATGCTGGAGTGCGGTCGCCTCGATTGCGCGGCGGTCGATCACCGCTTCGCGTTCGGTGTGGTGCGCGACGCTGTATTCGAGCGCATCGTCTATCGAGGCCTTACTTCGCTCTGGCACTGGTTGGAGATTCGTGAGCGGCCGGGCCAGTTCGATTCGATATTCGTGTGCGCGCTCGCGCCATTCCGCCTTGAGGCTCTCTTCGTCGCGACGGTCCTTGGGGCACCTGGTCTGATGGGCGAGGTTCTGTGCGGCAGCGGCACCGTTTAGTCCCTGACGCGCCATCGCCGCCTCGATGTCCTGGCGCCGGCGCGAAAATGCCATCACCTGCTCGCGAGTGTATCCCGCAAGCTCCCAGCGGCCATCTGCGCCAGTCACATCGATCCGATAGCCGAGATCTTGCACTTTAAGCGCAAGCTCCGAACGGTACACGCTGGTCGCGAAACTCTGCGAGCGGTAGATCTCGATCGGATCGAGCCCGCGCCACGCGCCGTCTGGGCGCCTCGTCATGTTGGCGATCACGACGTGGGTGTGGAGGTGCGGGTCGGGGCCGTAGCCGTCGTCAGCGCCCTGTGAAGGTCGCGCGGCGATGTGGTCGAAGCGGGCCGCGACGACGTTTCCGGTGATCACCCATTCGTGCCCGCCGTGCTGGCGCGATAACGCATAGCCCTCAAGTTCGGTAAGAGCGCGACTCACGGCGTTGCGATGCGCCTCCGCGAGCCGCGCGTCGCTGCCAACCAACGCCTGCACGCTTACCGACTTGGGCGCGTTGAAGGTTGCATCCCATCCGGCGCGGCGTTCGTCGCTGCCCCTGGCGTTTGGAACCAGCACTTCGCCGGTCGCCGGATTAAGCCCGTGCAATACGGCGCGAAAATCATCTGACGAAACCTCTTCCGCGAGTCCGAGCGCTTCCCCTCCTCGACCGCACCACTGTCCGGCAACCCGGTGCTGCTCGGTGTAGTAGTCGTCCTGGGAGTATTTTTCCTGGTAATAGGTCTCCGCCTGTTTGGCGCTGAGCGCGCCTTTCGACATGACCAGCATCGCTCATGCCCGAAGGCGCCTGCTCGACGGCGCCTGCTGACTGGTGGGAGCCTTGGTTAGCCGCTCGCCCGGTAACCGGAGATTGCCGGCCGGCATCGACGCTGCGCTTTGATCGCTGGACTGCGCCGCCATCACCCGGCGCATGAAACCCGGATGGCGCTTGATCGGGGCGAGATACGGAATCGTGACCCGCGCCCGGTGATGGCCGGTGACGCAGAGATAGCCCTCGAACGGTTGCAGCATCTGAATCTCGCTGCCAAGCACGGAGCTCTCGATGATGCGCTGCGGATGAACGGAGAAGCTGTCGCGGTGCTCCTTCAGGCCGGTGTTGCTTCCGATCTGCGAGCGGCTGATTTCGCGCTCGCCGATCTGCGCGCTCGACCAGCGTGCGGTCTCGGCCTCGCCGGTGCGCAGGATTAGCTTGGTCGCCGGCGCCGCGGCGAGCGTCGCGGTCTGCTCGTGGCCGTAGATCGCGCGCAGCTGGGTGATCGCCTGAAACCCCAGCACCGCGCACAGTCCGCGCTTGCGCCCGCGCACGACCAACGCTTCGAACTGGCTCTGGCGTTTCAGTACCGGCAACTCGTCGGCGACGATCCAGACCTGCTCGCGCCGCTCCTGTTCTGCCATCAGCCGGCGCACGATGCAGTCGAGCCACACGCTCTGCAGCGGCAACGCCGCGTCGCGCGAGTCCTCGGTCGAAGTCAAAAACAGCCATCCCTCCCGCGCCTGCGCCCATTCGAGCGCGCTCCACGCCCACTCGGTCCCGCTCGGCAGATAGCGGAGCGAGTTGGTCGCGTTGAAGGCCGTCGCGACGATTCCCGCCCCCTGATCGTGCGCACCGGGATCGATGAGCGCTTCTGCCGGCGTGCCCCGCAGCGCCTCCTTGAGTTTCGCTCTTGGCAGGGCGAGCAGCTTCGGGATGTCGCCGGGCTCGCGCGACCTGACGCTCTCAAGCAGCCCGACGATCAGCGTCCGCGCCGATTGCCGAAAGAAGAAGTCGGCGCCGCTCTGGCTGAACATGTTGGACGGGTCAGGGATGAGCGCCGCCGCCAGCGCCTCGGCGTCCATCGCCTCGCTGCCGGGCTTGAGCTCCCACCACGGCGACCATGCCGGGCAGCGCGCATCGAGCGGGTTCAGGATCAGGTCGCGGCGCGCGTGCCGGAAGAACTCGGGGAGGTATTCGCACTCCGGGTCGAGCACCACGGCGGTTTCGCCGCGCGCCTCGATCTGCCGTAGCATGCGGCGGATGGCGGTGGATTTTCCAGAGCCGGGCGCACCCACGAACATGAAGTGCTGGGGCTCCAACGTCCGCTGGATACGAATGCCGCCGATCTCGACGCCGTTGCCCTGAAGCTCGTGACGCAGGCGGCGCTGCGGGACAACGTCGGTCCCGCGCACATAGCGGTCGTCGGTATGGTCGCGTCTGGGCCTAAAGAGGATCAGGCCGATCCCGACGACGGTAATCGCCGTGACCAGAAAGCCCCACGGCGCATAGTGCCAGAACCAGCCGGGGAACGAACCGCCGGAGTAGTACTTGTAGCAGAGGAACGGGTACATGCTCGGGATGGTGTAGCGCCCGCCGCGGTAGGGCACCGAGCCGAACGGCAAAGGGATGATCTCGCTGAAGAACCAGGTCAGAATCCAGAGTCGGAAGTGACGTTGAGCGGCCGCGCCGCCATAGTAACCGGTCCAGTACCAGACCAGACCGAACGTCAGGGCCGCCCACACCAGCGTCATCACGACCGCGACTCGCGCCGCCATCTGCGTCCACAGCGCGAGCGATGCGCCGTCCGACCGCCATCTGATCGCCCGGTAAACACCCGCGCTCATTGCTTCGCCTCTTGCGCGCCGTCGAGGTGCGCGAGGTACTGACGAGCGGTCTGCTCCGAGGCTTCGATGATTTCGTCCACCATGTTTGCCCCCACGGTCTGGTCGAGCGAATGGAAAAGCGCCGAGCGGCTCTTGACCACTTCGAACAGGAGCTGGCCGTAACGCTCGGCCTCCGCCTGCTCCAGGCGCTCGAACCCCTTCCTGAGCGCCTCCAGTTTTCCGCCGAGCGCAGCGAGGGACGCGGTATCGGCGCCGCCCTGACCGGCGAGATCGAAGTGCTGTGCGATCAGCGATTGAAGCAGGGTGGTCGGCGTTGCGTTCATGCTCGCCGCGTGGTTCTCGACTTGCGCGGCATATTTCTCCGGGAGCCGGATCGTGTAGGTTTTCTTCGTCTCATCCGCCATGTTGCTCAACCTCCTGCCTGCAAGCAGCGCCGAATCGGATGCTTGCATTGAGAAATCAAGGGGTTTTTCATTCCACCGCTGGCTCTCTGACTCTTTGCAAGCACGTCACGAATCCGCCTGCTTGCATAATGAAATCGCGGGATTTCCCGCTTTCTGCGCCCGCCGTGCTGCAAGCAGCCTTCATCAAGGGATGAGTGACGTGTCATACATTCCCCACGTGCGAGGTCCTTAGCCGAGCACGTCCCCGGATGCCTAACACCTCGCCTGAAGCTCGGGCGGTGGCAGAACGGCGTTGCCGCGAAGCTGGATGCTCTCGGCAATATGTGCCGGGCCCCTCGAGAACTGACTGCCACAGATGACGGGCGCATCGTCGCCGACTCAGAAAATCCCGCTAGTACGGGAGCAGGTAGTTGAGGAGCTTGACCGCTTCGATGGCAGCCGCCATCCCGAGCCCGGCCTTAAACAGCCGACGGCCGAGTTCGCAGTTGCCCAGGATTCCGAAAATGAGGAATGCGACAGTCAATGCGAAGGCCAGGAACGCGGGCGCAATCGCTCCGCTCAGAAGCGCCGCGATCGTGTTGAGCGGCTGGTCCCAGGGAAGCGCTCCCGGCTGAACGGGTCCCGCCACAGAGAGCGCTGGCCGAGCGATCACGAGCACCACTGCCAAAGTGCCTTCACCGACATGCCTTGAAAATGGTTTCATCGGTTTTCTCACCGCGCCCAGATTGTGCAGCCGACAAATTGGTCCATCTTGCCCGCCTGCATGTATGCAGTTTTAATAGCAGCCAATCAAAAGCAACGCAAGCAACCCACGTGGGATTTTGCGGCGCGTGTCGGCCTTTCGTTCGTTGCTGGACACGCTAGATTTGGTGCACCGATCAATGCGACCGCGGTAAATCTTGCAAGAGCGCCTGTGGCTATCTTGGCCTGCCCTCCCGAAAACGCCCGCGACTTGAAGTTGAGTCCGTCACTGAGAGAAGACGGACGAATGAAAGGTCGCGAGGCGCTCCCGTCTTGCGACTCCTGACCGTTGACCCTGGAATGATCACGACCGGACGTGAATGCAAGGGCCCCGCAGACAGCGGAATTGAGATTAGGCCCTCCGTCGCGCTCGATATGGACCCCTCACGGGCGAGCCCATCCATGATGATTTTAGACTATCGCAGCCTCGTCGCGCCGTACGCTGAGATGTTCTCTGCGCAGCGCGCAGCCATGCGATAGACTTCGGGATTTCAAACTGGCGCGGAGGTTCGTCAACGCGATGAATTTGAAAGACAGAAGTAACAAAAGCTCCAGGAAGTATCCCTGTGCGGGGGCGGTCAGGCTGGCTCTGCGAAGCCGAACAGTTTTTCCTGCGCTCGCCACTCCTGCATCTCGACGCGTTCGGATTCCGTCCAACAGCATTCCGAAAGAGTTAAAACTGCTGTTTCGTGAACCGATATTCAACCGTCAATCTGATCTGACGAGTCTCCGCGCACCGCTGTGACGCGCTGATTTCAATACAGTCGGCGCCTTCGGGGTCGTTGCCGACCTTAAATGATCATGGACCAGGAGGTTTATCTGGCAAGTGTCCTCCAGGAGCAGCATTCTGTAGAACGCCTGATAGAAGTGGCCTCGCAATTTTGAACAGTGCGATAAGTGGAAACTCCGGGCCACAAGTCTGGCCGAAGCAGGCTGGGCAAGAAGGAGTTTGCGATGGTCAAGAAATCCGGGCGGCGGACACGCCGCACGCACACGGCGGAGTTCAAGGCGCGCGTAGCGTTAGCGGCGTTGCGCGAGGACCAGACGCTGGCCGAGCTGGCTGCGCAGTTTGAGATTCATCCCAACCAGATTACGGACTGGAAGCGGCAATTGCTCGAACATGCGGCCGAGGTTTTCGGGACCACGCAGCCGGCGCCCGTTGTTCTGGCGCCGCTACATGCCAAGATCGGGCAGCAGGCGCTGGAGCTGGATTTTTTAGCACGCGCGCTCGCAAAGCGGGCGGGCTGGGCGCCAAGCTATGATCGACCGTAAGCACCGTTTGTCGGTAACGCGCCAAGCCAGCCTGCTGGGCCTCAGCCGGGGGTCGGTGTATTACCTGCCGCAACCCACCAGCGCCGCCGATTTGGCGCTGATGCGGCGGCTGGATGAGCTGCATCTGGAGCATCCCTTCATGGGCGCGCGGATGCTGCGCCGCCAGCTCCTGGCCGAGGGCATCCGGGTCGGCCGGCGTCACGTACGGACGCTCATGCGGCGCATGGGCATGGAGGCTTTGTGTCCGCAGCCTGGCACCAGCCAGCGCCAGCCGGACCATAAGATCTATCCCTATCTGCTACGCCAGTTAGCCATCACCCACGCGAATCAGGTCTGGGCGCTCGACACGACGTACATCCCCATGGCGCGCGGGTTTGTTTACCTCACCGCCGTAGTGGATGTAGCCAGCCGCCTGGTGCTGGCGCACAAGGTGGCCATCACGCTGGAGGCGTGCCATGCCAGGGAGATTATCGAACAGGCCTTTGCGTGCTTTGGAGTGCCCGCGATCGTCAACACCGATCAGGGCAGCCAGTTCACGGCGGAGGAGTTCACCCAGGCCGTGCGCGCTCGCGGCTGCCAGCTCTCCATGGACGGGCGCGGCGCATGGCGGGACAACGTGTTCATCGAACGCCTGTGGCGCAGCGTGAAATACGAGTGCGTGTACCTCAAGGCCTATGACGGCGTGAGCGCGGCGCGCGCCGACATCGGCCACTATATGGACTGGTTCAACACCGACCGGGCGCATTCGCGGCTCAATGGCGCCACGCCCCAACAGGCCTATCTGGCCTTGGCGGCAACACTGGAGGAGGCCGCCTAGCATGAAATCCGTGGTGCGCCCCGAGTTGCCCACCGCGGCGGCCGGTCCGTCGCAAGCGCCGCCCGCCGCCGTGGACAACTCTGCACCTCGCTCAACCCGCCCGGAACCCACTTATAAATCGGGGAAAACTGTTCAAAGAACCGGGACCACTTCTGATCGAGCGATCTGCCGATCGCGAATGCGCCGTGGCCGCGCACCACCACTGAGCACGATTGCCTCAGCGCCGCGGCAATCGCGGTCGGCTCTTCACCGATGCCCAGGCCAAGCACCGTAGTATCCACGATGGGAATCCGCTTCAGACCGGCGAGCCCTTCATTATGAATTGGGAGGATGTGGTCATCGCATGAAATCTGAGCAAGTGCGATCGCGTGAATTGGATGTGCATGCACGATCGCGAGCGCTTCAGTGGCGTCGTATATTGCACGGTGCAGTGGGCTTTCACACGAGGCCTCGGGGGGTATCGGCAGGCCTTGCGAGATGTCGACATGAATGAAATTGGATTCGAGCAGTTGACCGAGGTTGGCGCCAGTCTGTGTGATCAGAAACCGTTCGCCGTCCCGAATGCTGATATTTCCACTTCGCGTAGTTTGCAGCCGACGGTTATAAAGTTCCTTGCCAACCGCGATTAACTGCGCCGAATATTCGCCATTACTCACGCGGTGATCTCCTACTGCGCTATCATCTTCAACGCTCAGCGAAACTGATGACCTCGACGGTGTGCTCTGCAGAAAACGACATTTTCATCCGAGCGCGCCGGCCCTGTGCAAGCGTCCCGCACGATTAATACATGATTCTGTAGAGTCGGAGCCATTAACATAAAGTTAACCATTACGACCCGCCTCGGAAGATTCACCGCTGACTTGCGCAAATCACGTTTACCGCGCCGCTCAAATCCGGCACGCGCCAATCAGCCGGATCAGCGTGGTTGTATGGGCGGTCGAGAATTATCGATTTGCAGCCTGCGCTGCTTCCAGCGCACGAGTCTTTCCACGTGTCGCCAACGATGTACGACGCTTTAAGAGCAAGGTCGTATTTGTGCGCCAATTCGACCAGCATCCCAGGGCTGCGGCTTGCGACAGCGGCAACCATCATCATTGTCGTGGGGACAGATGCGTACTTCCTCGATCTTGAGAAGGCTTAAAATACGCTCCGTCATCATGCACAGTGATTCTTTCGTCAGGAGACCCCGCGCCAGTTCCGGCTGGTTCGTGACCACGAAAAGCTTGAATCCCCCAGTGCTCAGTCGGTCAAGCGCCGGCTCAACTCCTGCTTCGAACTCGAACTCCCCGATGTTTCTGGGTGACGTGGGCTTGCCATCTCGATAGATGACTTTGTTGATCACTCCGTCGCGATCCAGAAAGACAGCCGTATTAGGCATCAGAATCCGCATTTTCAATGAAATCAGGAGCTCAACAACCATTTGAGGAGTCTGACCGGGGTAGGTCAAGTTAAAATTGCCAAGCGCCGGCAGCCAAGCCCGCGTGTCGAACCGCGTCGCCCGTTGGCGGATAGTCGCTTTGGGCCGGCACACTCCAAGCAGAGAGGACCAGCGGCGGGGCCAGAATGAGGATGGCGCGATCCCCGACTATTAATTATTAATGATGATGGAGAGAGATCGTGAACAGGCGGTGGTCCTGAGGCCATGACTCATCGTGGACGAATCCTTGCCGATCGGATCATCGCGGCTCCGGTCGCTTTTCTGTTCAATGGCGTTGCGCGGATTCTGGGCGCACTAATGCGAAGAGACCATTCAATCGCGCCGTCCAACGTCAACCGGATCGTGGTCGCGAAACTCATCGGTATGGGAAGCATTCTCCAGGCCACGCCGCTGCTGAAGGCGCTGAAGCATCAATACCCGCATGCCCGATTAACGTTCGTGACAATGCGATCGAACCGGGAGTTCCTGGACCGGCTCCCCGCCGTTGACGAAGTACTCACGCTCGACGACCGAAATCTCGTGGTGATGACGATAACGACGCTCCAGACAATTGTCGGGCTCATTCGGCAGCGTGCTGATCTGTACTTTGATTTAGAGGTATATTCCGCTTTCGCGTCGCTGCTGGCACTTTGGGCAGTGACGCGCAACCGGCTGGGGTTTTACCGACATAGCGTCGCCTTCAAAAATGGAATCTATACCCACCTGGTGTACTTCAACACTCGGATGCCGGTCCGTCAGTTGTACCTTCAGTTGGGACGAGTGGCCGGAGTTCCGCCGAGCCAACCGGAGAATATTGGACCGATACACATTGAGGAAGCCGATCGGTCATCTGTTCTCGCGGTTCTGTCTCAAAATACAGGATGGCACTCAGATCAAGCGTACATAGTGGTCAACCCGAACGCATCGGATCTGTTATTGGAGCGACGATGGCCCGTCGAGTATGTAGTCGAAGCCGTCACGAAGTTGGTCTCGCTAGGACATCAGGTGGCATTCATTGGAGCGCGCAGCGAGCTTCCGTATGTACAGAGTTTATTCGATCGCTTCCCGGCGGAGGTGCAAGTGCGCGTGGCAAATACCGCCGGGCGGCTGACACTGGGCGAGATGTTGGCGCTGTTGGACGGGGCCGCGTGCGTGCTTACCAACGATAGTGGCCCGATGCACATGGCGGTCGCACTCGAGCGCCCGACAGTATGCCTATTCGGGCCAGCCAACCCCGAGCATTACGGTCAGGAATTGCCCAACGTCGCAATTTTCTACTCCCCGGTATTTTGCAGTCCGTGCCTTTACGAGGCCGATCAGCCTCCTTGCGGTGGCAACAACATCTGCATGCAGCGAATTAAGCCGGAGCCGGTAGTGCAATCGGTACTGCGGCTGCTCGGCATCCCGAATGCCGGTGCACAAGTACCTGCGCGGCCGGTTGCTTCCCCAGTCATCAGTGATGCGCCGGACGGCCGGCCGCTGGGCCTTGTGATTCGCGCGTCGCTGAGAAGCGATAGCAGAGAGTAGTGCCTCACCGTAGTAATTGTTCCAGTCCAATGGGCGGGTCGCGGCCAAGAAAAAGGCCTCGCCTGACGTTCGGGAAATCGCCCCTAACCACCCGCCGATCGCGTGTAAAAGACCCAGTCTTTTATGACCCGTGCCTGATGGTATGGAGCCCACGCTCGACGGAAGCCCTCATCCCGCAAGAGAAGCTGCAGGATGTCAAAGCTGCGCCGCAGTTCAAAGGCATAACGGTCGTCGGCTGTTCGCACAGCAACCACCGCCGGCCTATATCGCTCGAGGTCTTCCTCAACCTGACGGGTCCAGAGTTGCCTAATCTCTTCCGCACGCTTGCGTTCGGCCAGCTTGCCCAGCGAAAGTCCGACAATTACCGGCACCATCCATTGTGCTGCCGTTCGGGATGACCATTGCGCATTTATCAATGAAACGGTCGGAAGAACAACATCAAAGCCCCAGGCTGCGATTGCCAGGAAAGACCGTCCAGTCGCCAATTCAGCGGCGGTACGCGGGAACGGCTGAGCCATAAAATTGGAGCGAGTCCTGAGACTCGACGTGAACCACATGGGCAACGTCACAATAACGCCTTGAAAGAGCAGCGCCATCACCAGGACCGCCGCGGCAATTCGTGGGACTTGATGCATTCGGGCCAGCGACGGCCAAATAGCCAGTGCCAGCAATACCAGAATCATCGACATCAAGATCAATGCTGGAATATTGTGATAATCCCAGCCTTTGTGCTGTGCGACGGAGCATATTGACAGAAGTATAGCCGCAAGCGCCAAATAGCGTAAGAAAGAGCGAACTGTTTCGTCTATTTGAGCGAGTTCCCACACCACTGAGGCGGCTAGCACAAGGCCCAGGGGTGGCCAAAACGCCGCAAGAACAACAATCATCGGTTGGTTGAGAAACTTATAGGTATCGACCGCTAACCTCGCCACAGCGAACCATTGCGGAAATACCAAAACGACTGTGCCCAGATATAAGATTGAAATGATGCTGAAGATGATGGCGTCGCGCCCAAAGAAAATGCGCCAACTCTGTTGCTCTATGCCGCGAGCTATGAGCATTCCGATCGGCAGCAGAACGAAGTAAGGTTTGATTAGAAACCCAACCGCCGCAATAGCGGCCGAACTTACGGAAGAGAAACCCGGCAATTCCGAATCGCCATTCTCCTTCAGGGCAAACCGAAACAACCATGGACAAAGTAGAATCATCGCCAGATGTTCTCGCTGTCCAAATTGATAACCCGGAAGGAAACATAACAGCACAGTATAAGCCAGCACGGCGATCGCCCCGGCAACTCGCCTCGCTCCAAACAGGTTGAGTAGCGAGCGGGAAACCTGCGCAATTGACCACAAAATCAGCAGGCAGACCCAAACGCTGAACACTACGTAAGTATCTAGTCCAGTCAGCGTAGAAAATGCGGCGCTCGGTGAAAGCAAGATATAAATAAGCGGCACATTGGGATCGAACACATCGTAATAAATATGTCCGCCGGCGATTAGTCGCTCTGTAGCTAAAAGAAACCAAGCGTTGTCGTGGTTTGGAACAATAGAAAAGGCATGTAGCCAGAAAGCTGCGAAAACAGTCACAGCTGTTTCACTTATAAGTAAAACCCGCTGAGCGAACGACAATGCAGGCACGGGCCACGGCGGATCCGAACCTGCCTGTCCCGGCAATGCACTACGAATGTGCTGGTTCACGACTTCCCGCGTACAGTTCGATAGCACTGGATAATGCTCCAGGGCTTACAAAACGCATAAAACCTTTCTGCCACCAGAATTCTGTGTTATCGAGTCATACCGGCGCGACCTCGAGCCTGATAAGCGCCCCGCCTTCCAATTCGCCAATGGCACCGCCCCCCTCCGCCCTCACGCGTTAACGCCGGTCCAGTAATGTCATATAATGTGTGAACCTGCCATAAGAGGCAAGTCGGTTCAGCTGGGTAGTGGGCGGTTTTAAAACCGCCCACTACCCAGCTATCCCACACGATTTACGACGGAGGTCTGCGCTGCTAGTCTCGCGGATCGAGTTGGTCGCATGCGATGGAGACGGAAGGAGCATTGCAGCCGTCGTTAGGCGGATTAGACTATCGACATGGTTCGACGCAGTTCCTCTCTCCCAGAAAAGGTCCTCTTCGCGAACCCTACCCTATATAAGCTCAAGTGCTTCGTCATCGAGACAGTAATTTGGAAATGGCTCCTATGCGGCGTTTTCCGTCTGAAGCCTCGTCCTCTTACCGATACGGAGCAGTTGTTCCGGGGACAGCGGGTGCTGATGGCCGCATGTGGGCCTGGTGACGTGAGCACGGGACCGTCTGTTGACAGCGCCTTCCAGGTGTTGCCTTGTCTCCACCGACGTTTGTAGAAACGTGCAAAAAAAACCGCCCAACATGGAACGTTTGCGGGGCTGACGCGCTGATGCTGCCCTTCGCTGACGGTGAATTTGACATCTCGGTGATCTGCTCCTCCCTGCAACATATCCCAAGCAGCGCCGAACTCGTCTTAGCTGAGAGTTTGTGAATTTTTTGAAAGTGCAAAACATTCTAACCGAAATTGCTCAGGAAGTTTGGCTAATTCGGTACGTTTTCCGAATAAATTCACAAAAGCTAGTTGGCCAGCGTCACGCGAAGTTGCGTCGTATTTTCGGAAAGTGTGGTACCAGAAAGAGGGCTACTCCGCGATTGCTTCTGCTTGGTACGCCATCATCGACAGGGACGTGCACTACTACACGCGAGAGGAAGTTTTAGACAGCGCTGGCAGGCTCGGCTTCTGAGGTAGAGAGAGTCATGGAGCACGGGCCCGTCGGACACATGATATTCTGTGTGCTTCGCGTTTCTCGCCAGGTTGGGCAAGTTCGTGGCGCTGCACGAGGGTGATACGGAGAACTCCATTGAGTCCAGATTCTGCCGCTCAGCGAACCAACAATATCGGAAACCTCAACGTACCGTCGGAGTGGAAAGCTGAAAGTGAGCAGTCGCCAGCTTCCGGGTCCACATCGTGGATCGCGCGTGGACTTATCGTAACCATTGCCAGTGCACTCGCCTGGTACACGTGGGGGCACTGGGGTGACTTTCAGGTAGATTGCGGGCGCGAGCTTTATGTGCCCGCAGCGATTGTTCACGGGAAGCTGCTGTATCGTGACCTTTGGTATATGTATGGGCCGCTGGCGCCCTACCTACAAGCATTGGCGTTCCGAATATTTGGAACCAGTCTTACCGTCTTGTACATGATCGGCCTTGCATTAACCATTGGTTCCGCTCTACTAATCTTCGAGATAACTCGCCAATTCGACTTGCCAGTTCCTGCTACGATTGCTCCTTCGCTATTCTTCCTCTCAGAGGCCTATCCGCCTTTTATATTTAACTACATGTTTCCATATAGTTACGCGGCGGCTATGGCATCGACGTTTGGCTTCGCTTGCCTTTATTTTGCGCTCCGATATTTGAGGACGGGCAGACAACTACATTTAGCTTTGACGAGTTTCCTGGCCGGCCTGGCACTGCTCACGAAAATCGAATTTGGCATCGCTTGTCTGGTGTTATTGGGCTTCTTGCTAGTCGTGCATCTCATCATCGAGCGCTCTTTTCAGTCCGTGAAACAAGATGTGTTTTGCTGCTTCGCTGGACTCTCGCCGGCATTGATGATCTACGGATGGTTCATTTGGAAACTTAGCGCGAAGTTCATATTCCTCGACAATTGGATAGCTACCCCTGGAACCTATATGATGCGAACATTCGGCAAACGAATGATGGCATTTGTAGGTTTTCGATTCTCATTGTCCGAATGGACCTTTGACGGCTATACGGTTCTGTTCTCAATCGGGTTGTGGTATATCATCGCAGCCGCTGATGCCGCCGTGATCTCCCGTCTGCAGGTTCGATCGCGATTATATGTGATCACGATAGTGCTTGTTGACCTGCTGCTGGCGTTAATGGTGCGAATGCACTCCGGCGAAGCCACGAGTGTCGTGACTGCTATCCTTTTCCAGATGATGTGTCCACAGGGACTTTTTCTCCTGGGCGGTTTCTTCCTGCTGCACGGTCTTTGGAAATGGCGAAGGCAACTGACGTTCAGCTTACCACTTGCTGAGGCTGCGCTCAGTATTTATGCGACGGTGGTCAGCATACGCGTAATGTTGGAAGTGGGGCCGTGGCGTGGGGGCTATGCAGTATTTTTCAATATTCCGCTGTTTATAATATTCGTAATAGTGACAGTAAGGGTTGTTCGTCGGGCAAGCCTATCACTCGACACAACGCGTTCTGAGAGGCTGGTTGGCAGCATGGTCAGCGTGAATATTCTTTTGTTATTTATTATGCTGTTTCCCAAACCCGGGGTATTGTCAACCTCGCTGACTACCGAATATGGAACATTCTATACGCACCCGGATATCGCTGTTCTGTATCCCCGGATTATCTCTTTTATGAAGACACACACTCGGAACGGGAGAGATATCCTGGTCTTGCCCGAACCGCCGAGCCTGTACGTTTTCGCCGGAATGGAGGCCCCGAGCCGCTGGTATTCGTTGCTGCCTGGTTATATCGATCCTGCGAAGGAAGGAGAGTTCATTCGTGATCTTGTGGCAAGCAATGTGAGTTACGTTCTGATATCGAATCGCGCGGTAAGCGAATATGGTGTAGACAGCTTCGGCATTGGTTATGATCAGCCGATTTATAAATGGTTAATGGACAATTACCAGAAGGTCGATCAGTTTGGACCGCTTGCTGACGAAAGTCACGTTCCATATATAATGTCGGTTTATGCCAGGAAATCTGCAGTGCTAGGACCATTCCATTACGATATACATTGACTCGGGTGCGCGCCCGAGGCGTTCGCGCGCACCTGTGTGGCTCTTAGTTCGCAGTTCGTAAAGACGTAGAGATCTCCGTAGCCAACATCAATCATGATCGTTTCCGGACCACGGCCTGGATCTGCGCGCGCGCATCCTTGAGCGTTTGGTTTATCGGAGCGCCGAAACGGTATTCGATCGTTTCCAGAGCGTATTCCATTTTACCAACCCACCGGTTTAGTTCGGATGAAGTTTGGCTCCTAATGCTACCGCTCAATCCTGCTTTGCGTGCCCGCCTGAATTGAATGAGGAGACGACCGAAAGGAGTAATGTGGTTCCGATTTAGTTCATGGTTGTACCCCTCGTCTTGCACGCGAATGTCGACTATATCTGCGCAGGGAAGTTTTTGAAGAACTGTCTTCAGGTCGTAAGAGACCGGCGACCATGTTGAGTGCTTTCCGAAACGGAAAGTGGCCTTATGGTCTGGATTAAAGATAGACGGCCAGATTCCCTGCTCGTAGAGATCCTCATCCGGAACTACGATAATGAGATGGCCATTTGGCTTTACCAATGACCACCATTGTGAGAGCGGCCTGCGCACATCGTTCATATGCTCTGAGCAATTGGAACTATGAACACAATCGTATTGCACTTCGGTTGAGAGGAATTCCGTGATTCGTTGTGCATCTCCGTGCTCGAAGTCAAACGGTCGGGCATGCGGCACGATCAAATCCGCACCGCACCCGATGTCGAGAACAGATCTCGAGAAATATTTCTCATGGAAGTCAGCGCCGCGAAGTCGCCAGGTCTTCGAAGATTCAAACATTGCAGAACCTCCCTGAGTGCGGGGCTAATCGAGGCTGCCCTGAATCTGAGCCAAGTGTTGGGCAGCATGCCACAGCCTCTGACCGCTCTGAGAGTTCGCCGATCCCAGCTACCCCGGCGGTCCGATAATAAATTGAGCTATCTTGGCACAACCCCTTGAAGGGACCCTCAGCCTGCGGCCTAATTTAACGAATATATGTTGGCGGGTTGCGCTCTCCGACGGCCCGGCTGCGCACCAGTTCGGCGAGGCCCGGTAATTGATCTCTATCAATCACCATTAAAAGGATCCATTTCCTCGCGTCCGGACTGCTTGTGCTGATTGAGCGGGGCGGCGATATCTCGACTCTCTTCACCAATATCCGGTACACCGTGGCGAGCCGTTCCACGACTTCTCGAGAGCTGAGCACCCCGATAAGAATTTGCCTGTCGTTGAACGACTCGAGTACCATGCCGTTTTGCGCAGGCGTGGCGCGGTCATATATCGACACACCCGAAACCCACAACGGTGGTAGAAGCCCAAGCCGCTGCACTTCAGACGGGCTCAGCCCCGCAGGACTTAGCCCGCGCGCGGTATATTCGCTTGCTGCGTTAATCAAAGCGTCAAGGCGTTCGGTGGCGACAGCTTCTTCCTCCTTTCGCGGATCATGACTTATGTAACTGCTCAAACGAGATAGCGGCACTTCATAGATGGAAACACCACCCACCTTAATCGGGTTCAAAGCAAGACTCGCGAAGGTCGCGTTTATCGCTCGCTTCTCGTCCGGTTCGAAATGGCTGCGCTCCGTCGTCGGAGGACCTTGGTCGAAAACCAATCTCCACATGTGCGCTCCCTCGTCAGCAACGATCACCTTGCTAATATGCTTCTGAACTAAAAACGTCTTCAGTGCCTCATCTGAGTGTGGAATTACCGTTAAATTATACAGACTATCCGTAATCGCATAACGTGCGAATTCCCTTGGGAGCGGAGTCACGCTAACCCATCCACCTGCCATCCGAAAATACAGATGAGTATTCACCAGCCAAATATCACTATTCCCCTCGTCCCCGTATGGAAGCATTAAAACGATCTCACCTGGTGACAGATATTGTTTGTACATATCTGTCGCGAAAAATGCTGGTGTGTCAACGTCAGTCGTCCAGAAAGCAGCACTGGGGTTAGGTAAATAGCATAATATGATTGCAATCGCGCCAGCGATTCGGACCGTCGGTTGGATTGTTTTGTCGGCCAACCAGAGACTCGCAATTATCGCGAAAATAAGGAAAGCATACAGAGCAAAACGCGCCGGTAGTACTTCGTCGCTAAGAGGCAGGCGAGAAAGTATTGTCCACGGCATCGGTATTGTCAGATGGGTAGTAATGCGAAGTATCGGGCCAAGCGAAGCTAAGAGAATTATAATTAGCAAGGCCAGAAGTAGCCTAGTCTGTGCCACCATCCAATGTCTGCGCGAGTAACTCCACACTATGAGGATTAATGGGAACGCAACGTACGCTCCAGTTTCTTGAAGGTTAAATCCACCGCAGAGCTTCCTGGCAAAGAGGGAGGTGCCGAAACAATTAGTGGGTGAAGGAAAAAACATTCCAGATACATGAATTGAAACAGCTGTGGCCAGGCCAGTTGGAAAGTCCTGAGGTCCAAACACGAAAAAGTAATATAGATACAGACTAAGCAAGACTGCAGTAATAATATATGCGAACGAAATGGGGAATATTAGAACGATCAGGCGATCGCGCCATTGAGGCGCTATCCAGTAGCCGATCGCAAAGGCTGCCCAGCCGAATACTGTTGCAGTAGCGAATACCTCTAGTGAGCATGTGGCTTGAATTGTCAAAAGAAGGCACAGCATTATTATGAATCGACGGGAAGGCCAGATACCGTCTATTCGGAGCAGTATTACCATTAAAATGATAGGAATCGCGAAAACCATCAATGCGTGAAGATGGCCCAACATTTGCCCGAGCATGTATGGAGAGAACCCGAAAATATAGCCGCCGACAAAAGCCGACCTTGATGACGACGATAAATACCGACAAACAGTGAAGCCGGTCCACGCAGCAATCGCCGGACTTACGAGTATCATCAAATTGTAGGTTGCTAGCGGTCCGAGATACTCGGTCAGCGGAGAGGCTAAGATACCAGCGAGTGGGACGAATGTCGTACGAGCGAGATTTAGTCCACTCGGAGCCCAGACAATGTTCGTAAAAAATGGATTTAAGCGATGAAGTATTGCGTACTTCCACCATTCCAAGAAGAAAATGAACAAGCCCGGGTCGGTGCCGATTCCGATGTAGCGGTCCGAAAGATGGCCGACCAGGCCGCGCCCGAAGAACAGAAAGGAGAGAGCAAGATAGATTGCGAACGCTCCGAGACCGAGGCGGTTACCCAGGCTTTCTTGAATAGTTTTAGATTTCACTTCTCGTGCGGTGTCGCGGCTGCGGAACCCAGACGGGTTGGATCAAACTCCAGCAGTAAAATCCATTGGGTGCTCTCCGCCCAGATCGCTACCGGCATCAGCGGCGAAACTTCGACCTTCTTCGCGAAAGGCTTGTAGATCGGGGCGACGGCTTCAACTGTATCGCGCGCGCCCATCACTCCGACCAATACATCTCCATTATTGACAGATGAGAGCACCAAGCCATTTACCAGGGAGGCTCGCGGATCGAGGGCATTGACCCCAGAGGCCCAGTGCGGCGGAAGAAGTTTCAAGCGTTGGGCTTCAACCGGACTCAGGTCAGATGAAGGATGACCATCTGCAAGATACTTCTGCGCGGCACTGATAAGCGCGCCGAGTTGAACGGCCACCATTCGCCTTTCGAGAACGCGCGGGTCCACGTTCTTGTAGGCGTCCAGTTTCTCGAGTGGAACCTGGTAGAAAGAGACACCGCCAATATGTATGGGTGCGACGCCCAGCGACGCGAACAACGAACGAATTACTATTCTTTCGTCGGTAGTGAACTCGGTACGTTTGGGAAACTGCGGTCCGGGGTCATTGTTCTTTATCCATAAGTGCGCGCCGTCGTCTGCGACGACGATCGAGTTAACCTTCTTCTGAACCAGAAAGGCCTTGAGCATTTCGCCCGCATAAGGAAAGTCGGCCAAGGTGTAGAAGCCATAGATCGTTGGAAAGTACGGCAGATACTCCCTTGGAATTGGCGGCTGGCCTACATATCCGCCGGCCATGCGGAAATAAAATCCACTCATAGCCTGCCAGATATCGCCAGTGGCGAATCCGCCATAGGGAAGAATCAAAACATTATCGTCGGGCGCAATGTAGCGTCTATATATTCGAGCCGAAAAGAAAGCCGGTGCGTCAACAGGCGTCGTCCAGTAAGATGCGCTTAAATTTGGCAGCGTGAAAAATACCACGGCGCCGGCGCCTGCCATTCGGAGAGTCTGCCGGATGGAGCCATCGCTGAGCCAGAGACTCACCACTATACCTAGAATCAGAAAGCAGTAAACCGAGAATCGCTCGGGCATAGCTTTGTCTATCAGCGGCAAATGCGCTGCGATTGCCCATGGTAATGGAATTGGTCGAGATGCCGGGATGCGTAATTCCGATCCAAGCGAAGCAACGGTGACAACCACCAGAAGCATCACGAGAAGTCGCGTGCGCCAATCGTGCCAATGGGCGTGCGCGAAGGCCACAACAATTAGAAGCAGCGGCAGCGCGATGTATGCTCCGGTCTCGTAAATGTTACTTCCACGGGACAGTTCGTGAACCAGATGGATTGTTCCAAGCAGAGTAGTGGTCGTCGGAATTAGAAAATTGGAAGGGTAAACCGAAACGAACTGTCTCAATCCACCTGGAAGCGGCAGATGGCCGAATGCGTAAAAGTAGTAAAGGTACGGACTGAGGATAATCGCACTCGCGACATACGCGCATGAAGTTGGAAGGACGAGACCTTGCAGACGTTCGCGCCATTGGGGCGCCGTCCACCATGCGATCGCTATCGCAGTGCCGCCAAATAGGGTAGCCGTAGCCACCGCCTCCGGCCAGCACAGGAAGAGAGCGACTATCAAGATGCTCAATGTGATCGCGAAGTTGCGTGTGCTGATTTCCTCGTTCAGCCGCCGCAATGTCACTAGTACCATCAAGGGCACCGGAAACATCATCAGTACCGTTAAGTGGCCGAGTAAGTGACAGAGCATCCACGGAGAAAAGCCGAAAGCATAGCCGCCAACGACAGCCGCCCAGAACGAAGAACATAGATACCGGCAGAGAAGGAAGGCGGTCCATGCTGCGAGTGCCGGGCAGAGCAGCACCAACAGGTTGAAGGTCGCGATGGGACCCAGGGTTGCAGTGAGCGGGATCGCGGCGATTCCAAAAAGTGGTATGAAGGTTACCCAAGCCAGGTTGGCGCCGCTTGGCGCCCATTGCAGATAGGTGAAGAACGGGTTTACGTGATGAGTGAAGACGTATTTCCACCATTCGAGGTAGAAAATGAAAGCGCCCGGATCCGTACCGATTCCTATGTAACGGTCGGAAAGATGACCCACCAGACCACGGCCAAAGAATAGAAACGAGAGAACCAGATAGATAAAAAGTGGACTGACCTTACTATAATCTCGCCTACCACACATGGTTGCAGCCCAACTCCCACCACCTCAGGAGCACCATGATGCCAAAGAAACATGCCAATGTCAGCGGCGGCACCAGCAGACTGAATGGGCGGTGCCGTCTCGGAAGCCGGCCACGGAGAGGTCGGCAACTGCGCGTCTCTGCATTCGGGCTATGCCGAAGCCGTGGCGCTCCTCGATCCCGTATTGGCCGGTCGTGCGACGGCGAGAATCCGCGGAGGGCTTCGTAAATGTGATCCGCTCTCGAAATCACCCGTCAGGCTTCTACGCTCTCTTTTAAATCTCGTTTACAAATCAGCCGGCCATGTCGAGTGGGATCCCGGCGATTCCAAAAAGTGGTATGAAGGTTGACCAGGCCAGATTGGCGCCGCTTGGCGCCCATTGCAGATAGGTGAAAAACGGATTTACGTGATGAGTGAAGACGTATTTCCACCATTCGAGGAAGAAAATGAACAATCCGGGGTCGGTGCCGATTCCAACGTAGCGATCCGAGAGATGTCCGACCAAGCCACGTCCAAAGAATAGAAACGAGAGAACCAGATAAATAAAAGGCGGACTGACCTTACTATAATCTCGTCTACCACACATGCTTGCAGCCCAACTCACGCCACCTCAGGAGCCCCATGATGCCAAAAAAACATGCCAATGTCAGCCCGGTCGCACCTGCAGATTGAGTGGGCGGTACCATATCGTGAGCTGGCCAAAGAGAGGTCGGCGTCGACCCGGTCCTGCGTGCGGGCTATGCCGAAGCCGTGGCGCTTCTCGATCCCGTATCGGCCCGGATTGCCGAGCTATCCCCCTGTCACTCCTAGCGGCCTATGTTTCAGTGTATTGGTTCGCCGCCGACTACGAAACAATATGGTTTCTGCATGCGCTGGAAGTTTTCGCCACGATGACAATCTTCGGCCTCATTGCAATTGCGCTGGGCGTGGCGGTGAGCCCGAGTGAGAGCAGACGAATCGTGAGTGCGGTACTTCCGCTCGCGATTGGGCACATACTGGCGGCCGTGATCGTGATTTCAACGAGCTATTTCGAGCTGGGCCGGCTTTCTTTCTTCAAGGCAATCGCGATCAGATTTCCATTCGACCAATTTGAGTCCGATACCTACTTCGGGCCGGTCCTAATCGCGATGGCGGCGCTCTACGCCCGTCGCCATTGGCACGGGCCGTTCGCCCGGATGATGATTGCCGCGCTGATCATAATCGCGGTATTCTCGCTTGGCACACCCTCATGAAACGGTTAGCGCTCGCCCTGCTCTGGTCGATGGCCGGCCTCTGGGCGTTGGCTATATTTGGCAACGTCGCTGCGCGCGTGAACCGATGGGACTTTAGTCATTACTATCTGTCGGCGCTGGCACTGCGGCAGGGCGCGAATCCATACCTGATCGACCTCAACTCCGTACCAGGCGCAGCGGGAATGGAGCTAGGATTGATCAATCACGCCAGCTACCCACCAACCTTCCTGTTGTGCTTCGAGCCGTTTACCCTGATGCCCCCGGTGCCAGCGTACTGGACCTGGTTCGGATTGAACCTGGCGGCTCTCACAGTGGCGTTAGCGATGCTGCTCGGCGGGCGAAGCGAAATCGATTTTGTCACCGGCGCATCGCTGGTCGCGTTGGCGATTCTATACCCGCCGCTCTCGAACCATTTCAAGTTTGCACAGACTCAAATCGTGATTCTGCTGCTTCTGGTCGTAGCGATGCGGGCGCTAGCCAGCGGCAATGATCCGCTCGCGGGCCTGATACTGGCTTTCGCCGGGCTGCTTAAGGTGTTTCCGCTGGTTATGGCTGGATACTTGATCGTGGGCCGGCGGTGGCGAGCGCTCGGATGGATGATCGCGGGTTTGGTGGCCGGGGGCTGCCTCACCCTAGCCTTGGTTGGTGTAAAGCGGAGCTTCAGTTTCATAGGTCAGGCAAGTTTCCTGACCAGCCGACACTGGTATGACCAAGCTGCAAACCTCTCAGTGAGCGCCACCGTGTCGCAGGTGTTTTGGTATACATTTGGAAATTCGCTAAGTTGGCCACTCGATCTTCTCCGTCACACAGCAAGCGCAGCAACCGAATTCGGTCTGTTGGCGCTCACCATACGGGCGACCGCGTCGCGCGCGGAGCGTGGACAGGATCCCGATTCGAGCGCATTCGCACTGTGGGTTGTCGCTATGATCCTGCTGGCACCAACGGCGTGGCTCCACTACCTCGTGCTGCTGTTCATCCCGTTCGCGCAGATCACGATCGCAGTCTGCGGTGAACGCGCAAGCCGGCGAACGGTCCGCATGATGATCGCGAGCTACATCATTATAATTGTCGGAATGCTCACACTCGGGGCCTTCGAGTCATCCTTCTCCGAGCAGCTGGTGATTGCCTTCAGAGAGTTGGCTTTCGTATCGCTCGTAATGGCCTACATTGCGACATACTGGTTCGTGCGCGATGCGCCGGGTGAAATGCAGGCTACGGGTCCGGCTGCAAGCCGTTGATCGATCGGAACCAGAGCAGCTCCCTCAATCGCATTATCCGATAGGGCGGGGCTGCCTATGTCTGATCGCCAACTCTTCGGAGCACTCGATCCTGGGACCGCGCCGCGAGTCTCTTCGAAATGAGACCGGCTTTCCCTGCCCGATTCACGCTCACAGGCGGACAATTTACTGTGCCCAATTTTGTGCCCTACCTGCATCAAAATTGGTGTCACTCGATACTGCTCCAGAGTTCAAGTCCAAGTGCAGGAAACCCCTCTGCCACAAGGGTTTTCGTGCTACCGAGCGGTACTGAACGATACCTATGATTCTTCGTCATTTTCGTTTGGGGTGCGTGTGGTCGCCGGTTCAAATCCGGCCACCCCGACCATTTTTCCTCACTCGTTAGGCGCTCTGCCTGTTTCGCAGACGCCCAGCGCCGCGCGCCGCCGTTGAGCGTGATTGTTTCAAACCTTGGCGCAATCGCGGTCGTCTCTCTTGATGTGCTGGTGGCGGCAACCTGGCACCAGCTCTCTCGCGGGTGCGATCAACCCACCGCGACCTGTTGCGCCCGTTCCACCACCGGTCCGAATCGCTTGATCAAATCGAGCGCCTGTCCGTCGGCCATCGCGATCGCCATCTTTTGCGAGAAAAGTACCACGCGGCTGGCACCGGCTTCGGCGTATTTCTTCAGATCGTCAAGCGAAGGGCCGCTGTCGCGCGGATCGACCAACGCCGTGATATGCAGCGCGTCGGGCTTGCGACCATGATCCGCGGCAAGTTTCCTCAACGCCACGACATCGCGTTTCAACGATTCGGGATTCGGCACCAGCGGCATCCACCCGTCGTAGGTCCTGGCCACGCGCTCGAGGACTTTGGGTCCGTGACCGCCCAGGAGAATCGGCGGATACGGCTTCTGCAGCGGCTTCGGTTCGCATCTCAGGGCCGGGAAATGAACCAGCTCGCCAGCGTAGGCCGGCTCCCGCTCGGACCACAACACGCGCAGCGCCTCGACCGTTTCGCGCAAGCGCTTCCAGCGTGTCCCAAAATTTGCGCCCATCGCCTCGGTCTCTTCGCGGAGCCATCCAGCGCCAACCCCTAGAACCACACGGCCTCCCGAATAAAGGTCCAGGGACGCAACGGCCTTGGCCGTTATAATCGGTTCACGCTCGGGCAGCAGACAGATGCCCGTGCAGAGTTTGATGCGCTTGGTCACCGCCGCGGCAATCGAAAGCGCCACAAAGGGATCGACCCAGCGCCCGTAATGTTCGGGCAGAGGACCGACGCCCCCGGGAACCGGCGTCTTGAAACCGACCGGAATCACCGGATGTTCGGGAATCCAGAGCGACTCGTAGCCGCCGGCTTCGACCGCCCGCGCGATCGCGTCTATCGCGCCCGTCTGCGCGGTGGTCGCCACCAGGATGCCTATGTCCATGGAATCTCTCCTTCACCCGCAATGCCGTCATCTTCGCTGAGCGCGTGTGTCGCTCGACGCCGCTCGCACCATACCGCGAATCCTCCCCGAAAATCACGCGAATTTCTCCAGTCTATTCCTACCCGACTCAGCGGTTGACCCCGAAAGCAAGCGATGAGGCGGGCGGTGTTCAAAGCCCGGTAGGCTAGCGTTCGCATAATCGGTTTTCGACCGCGCGCATCTTCGCGGAAGTTAGCGATGCCCCGATCCCGCGTGACCGCCGCCGTGTCCCGCGCCCATACCCGGATGCGGCGCCGCGATACCGCCATGGAATCCCTGGAACGCATGCATCTCATCCCGATGCTGCCGTTCGAGCGCGCCCACCTGCGCAGCGTGCTGGCGTGCAAGCTCTCGTTGCTGCAAGATCTGATTGCGCGCGGCGGCCTGCTCCTGTTGCGCGCGTTCCTGCTCGAACCGCTCCAGTTGGGCGTTATGGCTGTTCTCAAGCTCCTGCATCTGCGCGGTGTGAGCGCGCTCGACTTGCTCCCAGTCGCTACTGCCGATCGGTTCGTTATTGGCGGATTTTGCACGTTCGACTTCGAGCGACCGGAGCAGCTCGTTGTTCTCCCGCTCGAGCGCCTGTAACTGCTCATTATGCTTTTGCGCCGCCACCTGCTGCTGCTCGAGGCGCGAGCGATCGAGTTCCTGCACCTGCTGCGACTGCCGCCGCGCCAGTGCGATCTGACTCTCCTCGTGCTGATGCTCGAGTGATTGCTCCATTTGCTGCGCCCATTCCGGATGGCGCGCGCGCGCAACGGCCGGCTGCATCTGCGCCCACCAGTTCACATCGCGCCATCGATGTTGCTGGTCGTAATCGCCAACCCATTCGGGATGATGCTGCCGCGCCCAAGCGCCATCCCGCTCCATCCACCATTGGTCACTGTGCCACACGCGATGATCGTCGAAGTCGCCCCACCACAGCGGATGATATTGCTTCACCCAATCCGGGTTATGCGCCCACCACCAGCCAGCCAGCCGCCAGTGGTGATTATCGTCGAAGTCGCCCCACCACTCCGGATGATGCATACGGCACCATTCAGGTCGGTTCTGCCACCACCAGCCGGCCGGATACCAGACGCCCTCGTATGGTTCGCCCCACCATTCGGGATAGTTAGTGCTCATCCAATCTGGCTGGAACTGCCACCACCATCCTGCCGGATACCAGACGCCCTCGTATGAGTCCCCCCACCATTCCGGATGTTCATCGAGCGCCGTCTGTCGCTGAAGGGTCCACCACCAACCCGCTGGATACCAGTTATTCTGGTAGTAATCGCCCCACCATTCTGGATGGTGCAGCCGAACCCAGCTCGGGTAGTTCTGGCACCACCAGACCGCGGGATACCAGGTGTTCTGATAATAGTCGCCCCACCATTCCGGATGATGCGCGCGCGACCAGGCGGGCCGGTTCTGCCACCACCACCATGCCGGACGCCATACGCGAGCGTCGTCGAAGTCGCCCCACCATTCAGGGTGATGCTGCCGCAGCCAGTCCTGATGGTTGGTCGCCCACCACGAGGCGTCGTGCCAGACGTGGCCGTCGTCGTAATCACCCCATACCGGCTCAGGAGGCACGTCACCCCATTGCGCCTGCGTCTGTTTTGCCCCGATTATCAAAATCAGGGGCACCGCCAATAGCAGGATTCTTAGGTGCCTGATGGCAGCGTTGTTCATTCGAATTCGCGCTCCGCCTTTTATTATACTGTACGACGCCTTCATCCATTCGGTTGCGAGCACACATCATCCTAGTTCGCGATCACCTCGAAGTCAGCCAGTTTTCCGGCGCGACGCCGCTGCTCAGACGAAATAAACTGGCCCTCCGAGTGCCCGCATCAACACTTCAAGATTCCGGCCGGCCATCTCAAGCGCTTCGAAATCCTGCTCAGTGCTGCTGCCCGCAATTATCTGGCAAGCGGCTATCCCGCCTTCGGTGCAAGTGCCGACGCTATTCACTGTCCCTATCCGCTGCCGTCTTCGCCCGCAGAGTCCCAAATGTCACCGCAGATGTTGTTGATGACGTTCAAGCCCGCCGCACTTCGCGCCGCTCAATAGTCCGGCGTATCGGCAGCAGCCGTTGAATTAAACGCTGGATCCAAACCGCCGCGGTCTGCGCGATCGACCGTCATCAAGCGGCGATCGTAATTATTGGCGCGATCCTGCCGATTGGGAAAAGCTCGAAGGTATGCGCGCGGGAGTGCCGGCGCGCTTGATCAGGAGTGCCGCGATCATGACCAGGATCGCAATCAAAATTAACCGCTTTGGACGAGTCCTGCCGGCCTTCGGGCCGCCCCGACCGGGCGTTACGGTCTTGCGCCTGAATCCGCGCACCGGCGAACTTCCTGGTCTGCCGGCCTTCGGGCGGCGGTTGCGAGCCATCGTGATACTTTTCCCTGGCGACGCCTCTGAATAATATTCGCTACTTTCGCAGCGGTCCATGCGGAGACCTGCGCCAGGCGCATCGTCAGAAATCAGCGCGGGCGGCAGCTAGATTTCAGCCGCCGCCCGCGCGTCGCTTATGATGCTCGGCACGCTACCTGGACTCGCGCACCATGGGGGTGCACGTCGTTGCGGCAGGCTCGATCACCCCTCCGGATTGATTACCGTATAGAGCGTCGAACCCCCGCGCTGGACCAGCAGCAGCGCCGACTTCTTGTCCTTCTGCGCAGCCTTCGCCATCGTCGCGAAGTCGTCTGCCGTGCCGACTTTCTTGTGATCGATTTCGAGCACGAGATCGCCCGGTTGCAGGCCCGCCTCGGCGGCCGCGGAATCCGGCCGCACGCTGCGGATCACGACGCCCTTGGCGTTGTGCATATTGAGCTGTTGTGCAATTTCGGGCGTGATGTCCTGCACCTGCATGCCCCAACTCGTACCCGGCGCCTCGGCGCCCTTGGCGCTGGCGATCTGCTCGTCCTTCAGCTCGGCGATCGTCGCCGTCACCGTGAGATGCTTGCTACCGCGAATCACTTCCACCGGCACCGCCTGGTTGAGCGGCGTCGACGCGACCATCTCGGGCAATTCATGCTCGTCGTGCACCGTCTCACCGTTGAACTTGATAATGATATCGCCGCGCTCAATCGCGGCCTTGGCCGCCGGTCCGTCTTTCTGCACGCCGGCGATCAGCGCGCCGGTCGGTGCTGCGAGGCCAAACGATTTGGCCAGGGCCGGCGTCACTTCCTGGATCTCCACGCCAAGCCATCCGCGCACCACCTTGCCGTGGTCCTTCAACTGCTGCATTACGCTCTTCGCGATATCGATTGGAATCGCAAACCCGATTCCCGCGTTGCTGCCCGTGCTGCTGTAGATCGCGGTGTTGATGCCGATCACCTGGCCATCGGTGTTGAAGAGCGGTCCGCCGGAGTTACCCGGATTGATCGAAGCGTCGGTCTGAATGAAGCTGTCGTAATTGCCGCCGAGCGCGCGTCCCTTGGCGCTGACGATGCCCGAGGTCACGGTCAGATTGAAGCCGAACGGGCTGCCAATCGCCATCACCCAGTCGCCCACTTCGGTCACATTGGAATCGCCGAGCGCGGCCGCCGGCAAGGGTTGGTTAGTGTCGATCTTGATCAGGGCCAGGTCCGTCTTGGGATCCTTGCCGATAACCTTGGCCGTGAACTCCCGCTTGTCGAGCAGGGTCACATGGATTTCGTCGGCATGCCCGACCACGTGATTGTTGGTCAGTATGTAGCCGTCGGAGGAGACAATAACGCCCGAGCCGAGTCCGCGTTGTTTGAACTGATGCGGCATCTGGCCGAAGAAATGCCGAAACTGCTCGAACGGATCGCCGCCATTGCCGCCGCCTCCGCCAAAGGGGCTGTTGGGTCCGAAGGGATTGCCGCCGGGCCCGCCCGGAGCCCCGGGTCCGTTGCCGCCACCCTGGTCGCCACCTTGATCGCCACCTTGGTCGCCCTGATCGCCGCCACCCTCATCACCCCCGGGTCCGGCAAACGGAGAGCTCGCCTTTACCTCTTGCACCACGGCAACGTTCACGACGGTCGGCATCACGCGCTTGACCAGCGGCGCCCATGACGGCAGCGCCATCGTGCGCTCATTGGGCTCGGGCGCATTGGCCGGCGCCGGCTGATGGCTGTCGGCAGGCGGCGCCGATTCCGTCGATGGCGCCGCTTGCGGTTTACTCTGCGCGTGAGCGTTACCGGAATCCCAGAACGGAAACGCTCCCGCGTTGGCAAATGCGATTAAGATTCCCAGACCCACGCCACCGACAATGGCAGCGACCGTCTTGCTCATGCATTCCTCCTGAAAACGTCGTCGCCCCGCCCGTTTGCTGGCGACGACGGCGAAACTCTTAAGCTTTCAGACGATAGCCGGCGGCCAAAATTCAAGCTTACCATCTCCGCGCCGTGCAACCGCGGGCCTCGCAGCGCCCCGCCCGCCTCTCTCGATCCGCCTCACGCACCTGCGTGAAGGCCGCACAAGCTATTAAGTAAAACAGAAACCCGACACCAATAATACCGTCGATCTGAAGGCGAAGCGGGCAATTCCACCCGGCCCCGACTAGCGCGTCAAGCCTCCGCCGGAGCCGCGCCACCCCGGCCCTCGGGCTTCTTGATTGCGAACTTGTCGAGCCGGTACTGCAGCGTGCGATAGCTCATGCCGAGCATCTTCGCCGCCTTCGCGATAACCCACTCCGCCTTTTCCATCGCCTGCAATATGATGTCGCGTTCCAGATGTTCAAAGTTGATGCCTTCGGCGGGAATTTCGAAACGATCGCTGCCGCGCGCGCGCTCGATCCGGCCAGCGCTCTTGCGCGTGAGCACTTCCTGCGGCAGATCGCGCGGCGTGATCGCGTCACCCTCGCACAGCAGGATTGCGCGCTCGATCGCCGACTCGAGCTGCCGCACGTTGCCCGGCCACGAGTAGTCGAGCAGCCGCTCCATCGCCTCGCGGCTGATCTCCTTGATGCGCCCCTCGGCCAGATGGCTGAAGCGGGCGAGCGTGTGATTGGCGAGCAGCGGAATATCGGAACGGCGATCGCGCAATGGCGGCAGCGTGATCGTAACCACGTTCACGCGGTAGTAGAGGTCCTCGCGGAAGCGCCCTTCGGCAACTTCCTCGGCCAGATTGTGATTGGTCGCCGCGAGCAGCCGCACATCGACCTTGAACGAATCGTTGCCGCCGACGCGCCGGACCTCGCGCTCCTGCAGCACGCGCAGAATTTTGGCCTGCACGCCCGAGCCGAGGTCGCCAATCTCATCGAGAAACAAGGTCGATTTGTCGGCGCTCTCGAACAGCCCGATCTTGCGCTCCGTCGCGCCGGTGAAGGCGCCGCGTTCATGACCGAACAATTCGTTCTCGATCAGATTGTCGGGAATCGCCGAACAATTAATCGCGACGAACGGACGTGCGCCGCGCGGCGACAACCGATGGATCCCGCGCGCGATAACTTCCTTGCCCGTGCCGCTCTCGCCCTGAATCAGTACCGTCGTATTCGAGGGCGCAACCTTGCGCACGATCTTGATCACTTCCTGGATCGCCGGGTCCTGCCCGATAATGCCCTCGACCTGCAGCTTGCCCTCCATCTGGGTCCGCAGAATCTGATTCTCCTGCTGCAGGTTCGAGAGTTCCGACGCTTTGCCAACCGTCATCACCAGCGCTTCGCGATCGGTCGGCTTGGTGAGGTAGTAAAAGGCGCCGTTCTTCATCGCCTTCACGGCGCTGTCGATCGTGCCGTGCGCGGTCAGCACCACCACCTGGGTCGCCGGGTATTGCAGCTTGACCTTGGCCAGCAGCTCTTCGCCCGACATCCCGGGCATCATCAGATCGGTCAGTACGACGTCGAAGCGCGAGAGTGCAAGCAACTCGAGTGCGCGCTTGCCGATCGGCGCCTCCTCGACCGCAAAGCCTTCGTCGCGCAAGGTGTCCGCGGTTATCTGCCGTTCCAGGTCGTTATCTTCGACCACCAGTACCGAGGCCTGGCTCATCACTGCTTTAGTACCCCGCCGATCGGAAATGTGAAAGTTACGGTAGTGCCGGGCGCCGGATCGCTCGGACCGATCGTGATCGTCCCGCCATGTTTTTCAACGATTGCCTTGGAAAAGAACAGGCCCAGCCCGATACCCTCGCGCTTGGTCGTAAAGAACGGCTCGAAGACGTGATCGACCAGCTGCGGATCGATGCCCTTGCCGGTATCGGAAAACCTGACCACGAAATTGCCGTTGTTCTGCGCAAACTTGATCTTCAGCACCCCGCCATCGGGCATCGCCTGAGTCGCGTTGCCGACGACGTTGACGAAGCACGTCCGCACCTTTTCGGCATCGACGTTGAGTACCGCCGGCACCTCCATGCCCTCTTCCTGCACCGTGATCGCCTGGCTCTTCATCTTGGACTCGGAGAGCGCCAGCACGCCGCCGATCAGGCCGTGCAGATCGGTCGGCGCCGGATGAATCTCGATCGGCTGCCCATAGTGCAGGAAGGTCTGCACCATCTCGGAGAGCCGCCGAATCTCATCCTTCATAATTACCAGTTGGCGCATGAATTCGTCGCGGCCGCGCGGCAATTGCGAACCGTAGCGCGTGCGCAACTGGTCGAGCGCCAGGCTGATGAAGTTGAGCGGGTTCTTGATCTCGTGGGCCAGCGCGCCCGCCAACTGCCCCAGCGCCGTGAAGCGCTCGAGCCGATTAAGCTCCTGCTCCCGTTCATGCGCGCGCCGCAACTGCGCCACCATATCGTTGAAGCTCCGCGTGAGCAGTCCGATTTCGTCGCGGCGGCGCGCCTCCGGCACCGGCTCGAGCCCGCGCGCGGCGATATTCTGCGCGGCGGCGGCCACCGCGTGAATCGGCTCGACGTAGCGCTCGGCCAGGATATACGCGAACACCAGCCCCATCGCGAAGATCGCCAGGCCGAGCGAAAGCAGGCGCAGGCGATAGTCGCGCAGCGGCTGATCGAAGTCGCTGAAGTTCGCCACCACCTGCACGTAACCGAGCAGATGGTCCTCGACTTCCACCGGGATGAAATAGACCGTGCTCTCGGTGTCCGGCAACCCTAGCATCGCAGCCGGCACTGCCACCGGACCGCGCGGATTCCCGGCGCGCATCGCCATCAGGGAGCGCACCGTCTCGGGGTTCAGCGCCGCGCCGATCAGCTTGGGATTGGAGCTGTTGATGATCAGGTCCTGGCTCGACGCGATCGAAACTTCCAGTCCGCGCGTATGCAGCCGCGCGACGTAGTTCTGCAGCCGGTCGCGATCGGTCGTGCCGACCGAGGTCAGCTCCTGCACGCTGATCTGGATTACGCTGGCGAGATCCTTGACCTTCTCTTGGGTGGTATTGACGATGACCTCCTCGGCCTTGAGACTGACCAGCATTTCGGCACCGAGCGTCAGCGCCAGCAACCCCACCATCAGCGCGATCAGCTTGGCCTTGAGGTTGAGAACCGGGAACTCGACTCGCATATTTAGCCGCCGGGCTGGTGCCGCGGCGAGTCTCCGTCAGGTGGAATCCGCGCCGCGTTCGCGCGCGAAGATCAATGAGCGGCTCGCGTACACGATCAGCGATCCCAGCGCCACGATCCAGATCAGATGTTCGAAGCCGCCCAGATAGCGGAAGATCTCCTCGATCTGTCCACCGAAGTGATAGCCGAGCGAGACCACAATCGGCACCGAAATCGCGGCGCCCAGCAGATCGTAGAAGACAAATTTTCCAGGGCTGAAGCCAAGCGAACCGGCCGTCAGATAGATAAACGCCCGCAAGCCGATCAGGAAGCGCGCATAGAAGATCGCCCGATTCCCATGCCGGTGCATGAACTCCCTTAGCCGATCGATTTGGACCTGCGAGGATGGCCGCCCAAGCTGAAAATACGATACCAGTCCGGTGCCAAAGCGGCGCCCCATGAAAAACAGACAGTTGTCCCCCGCCACTACACCAAGCATCGAAACTGCCAGCGTCATCGGGAGCTGGGTCACCCCGCGATGGGCCAGGAAGCCGCCCGCCAGCAGCGCCATATCCTCCGGCAGCGGCAGCCCGAGTCCGCACAACAACAGCACGCAGAACAGGCCGGCGTAGGTGAAATGCTCGATGTAGGTTGAGACCAGGCCGGTCAATATCAGCTCCCGTGATGGCCGTAGCGGGCGCGCAGCGCGTCGCGTATCTGATCGATCGGCGTGCCCTGCGCGAGCATCTGCCCGCCCATCAGCGCCTCGCCCATGCAGATATCGCATGACGCCCCGTGATTGGTCCGGAAGCAGTCGAGCAGATTCTTGTGGCCCTCGTTCTGCTCGCAACCGCAGTAACAGTCGAGCTGCGCAAGCAATTCGGGATGTTCGCGCGCGACGATGTAGGCCTGCCGGATGTCGCCCCGGTACAATTCCGGATCCTGCGTCAGACTGGCGCCGGCGTCACTGCTACTGGTGGCGTCGGCCGACGCTCGCATCTGCCACGCGCCCAACCCGGAGATCGCCAGTAGGCTGATCACTGTGGCAGCGATTATCCACCTTACGCGGCTGTTCGAAGCTTTTGCCATGGCTCTAATCCTTGCGCCTGACTATAGCATTTCGATCGCCTGAACGCTGCGCTGCCGAAAGGCGTACAGCGCGGCCGGCCGATGAGCGCCGCGACGCTTCTCCGGCCGCCGCTTCAGCAGGCCCATCGCCATGATCCGGCGCCGGAAGTTGCGCCGATCCAGCGGACGTTCGAGCACCGTCGCGTATAGCTCTTCCAGCTCCGCGAAGGTGAACGTCGGTGGCAGCAGCGTGCACGCGATATTGGTGTATTCGAGCTTCGACTTGAGCCGCCGCAGCGCGTAGTCGGCAATCACCGAATGGTCGTAGGCGAGCGCCGGCAAGCGCGCGACCTCGAACCATCGACCCGCCGCATATTTGCGCGAGCACGAACTCGCGGCGCCGGCGTCGTCGATCAGTCCAAGGTAGCCGACCGATACCACATGCGCGCCCGGGTCGCGCGAGGGATCGCCGAAGCTGAAGAGCTGCTCGAGGTAGAGGTCGCGCAGGCTCGCGGCGTCCTCGAGTTCGCGGCGCGCCGCCTCATCCAGGGTCTCCCCGACGCGCACCAGTCCGCCGGGAAAGGCCCATCTGCCCGCCGCGGTACCCGCTGTCAATTGCACCAGGTAGCACTTGAGGCGATCGCCCTCGATCGCGAACAGCACGGTATCCACGGCGACTTTCGGCCGCGCAATCTCCGTTATGCGCCGATCGCCCGCCTCTGCGCTTACCTGATGCTGCAAGGTTTCGACCGCCTCGTCTTCCAAACTACCTTAACCCGGATCCCGCCACGCACGCCGCGCCGTTACGCGCCCAGTTCGAGCATCCGCTCCAGCGCCCGCTTCGCCCCCGCGCGCACCTCTTCCGGCAATTCGATTTCGTAACGCAGATGCTTCAGCGAATCGAGCGTGCCGTCCAGCGTGATCATCTTCATGTAGCGGCAGAGCTTGCACGCCTTGTAGAAATGCTTCTCCGGCACTTCCAGCAGCAACCGGTCCGAGAGTCCGCACTCCGTCACGATCAAAAACTTGTCGGCCGGGCTTTCCTTCGCATAGCGCATCATGGCGCTGGTCGAGAGCACCGCGTCGGCGAGCGCGAGCACGTCCTTGCGGCACTCCGGATGCGCCAGCACGACCAGCCCCGGAATCCCGCTTTTGACCTTATTGATCTCGTCGGGCGTAATCTGATGATGCACGTAGCAGTTGCCGTCCCACGAGATAATCTGCTTGGCAGTCTGGGTCTGCACATAATTCGCGAGGTTCTGATCGGGTACGAACAGAATATGTTCGGAGTCGATCGCGTTGACGATCTTCGCCGCGTTCGACGAGGTGCAGCAGGCGTCCGAGAGCGCCTTCACATCCGCCGTGCAGTTCACATACGAGACGATCTTCAGGTCCGGATAGAGCGGCAGCAGCTCGTCGCGCCGATCCGCGAGCGCCTCCGCCGTGACACTCTCCGCGAGCGAACATCCCGCGCGCAGGTCTGGAATAAGAACCTTGCGATCGGGGTTGAAGACCTTCGCGGTCTCGGCCATGAAATGCACGCCGCAAAAAACGATCAGCTCGGCGTCTTTGATCGCGCGCGCCCGGCTCGCCAGTTCGAACGAATCGCCGATAATATCGGCGACCTCGAAAATCTCCGGCCGCTGGTAGTTATGCGCCAAGATGACCGCGCGCCGCTCGCGCTTGAGCGCCTTTACCTCCGCGATCGTGTCCGCAAAATGCTCGCACGATTGCGCCGTATAGGTCTCGCGATCGAGCGGGCCGAGCTTGCGCTCGAGTGCCGCCGCGCTGAGCGATTCTTGTACTTCCATCGATCACACCCTCCGGCGTTCTTCGCCGCTTTTGGCGCCCGCGGCTTTTGCTTTTGCGATCCGACGATCGGCCAGGCGCACCGGACGCGCGGGCGCTCCTTCCAGCTAGTTTGCGTCAGCTTGACGCTTACTGTAGTAGAACCTTAACATTGCTCGCCTCCTGATCACAACCCCCATCGTGAAACGATCGGGCGGGACCGAGCCGTGTGCGTTTCGATGATTCTGGCGATTCGTTGCCGGTTGACATCCGCCACCGGCGCTGCCAGTCGTTAGCCGCGTAGCAAACGAGGGTCAGAGCGGAGCCGATCTGTCGGGGAAATCGGCGCCACCGCTGGACTCGCATCGGAATCACAGATGGTTCATGAGTTGCCGGAACCAACAACCTTGGGGAGGTACTACTCGATGGCGTTGCTGCAGACGTACGCGTTAACCGCGGTCGTGCTCGAAATGAAGATGGCGGCGATCGCGCTGGTTCAGGGTCGCGGCCGCGTTAGCACCGGACTCTTCGTCCTGCCGGAAGATGCGAAACTCTTTAAGGGCACGGAGTCGCCCGCGGAGGCGCCGATCGTTGACCGGGCCTCAAAGGCCTGGCGCAACGACCTCGAAAACATTCCTATCTTTCTGATTCTCGCGGGAATCTACGTTGCCGCCGGATTGTCCGAAGGCGCTTTTACTTTCTACTGCACCGTTTTCATGGCGATGCGAATCCTGCACACCTATACTTTTATCAGGGCGATACAGCCGTGGCGCACGGTGGCCTTCACGATCGGCGCCCTCACGATGTTCGCGATGATGATCCACATCCTGATCGAAGTCGTTTTCTAGCGGGTCCGATGGCCTCTTCTCTCCCGCGGAGAAGAGGCCACCACCCGAGCGCCGCGAGCAGTCCGAAAAGTCAGGTCAAGACTGTTGGGCTGCTCGTCAGGCCCTGAAAGAAGGACCTCGCTTACGCGTCCGCGAAGGGTATCCTCAAGGCGACCCGCAAGACCGACTTTTGCGTCTAACACCGTGGGAAGTGTGAAACCTTTCAAAGGTTTCACGATCTTCTTTCCCCCGAGCCACGCCCAACACTAAGTTTTTTGATATCGTGACGCCGGCCGGGGCTGCCCCCGCGGCTTCACACGCCAGGAAAGGAACCTCAAGTAATGGATCAATCAATCGACCGTGAAGTGGTCGAGGCGGTGCGCCGCTTCGTCGATCGCGACGTCATTCCCGTGGCCAGCGAACTCGAGCACAACGACAAATATCCGCACGCGCTGGTCGCTCGCATGAAGGAACTCGGGCTGTTCGGCGCGACGATTCCCACGCAATACGGCGGCCTCGGCCTGAGCTTCGTCAACTACGCGCGCATCATGGCCGAACTTTCGCGCGGCTGGATGTCACTCGCGGGCGTGATCAACAGCCATCTCATCATGGGCTATATCATCGCCAATTACGGTACCGAGGCGCAGAAGAATTACTTTCTGCCGGAGATGGCGGCGGGCGTAAAGCGCGGCGGACTCGGCCTCACCGAGCCCCACGCCGGTAGCGACGTGCAATCGATCAAGACCATCGCCACCCGCCATGGCGACAACTATCTGCTCTCCGGCGCGAAGATGTTTATCACCAATTCGCTCAACGGCACGATGCTCGCGGTTGCCGCCAAGACCGACCCCAAGGCCAAGCCCGCCTACGCCGGTATCAGCATGTTCGCGGTGGAGAAGAACGAACGCGGCCCGACCGTCAGCCGCCCGCTGAAAAAACTCGGCTACAAGGGTATCGACACCTGCGAAGTGCTGTTCGAGGACCTGGAAGTACCAGCGGCCAACCTGATCGGGGGCACCGAGGGCCAGGGTTTCAAGCAGGTGATGAGTGCGCTCGAGGTCGGGCGCATCAACGTTGCAGCGCGCGCGGTCGGCGTCGGTGAGGCGGCCTTCGAAAACGCGATTCGTTACGCCCAGCAGCGCACCGCCTTCGGCAAACCGATCTGCGAACATCAGGCGGTGCAATTGCTCCTCGCCGACATGGGCACGCGCCTGCAAGCGGCTCGCCTGATGGTCGAAAATGCGGCGCAAAAAAAAGACGCGGGTGAGCGCTGCGACGTCGAAGCCGGGATGGCGAAGCTGTTCGCCTCGGAAGCCTGCGCCAAGATTTCGCTCGACGCCCTGCGCGTACTCGGCGGTTATGGCTACATGGCCGAATTCCCGGTCGAACGCTTCTATCGCGACGCACCGCTGATGATGATCGGCGAGGGCACCAATGAGATACAGGCGCTGGTAATCGCTCGCGGATTGATCGCCCGCAACAAAATTTGACTGCCTGCGCCCGTGACGGCGAGCGCTAATTTACGTCTATCGATCGGGTGGAAGCGCCCGGCGCGTAAAGCCGGCTGGGAACGGATTATGCTCCGACTTTCATAAAGAGGACGCCGAAATTCGCGCTAACCAGCCAAATTCCTGATTATTCAGATGTTTTTCGGCGGCAAGCCACAATGAAGTCCCGAACGCTCAACCCGTTTCCGCACACTCCGCACGATAGCGTCAATCGAGTGTCCCGGCGTCCTCGCCGTTTTTACCGACCGGCCCGCGTTCTCGCCGCGATGCTGGCGTTTGGGCTCCCGCTCTTGCAAATAGTTCCCGCAATTGCGGGCGAGCAGGTTCTGGAAGTCCCCCAAGTCATCGCAAAACCTGACAGCCCACCTTCGAGGCCGAGTTCGTACCGCAGCGTTCCAGACTTGTACGATACCGCTCCCGCCTATGACGCGAACGGGGCAACTGGGAGCCCTAGCGACGCTGCGGCTGGAACCTCCAACCCGGCGCCCCCGCCCACCGCGCTCGCGGCAAACTCGGAGCCCTATCCGCCCGACCCCAACCTCGGATCGATCGATGATTATCAAAATCAGCCCGGCGAAAATGGCCAGCGACCCTCGATTGCTCTGGGTGGCGGCGGTTCCCGTCCCGAGCCGGCCACCTCTATGACCGCCAACCTGATACTCGGCGGAATTCTGGTCGGCATGATCGCTTTGGAAGTCGCGTCAGCACATCATCGTCATCGCTAGCGATCGAAAGAACGCGCGGGGCCGAATCACTCGTGGTGATTCGGCCCCGCGCGTTTTGAGATAAAAAGGCCCACGGAAATCGTGGGCCCCCCGGTCACGGTCTCGGCGTCAGGGTAGTTTGGACTCCTGAAGCTGGCAGCTACCGGCAAGCGATGAGCCGCAAGCAGGATAGTCGTCGTCAGTCGAGCAGTTGCTGGTAACCAAGTCAGTGCTCATCACGGTGAGCGAAGACGGGCTGGTAACCAGGATATCGTAATTGGCCGTGATGGGGTTCGGGCTGAGGCAGGGCGCCTCGCTACCCACGGGAGTCCACAGAATCTGCAATGTGCCCATACCGCTGGTATTGAGCGAATACGTCCCCGACGAGACCGTATAGGCGCACTTCTGATACGCCCCGGTGAAGGAATGGGTATTCGGACTAACGGGCGTGTTAAAAAAGCCCAAAGTTACTGCGAGTTCTCCTGGGTCAGTCTTGACTACATTACCGGCGCCATCGACCTTGACCTGCAGTTGCGCCTTCGACCCGGGTCTGGTGATATAACCGCCATCGAGCAGGCAGTTGTAGACGCCTTTGATCGCCGCGTTCGGTGACGGCGGCGAAGCCAAAGCCATCGGCGCACTGATTCCCAATAACGCCGCAACCCCTAGACAAGACGATAAGACTTTTCTGATCATTCGCGTGATCTCTCCTGCTAATTTATTGAGGCCGCTGCTTGCGAGCTCGTTTTTAACTGCCCTCGGTGGTGTTCGTTGGCAATGACATCGAATTGCACCATTTTACTGCTTTGCTTCTCCTAAATCTCTCCTCCTATCACCTAAATCATCGAGAGTGTGCGTTGGATAAATACGGCGGCCCACCCAAGCATCGCGATCGTCAATCGACGACGGGAAGTCTGAAACCTCTATGAGGTTTCAGTGAAAATGTTTAGTTTTGCGTTCCTCAACAACCCCTTTCACCTCTCAAATAATTCAGCGGGCAGCACCGACCAGCCGCAGCAGCATCCGCACGTTGGTCGGTCCCGTAAAGGGCGGCGTCGCGGCGACCGCGGCGCGCATCGAGCGCATCTCCGTGGCAGCGATCTCACTCGAAAAGACGCGGTCCCAGATCGGGCTGGTCACGCCGAAGCAACGGTCGGGCGCGCGGTAATGATGCACCAAATGGCGCTCGCGCAGATACGCCTCGAACCGATTATGCGGCGTGCGGAAATGCACCCGGTAATGGACCAATTCGTAAATCACAAAGCCGGTTGCCATGCCGCTGTAAAAGACCATCGCGGGAGCGAAACCCCAAATCGCCAGCCCGGCGATCCAGCTTGCCGCTACCGGCGGCCACGCTCCGATCGTAAAAACGCGCCGCGGGTCGCTGTGATGCACCTGGTGGAGCGGCGACGCGAACGTGCGGAAGGTGTGACTGAGCCAGGCGTGAATCACGTACTCGAGGAACGTCCACGCGCCGAGTCCGCCAAGAAAGCTGAGAGCGGTGATGGCCACGGCGTCCATATTACATCATTGCATCGAATCGCGGCTCTGCTCACGGCACCGGCGGGCCGAGCGGCGCCCGCAAAATCATTCCATGCGCTCGATGCGAAAATCACTCGCCAACTTCGGCCCACGCAGTCGGCAGATAGACCCAGCATCGGATGAGCGCGCCGTCCATTCCCGTCACCCCGATTTGCTCGCGGGTATAGAGCGTCGGCACCTCCTCATACGGAGCGTGGCGAGGTCGCGCGCATCGAGATTCGTCAGCACGAGACCCTCGGTCTGAGTGCCGGGGCGTCGGCGGATGTACCAATGAAGCGACCGGCCACGCGCGTAGTCGTGGAGAATCGCGGGAACTCCGTCCGCGAAATGGCCGAGGACTTCGGCGCGATGGATTGGATCGATAAGGCTGCCGTATACGAATAGCGTGAGCTTGGTATTGGCGTCAGGTTCCACTTTGTCGATGCGCTCGAAATCCGGAATCGAATTCTGGATGTCATAAAAATCTACCGCAGGCGCATCGAGTTCGCGAATTCCTGGAACAATATTTGGCTTCACTCGGCTCAATCGAATCGTGATGACGCGAGCGGTGAAATCAGGCGCTGGTCGCGGACGCGCGTCAGTGCTGCTAGAACGGAAATAGCGGCGCGAGTTCGGGCTCAACCGTAGTCGACCATTGCGCCGCGAACCAGGAGCGATATCGGCATGGCCGTGCAAATCTACAGCATGACGTCGATAGCGGACGCGATTGCCACCGCCGCGGCGGGCGCCGATCTGATCGGCGTGGTGGTCGCGGAACCGGGAATTGTACCGGAGGGCGTGGCCGCCGCAATCGCGCGCGAAATCCTGTCTGCGATTCGGCCGCGGGCGCGCGGCGTGGCGCTGTCGCTGGCTGACGATCGTGACGAAATCTGCGCGATGGTCGATGCGGTGCGGCCCGACGTACTGCATCTGGCGGCGCGCGAAATCGAGCCCGAGGACTGCGCGTGGATTCGCCGGCGCGTTGCGCCCGTGCGGCTGCTGCGTGCAATCGCGGTGCGCGCAGGCGAGACCATGGCTGAAGCGCAGGCGCATCAGGAGTGCGCCGATTTCCTGATGCTCGATTCGGGCGCCAAGGGCGGCAAATTTGCCGGCGCGCGCGGCGAGACTCACGACTGGACGGTGAGCCGCGAGATCGTCGTGCAATCGCGCATCCCGGTGATACTGGCGGGCGGTCTTAACGCGGAGAACGTCGGCGAGGCGATCGCGACGGTGCGGCCGTGGGGCGTGGACTCGTTCACGCACACCGACATCGTGGGAAATCGCGGCAGGAAGGATCCCGCGCGCGTGCGCGCGTTCATCGCAGCGGCGCTGCGCGGCTTCGCCGCCGTCCTCGACGCAAACAGCTAGCGCGCTTTGCGGACTCGTGTTGGAGCGCCCCTACGCTGCGGGTTTTTTCAAGCCCAATCGCTCGTAGTATTTTGCCGGGACCTTCGACTTGTCCTTGTAGATAATGAAGTTGCAATGCTGCTTGCCGATTTCGTGCGCCGGCTCGATTACCACGAAGGGCGCGCCATGGGCCGTTGCGAAGATACTCGGCCATCGAGATGCAACCCAGGTATTGAAGACCTATGCGCCAACGGCCGGACTGTCGATGGAGATGACCGGGAAAGCTGGCGACGTGTTCGACGACGCCATCAAGACCGCAAAGGCCGAACGCACACAGGCCGCATCGTGAAGTTCGCGAAAGGACTTGCAGAGGCAACGTCAACGGATTCGAACGGCACGGAGTCACAATGAAAGCTCAAACGAATCACTGGAAACTCACGCTATGGGCGATTGCGGCCGTGCTGGTTGCGCTGATGGTCGGCGAGTCGCGTAACAGCGGCTCGTTCCCTCTGCCAGACAACCCCACCCAAATACAGGAGACGCCATTCCCATTCGCACGGTCAGGGGAGGCCGGAAAGCTGTGTCGAAAGATAGCTGCCGCAGCCTTTGCAGCCGCGCAATCGCGCGACGATGGGGTAGATGAGGGTGTTGCAATCGACTCGGTGGATTCGGTCCCTGGTCTTGATGGTTCTGCGCGCGATGCCCTCATGAACATGGTTGCGAAAATTTACGACACGCCGAAGATGACGCCAGACGACGAGCGGTCGTGGGCGTTTAAGGGTTGCTACGACGGAATGATGCGCGAGGCGGCGACAAAACGAAGCTCGCGTTCGGGTTGATGGATATAGTCATCTGTCTCGGCTTCATCTACGCGCCCGATCTCCTCGATTGGGCAGAATATCGCGCCCACCTGATTCGTTGGCGCTGGAGGCATTTCAGTTTTCGGCAATGAGTCACGAAAAGCTGAGAATTCACAACACCGCGCTCGACAATCTGGTTTCAAATCTCCGTGGTGAGGTCGGTGAGATCATCTCTTCATGGGGGCTAATGTGCGATCTGCTGGCGCAGGCGCGCAGTCGCTTAGCTGAACCCGATGTGGACGAGTTCGGCGATCCGTACCTCAACACCCTGCATGCGATCAGGCGCAAGCTCAAAGACGAAGTTGTCGCGCGCCTTTCCGAACTTGCTGAGCCGAAGATCGGACGACTTACATTTCATTTCGCAAGTAAGAAGCTGGCCAAATTTGAAGCTGAGACGCGGGCGTTCCGACAATTCATCCAAAAAAAACGGTTCACGGAAAAGCGCAACTCAGATATTAGCCACAAGGAGTTACCAGAGAACTGGTCGGATCATCGTGAATTCAACATTCCCCATCTAACGATCGTTCGGGGCATCGCGATGGCAATCCGCCTTATGAAGCGAATCGATGCAGTGGCCGTCGGTCCAGAGACGCGCTTTTTCTGGCGAAAGTTACGGGAGCGACGCTACGATCGAACGCTGCCGCCAAAGGTTCAATACATGCTCGGACCCCTTATTCGATTGTCTGAGCAGGAACGGGCGACCGTCATCAACGAGGAAGCGCAGCAAGGCAATTCGATTTGGGAACCTATGGAGACCTCGCTGGACGGTAAGCCGGCAACGGTACCGGTCTGCAAGAAATGGGCTGCGGTTATCTTGGGCAATCAGGTTATTTTTCTTGAGCAGTATCCCCTCGTTCAGCTAGGCCCCATCGAGACGAAGACCCAGGTTCCGAAGTGAGCCGCACTCGCCCGAGATACTCTCGACTAGATTTTGAATCGCGCTTCCCCGAGCCGCCCCGCTTCGAGCGGCAAACGTCACGACATTCCGTAATCGCTCACCCGCACCTCGAAAACGGTTTCATCACCTCGCGGTAGCAGCGGCACCACGCCCCCGACAGCCAAAATACGCACAACACACACATTCCGCCCAACAAAGGCGCGACGGGCATGTTGAAGGCAGAGATCACCGCGACGACGCAAAGCGCTAGCGCGGCTCGTTGACTCGGCTGCTATTATCCGGAACGAAGCGAAGGGGTCCCGAAGACCTGACCCCCGGCCCCTTCCCTGAAAAGGAAGGGGTGTCCGAGGATGAGGAGCCGGGATTCTTCGCATCGCTCAGCGACTGTGTTGAAGGTCAAGCAAATAGCTAGGGTTCCACGGCAGCTGGTCGCGCAGGATGGCATTGAGGATAACGAGCAGTTTACGCATGCAGGCAACCAGGGCGAGC
>JBEKJC010000006.1:0-181400 GCA_050011435.1 Binataceae bacterium (SeqCode)
TCCCCAGTCAAAGACATCAGCATAAGCAGCGCGCCACTCCTTCGGGCTCTTGCCTTGGAAAAGCTCCTCCAGGGTGAAATGCGGGACGGCACGACGGATGACGATGTCCCCGTCGAGCGCCTCGATCTCGACACGCTCGCCGTCGCTAAGGCCGGCGGCCTTAGCGATTTCGCTGGGAAATCGGACGGCCAGATTCTTTCCCCACTTTCCGATGGTGACTTGTGACATGGTGTTGCCCCTCGCTCGGGATATTCCCAGCATATCCTTTTGGCGGGTCCGATGCGACAGAAAGACGAATGCTTGAAAGTACCAGCAGCAGCCTCCAACTTTTGTGAATTAAAGTGGCGCTTTAGATTTTGATTCGTTCGATCTCGTCGAGCGAAAGCTCCTCCCAGGGAACGGTCATAAAGCTTAGTTGTCCTGGGCGACTCGTGATTCGCGATGGTCTGGGCGTGCTCGAGCGTGCCGCCGTTCAGCAAATACGTCGTGTTGCCGGCCTTCCGTTCCTAACGCGATAAAATACATTCCCGTGCTAAAGCAGGACCGGGCGAGCGATATGCCGAGCGTTCCAGCCGGAAGCCGCGCGGGACGATCCGTCGCGCGCGTCAAACAGGCGCAAATAGAGTTTATTCAGTTGAACTTGCCCCGGTTGCGTGGACACCCCGAGAACCACGAAAGTGCAGTAGGAGTGGGTCATGGAGAAACATGGCAGGGGCAAGCGGCGGAGGTTTTCGGCTGAGTACAAGGCCGAGGCAGTGCGGTTGGTGGGCGACAGTGGCAAGAGCATCGGCGCGATAGCGCGGGAGCTGGGGCTGGGCGAGACGGCCTTGCGGCGCTGGGTGCAGCAGGCTGCGATCGATGCCGGGCTTAGTCCGCGAAGCGCTGTACGACACGGCGATCGGAGCGGGCCTGGCGTGCGGGGATGAAGTGCTGGAAACGGAGCGGGTGGCGCTGTGCGGAGAACGCTACGAGCATCTGGCCGAGCGCCAGGCGTTGCGCGCGGGACACGTGCCAAGTTCGCTGGTGCTGGGCGGACGGCGGGCGGCGGTGAGCCGCCCGCGGGTGCGCAGCGTCAAGGGCCGCGAGCTTAAATTGCCGAGCTGGCAGGAATGAAGCGACCGCGATCCATTGGAGGAGCGCGCCGTGGAGCAGATCGTGCTGGGAGTTGTCGGGCCGAGGCTACGCGTGCTCGTTGGAACCACTGCCGAAAGCGGTCGCGGTACGAAGCATTAGCAAAAGCGCGGTCAGCGCGCGGTTCTATACGGCACCGAGCGCAAGTTGGCGGAACTGATGGGTCGCGACCTGCGCGAGTTGAATCTGGTAGTGCCGATGATCGACGGGGTGCACTTCGCCGAACATCTAGTGCTGGCGGTGGTGGGCGTCGATGAGCGGGGCGACAAGCAAGTACTGGGATTGCGCGAAGGTGCGAGAATCTAATCCTGCGCCAACAGCTGTTATGCTACGGCGCAAGTCCCCGAAGCGTGTCAGACTGTGGAACATCGATCGCCTGCTGTTGGTGTGGCTGTATCGAATCTACCCGTCCCTCCTGGATGCGATCATCATCGTCCAGTCGGAGACCGCGGTCCGCTGGCACCGGCGCGGTTTCCGCGCCTACTGGCGCTGGAAGTCCGGCTGCCTAGACGACACCGCTTAAGTGGCACAGATGCTGCTGCTTCTGGAGAACATTCGCGAGCGTCTTGCGCTCATCGCACTCATTGCCGAGGAGTATCATTCGACCATTAAAGAGGCCGCTGAAGATACGCTGAAAACATTCGGCCGACAGAAGCATCCATCTTATAAATTAAGCTGCCACAGATTACGAGATCTGCCTTTCGCTGATTGGCGCTGCTCTGAACCGCCGTTCATTGAAACAACACTGCGGTCTGGTAAATCCACGCTAACTAATTATCCCCGCTTATTTGCGCAGATTAACAAACAGTGTTTTGTAATTTAAAGCAGCGCAGAGCGGAGCCGCGGCCCTACTCGCAACCATCGCTCCGCATGGAAAATAAGCTGAAATTACGGGTAAATATCTCTGATTTTTGTGAATGACTGTTCAGTCGCAATCTTGCATCGCTTGCTAACTATTAGTGTTCTAGATCTCACCATGTAGTTAGCAAAACATTGTTTCTTGACTGAGCCTGCGCTTTCAGCTAACTTCTGCGACGCAAGGACGAGGGTTGCGTACACTATGAAGAAAGCTATCAAGCTCAGAACGGCTGCGGGCCAAATGGTGAAGGTGATGCTCGACAACTGGGGCGGCGGAATAGACCGGCTCTATCGGCGCTGGACACTGGAGCCGGGGGGCTGGCATTGCGTGGATAACGGCGAGATTGCCCAAAGCGTGGACTCGTTCCTGAACCGACCGATCAAGTTGGGAGGGGTCGCTAGTCGCTGAGCGTTTCGCGGCAGGCTAGCGCATACTGGAATCTCTGCGACGACGTGAGCGAGATAATCGCTGGAATTCTGGTTATGAGAGTGCAGAAGCATGGCTGCCCCGTCAGACCGCGCAGGGAATTCCCAAGCGAGCGAGTTTGCTCTTCAGCAGCCGTATCGAGCCAACTTCCTGATATGCGGGTAGACCGTCCCGACCAGTCGCGGCTTCAGCTGGGTCGATGACCAGACGTCGCTCGCCAGCGTCGTAACCGAGCGGCGATAACCGCCCATCCACCTGCTCTTACGGTTTGAAGGCGACAATCTTGTAGGGGATGAGGTTGTCTGGCGCCGGTTTATGCCCAATTCCGTGAGCCGGTGTAGTTATGCACGAATCACTGCGGCGGGTCTGCCACTCAGAGGGGGAATTATCGCGGGCGCGTGCTGGTCGCCGGTTGCGGGCGAAATTGCCTCCATCTCGCTCATGCCGATCGAGAAATGACGGATAGTGATCTTACGACGGGTCGCCAGATCCCATAACAAAGTTACACGATCGGCAGCGAGCGACTCGGCGGCGAACAGAATCTGGTTGAACCCGGTGCGGGCGAGAATCACTTCGAGATCATCGATCGAGCCAAGCACCGGCCGGCCATGGACCATCTTGCCGAACTTGAAGTTGTCATCATCGACAAACCCAATGATGCGAATCTGGCCGGGCGCCGAAGCCAGATACTCTGCCGCCGATACGGCCAGCGCGCCCGCGCCGACGATCAGCACGCGGTCGGTAGAGGCTGCCATCAGCGCCACCCCTTTGCGCAAGGCCTGAAACGAGAATCGGCTCGCGACGAGCAGGTTGAACAGCAGGATCACGTATAGAAGGGTGATCGAACCCGATAGCGAGAGCGGCTTCGCCAAGGCTATCAAACTGACAAAAATACCGGCCAGAATGGAGCCGTTGGCAAAGCGCATCGCATCCGATATGCCCGCGTAGCGCCAGATGCCGCGGTAGACGCCGGTGATGATGAAGGCCGCGTAGGTCGCGACGATAATCCACGGCAGTGTGCTGAGAATACTGGCCACGCGGCCCTCGTCGATGGTGAAGTCGAGACGCAGCAGGAACGCGCCGAAATATGCTGCCGGTATCACAATTAGATCGAGCCCCACCTCCGCCATCCGGCGCTTGTAGGTCCAGGCCACAATCAACCGCGCCGTCCCCTGCAGGTAGCGATGGACCACACTCGGCGAATTCGCTTCAAAGGTGAGGTCAATCATGAACAGGCCGACCAAACCAAAAGCGACGAATATAATGGGCAGCGTTGCGATCAGATAGGGAGACGGCATCATCGAAATCAGCACCGCGCAAAGGCCGGCCAGCAATGCCAAGCCCCAGCATAAGGCCACCGCCCGTTCGTCCGACAACCCAAGGGCAAGCAGGCGATGATGTGAATGATCAAGGCCGCGGCGCGAAACGGGCGTACCTGTGGCGATCCGGCTGACGCTGACGATCGCCGTATCCAGCAGCGGTACCAGCATTATCATGATCGGCACAGCGTAATGCGGCAGCCGGAAATTTCCGCTCAAGCCGCCGACGTGCAAGGCCAGGATCCCGAGTAGCAGGCCGAGCGGCAAAGCGCCGCCATCACCCATAAAAACCGAGGCCGGATGCAGATTATAGACGAGGAAACCAGCTAACGCCCCCGCAATCACGAGCCCTTGGACCACCGAGGACATGTCGTTGTGAAGCGCAGCGACGCCCGCCGCCGCCAGCGCCGCCGCGATTCCTACGCCCCCTGCAAGCCCGTCGAGCCCGTCGATCAAATTGAATGCGTTGACGGTGGAGATTAGAAAAACGCCCGCCAAGACCAGATTGAGCAACCGCCAGGGCGCCAGCGCGAAACGCGGAGCGGCAAGCACCACGGCGGTGACGATCAGAAGCTGTAAGAGAAACTTCGTCAGTGGCCGCATCGCGACTGCGTCATCGACGACGCCGACGATCAGCAGGGCGAGCGTCGGTCCGCCAATCCAAAAAGGCATCGCGCCTGCTAATGACAGTGGAAGCACGATCGATAGAATAATGGCGATTCCGCCCAGCAGAGGAATCCGGCGGGCCCGCAATGTATCGCTATAAGGGGCCGAGATGATGCCGTAATGAGTGGCAAGCCGCTTCATCAGCGGCAGGCTTATGACTGCCAGCAGAAACGCGGCCAGCGGCAGCCCGATGAGATTCAACACCTGATTGGTCATTCAGCTGAAATCCCTGAGTAATCGAAAACGCCGTCAGGCACCTGGGACCGTCCTATCATGTCAATGATCATCTGTGGTCAAGGATTTGGCTTGGAAGCTCATGCCCTACGTCCGTCACGTACAAGGTTGATAGGGTCGGTGGCGGCACTGGCAATCAGCTCCCTCACTTCGCCGCGTGCCACCGCAATCGACTTCGTCTGCGATGCGATCGTATCCTGCCCTCGACGCCTACCTCTACACGTCTGGCAGCAACCGTGTTCAGAAACCGCGCCCAAGGTCAGAAAGCCGAAAGGTCCAAAGCGTGAGCGCAGGTGTTTGCCGAGAGATTTGTATGCGGAGCATTGCAACGCGAGAGTAGCTGTTTGTTGTCCGATACAATAGCCTACGCAGAGTGCAGCGACTATCACCTAACTATAGCGCTGGCCGATAATGGGGATGGTGGAGGGCACAGTCGGTCCAGCTCTGTCGCGAAGGGATCGGAATTATGCCATCAGCCGGTTACTCGATGTACGGGCGACGATCTCTTTCCTGGCGCCGCGATCGCGCGCAGACTCGTATCGCGTGGGCTAGGAATCTCGATCCCTCTATCAAGTCGCGATGCCAAAGCCTCCGTGGCTCGTGCGCCAATCGCCACAGCCATTCAAACCCGGCACTTCCCATCCACGGTGGAGCACGTCTGACTTTTCCGCTCAGGAAGCTGAAGGCAGCGCCCACAGCGACAGCTACCGGGATGTCGAGTCGTTTGAGATGCTCGGAGATCCACAATTCCTGCTTGGGCAGCCCAAACGCTACCCATAGAACATCCGGCTTTGCTCGGTGAATTGCTTCGAGAATGGCTACATTGTCCGCCGCAGTCAGAGGTCGGAAAGGCGGGGATAAAGTGCCGGCAATGCGATGCCCCGGGTAGCTATCCTTGATCTTGGTTGCTAACGCCGCGAGAGTCTCCGGAGTGTCGCCTAGGAAAAAGCTGCTGTAGCCTTTTATGTTCGCGACACTCACAAAGGCGGCAAGCAGATCTGGTCCCGGTACGCGGCCGTTGAGCGGCTCTCCCATTATGCGCGATAGCCAGACTGGAGCAATTCCGTCTGGACAGAATAGATCTGCCGAATTCAAAACATTTCTGAATTCACTGCTCTTCTGTGCTTCCCATACCCCATGAAAGCCAGTGGCGACGACGAACTTGCAACGTTGGGACTGTTGCTCGATCCAGGTTTCGATAGTCGCAAGCGCCTCGAAAACGGTGACACTACTGATATTGCATCCCATAATATCTACTACAGGAATACGCGCATTCGTGCTGAAAACCCGATTCGCTGAGGGAGCTAACTTCATTTCCTTATTCCCTTATGGCTAAAGTGGAAGTGGGTTGCGACCTGAATGCGGAGGCTTCCAAAATTGCGCGCCCTTGCGGGCAGATCAGGCATATGACCGCGGCGGTATGCGCGAGCGGCTAAGGCGCAACTGATGTGGGCGGTAATAAACAGACTCAGAAGACGGACTGTGAACGGCACACCAGGTTAAGGTGCCCTTGCCCGTTAAACGACTGATAGTCCTGGCTGGAAGCGGGCTGAACGGCCTGCCAGGGATGGATCACGCGATGGATAAGTTAGAGTGACATGGTGTTTAGATCGTCAGTCAGGGCAGATTGTTGCCAGACGCGAACCCATCATCCTTTGATGGCTATCCTTCGGCTGCAAAATCGGGGCTACCGTTAGTACCGGAAGGGAACCTGCCGTTTCTAAGACGGGACATTTCCACTTGATGGGCGATCCATTCGTAGGTGGCCTTGATTCCTGTCTCGAGGGGCTGGCTCGGCGCCCAGCCGAGAGTTGTACGTATCAATCGATTGTCTGAATTTCTACCTCGAACGCCCAAGGGTCCGGGAATGTGATTGATGGGATGATGTTTGCCGGCGACATGCATTACCATGTAGGCCAAGTTATCTATGCTGATTATTTCGTCCGAGCCGATATTGACCGGGCCGGTGAAGTCCGACTCCACTAATCTGCGGATTCCTTCCACGCATTCGTCGATGTACAGAAATGATCTGGTTTGCTGACCGTCTCCCCATATTTCGATGGCCTCCTGGTTGGAAGCTTCTGCGACTTTGCGACAGATTGCCGCGGGGGACTTTTCTCTTCCACCCTGCCACGTGCCTTCCGGCCCGAAAATGTTGTGAAACCGCGCGATGCGTACCGCGATTCCCGTGTTGCGGTGGTACGCGAGATACAGCCGCTCGCTGAAAAGCTTTTCCCAGCCATAGTCGCTATCGGGCGCCGCAGGATATGCTGAATCTTCCGCGCAATTGGGATTCTCTGGATCCTCCTGGTTGTACGCCGGATATATGCAAGCTGATGAGGAATAAAAGATGCGCCGGACGCCCTGCTCCACCGCCGCCTGGATCATGTTCAAGTTGATGAGCGCGGAACTGTGCATGATCGCCGCGTCGTGGGCTCCGGTGAAAACGTATCCTGCTCCGCCCATATCGGCGCCTAGCTGATAAACGTCATTCATTTCCGTAACTACGTCACGGCAAGTTGCCGCGTCCCGCAGGTCGCCTTTAATGAATTCATCCGCATGCGTCGGTCCGAATTCAGGATGCTTGATATCGGTCCCGCGCACCCAGAAACCTTCGCTTTTGAGACGCTTGACCAGGTGCGATCCGATGAATCCTCCCGCACCACAAACGAGGGCCCTTCGAATTTCATTCGACATTAGAACTCTTTCCCCCTTTCGGACGATTGTTGTTAGTAACGATCGTGAGCGGCGCGGAAAACCGGTATGTCTCCGGTTTCCGGGAGGCCTGAGCGGCGTACGCGCTGCGCGGCGGCGCTGCGCTTAAAGGCCCGATCCAATTCGCCTAAATAAACCATCGCCGGCAGTTGCAACAAAAGATCCACGCTGAAAAGCGCGGCACAGTTCTCCGGATAACTGCGCATCGTCAGGAACGCCAGAACGCCGGCGACTTGCAGCAGCGTGGTGCGTTCGTCGGGCGGCAGCAGATGGCGGCGGCGCAGCGCTCGCGCCAGCAATACCCATGAGAGGACCAGTCCTCCGAGGTACCCTGCGCCGCCGAGAAAACCGCCGCAAAGCAACGCATACAGGACCGCATTCTGAGCGTTTCCGATGGTCGGGATTTGCCGGTCTGCTTGAGGTCCGTAACCGATTAACGGCGCCTGACTTATGGCCTTCCACGCTTCGTGGAAAATGTAGAGCCGCCCGGACATCGACTCTAGTCGGTTTCCTTGCTCTCCTCGGAGGGCGAAAAGGTAAAGACGGTGAACGGTCTCTTCGGGAATAAACCCAGCCACTAAGACCGTGGCAAAGATCAGCGCCAAAACAATGCCCACCCGGCGCTGCTTACCCTCCATGAAAATCATTACAAAGCTTAGCGCGACACCGAAGGAGACGAGCGAGCCGCGGGACTGCATTACCCACACCAGGTACGCCGTCGGCGCAAATACCGCCGCCGATGCCAGTCGAATAAAGCCGCGCGTCTTCCAAAGCAGGACGAAGGTAACTATTGCGGGCACCGCCGCTAACCGGGATATTCCTGAGGCACGTACCATGGGTACCCCAGCGACAGTCGGCATCCGCCCGGTCACCCCGTAGCCGCTCACCCCCATCGATGTTTGTTCGAACAACTGGCCACGCGCCACCCAAATCACAATCAGTAGTACCGCCGAGCCTAGTACCCAGTTCAGGCGATTGAGGGCGCCTGCGTGTTCCGCAGTCGGCGACTCCTGCATGTACATTTCGGTCGCGGCAAAGGCACTCAGGTAGGCGAAGCCCCAGTAGGAATAATCAAACCATGGATCCGCGTACAATCCGGCAATCAGGCAGACGATCCCATAGTAGAGCCAGAGCGCTTCCGGCCAGGTGAAACTGCGAATCGTGCGCTGCTTGCGGATGAGGAGATGGAAGAACCATAGGACGAGCACGGCGAGTGGGAAAGCGGCTCTCACGCCGTTGAAAAATCCGGTCCAGCTTCCTTCGATAAGGTCGAGATCAATGTTTCCCGGACCAGTATTTATTCCCACCCAGAGCAGCAGCCAGCACAATGCGCCGAAACTCAGGGCGTCTGCGTTCAACGCCCGTCCGAGGTCCGCTAAACCGTATGACCGCTTAACGCGAGTAATGGCCCGACGCCTCGATTACGGTTCTGGAGACTGCAACATCATCCCTTTCACCTGCGGCGCGAAGCACGCGGTCGTAGACACGGTCGATTGCTTCCGCTTTCGCTTCCCAGGAATAATCGCGCGCCCTGAGCAAGGCGCCCTCGGCGAGCCGGCGTCGCTTCGTTTCGTCGCGAGCGATCGCAACAATCGCGCGGCTCAACCCGGTCTCGAACTCGCGCATATTGCCGATCGGAATCTTGATGCCGCAGTGCTCATTCACGACATCCGCGAACCCGCAATGGTCCGGGCATACGACGGGCACGCCGTTGGCCAACGCTTCGAGAATGACTGTGGAAGTAAGATCTTTGAGGCTGGTTGTTACGAACAGATGCGCTGATTTGAGGCCTGCGAGCGCCTCGGCGCGAGATACCTGGCCGTGCCATGCGCATCGCGAGTCGATACCCAGTCTGGCAGCAAGCCGCTGCCATCCGGTCCTTGATGGCCCATCGCCGTATATGTCCAGTCGCCAATCGATCGATTCCGGCAAGCGCGAAAGCGCCCGCAGCAGGAGATTCAATGCCTTGCCCGGCAGATGGCGACCGCTCCATGCGAGCCGCAGAGGTTCTCCGTTGGCTCGCAATGAGTACGTAGCCGCCGTTTGCGGGGGCAACCCGACCTCGCAGATTATTTCAGACTCCACTCCGTACCAATGCTGGATTTCACGTTGAATACCGCTGGTTGCGGCGATCACGCCGGGCCCGGCAGCTGCAAAGGCCTTGCGCGGCTGCCGCAGAAACCGGCGATGCATCGAGTTCACGACGTTGCGCGCCCCATAATACATCGCGCCGCGCGGACCCATCGTGGGCAGTAGCCGCCATGGAGTGTTCTCCAGCCCTCCGATCGGTCCCCACACAAACGGGATACCGAGTTTCCATAGATGTCCGGGAAAGCGGAATCCGACGAACGTGAGTTGATGTGCTAAATCGAAGCCAATGCTGCGATGTAGTTCGAGCGCCTCCGCATAGGCATCGCGTTGCCACAGGCGATACGACGCATGCACAAGAGGCTTCAAAATCGAGCTTTCACATTTCCGCCAAAGCCAGTGCGAGTCCGTATAATGCCACGGCTTTGGAGAGACGTACACAAAGCGGAGATTCGCAAATTTCCCCGGATTTCGTGCAACGAACCTCTCAATGCTTTCCCTCTGCCAATCAGCGCAGAGCACCCACACGTCGTGACTGCGGGCGATAGCCGTGACCCAGCCCCAGCCCACAGCCATCTCCGAGCCACGACTAGGGTCGCAGGCGTACGCAGCAGCCAATACCTTCAGTCGCCTCATGCTCTCCGGGTTTTTCAGGCTCGGTTGACGGCGCTCATTCCGTTCGATGCGGCATGGTACGTGTCGAGCAGTCGCTTGTAATTAACCTCGGGAGAGAACATCGCAACGATTTTCGCCCTCGCTGCCTCGCCCATCTCCCGGCAGAGTTCCGACATTCCGCACAGGTAGCATTTGGCCCATCAAAGCTTGGGCAAGTATCCGAGCTCCATCGCGCCACGAGTTCAACTCCTGGCGTGGACGGTCAAGCGCGGCTCTCATCGCTATTGCAGAGGAGATTCCATCGCGAATGCCGTTTGGCGTCGGCTCGATATATATTGCACCGGTGCCTCCGGCCTCGCGAAGTTCGGGGGTGTCCGTTGCGATTACGCGAGTTCCGCATGCGCGAGCCTCCAACAACGGCATTCCAAAACCTTCGTACAGGGAGGGGAACACTAAGGCACCTGCGCCCGTGTAAAGTGCGGGCATGTCCTGCTGGTCGACGTAGTCGAGACAATACACGCCAAGCGGCGCACTGCTGGCCAGGAGCTGCCGCAGCCCTTTGTCCTTCCAGCCCTTGCCACCCGCCAACACCAATGAGTGCTCGCGCACCAGGCCTTTTTTCTTCATTTGGACGAACTCGTTGACTAGGAGCTCGAAATTCTTGCGCGGTTCCCGGGTCCCAACTGCGAGCAAATATGGCGGATTCACGTTGTACTTACGAAGACAAAGCGCCACCGCCTCAGAAGACTGGGCTGCAAACTCGCTGGACACGCCGGGAGGCACGGACACTGCGGCGCAGTATCCGTAGGTCGCGCGCAGGCGGGCACACGTTCCCGCCGAGATTGCGAGGATCGCATCGGCGCGTGCCAACGATCGGCCAAAGAGCAGTCTTCTCGCCCACAAGTCGCGTGCGCGCATTGAACGTGGAACGACTATGTGGTTCAGGTCGTAAACTGTCGTGACCGCCCGGATCTTCGGCGCCAGCTTTGGCAGGAGAGTTACTGCACCCCAAAATACGTCGAGGTCGTCCAGGCGGCAAAAATGACCCGCAGATAGAACTAGCCAAAGACCCCGATTCAAGCGCCGAGCCATCCATGATCGATCAACTCTAGATAGCCATCGGTCCGACGATATGGGCAAAGTTATCGGGCAGGGAGCGTACACGAAAAAGCGCGCATTCGGCAGAAGCTCGTCGAGATGTTTACAGAGTTCGGTAACATAGCGCCCGACGCCAGTCGTCCGGCCCATGAAGGCCCGCCCGTCGATTCCGATGCGAACGCTTTCGCGCCCGAGCGATTCGACCGCAACCCCCAGGACATCCGAAATATCACGCGCCTTTTCCGTATTTAAGCCCTCGCCTGACAATCAGTGCTTATGAACTCACGGCCGTCGCGTTGAGACCGCTCTTTCCATAACGTGCAAAGTGAAGCACGCGTGCGCCGTACATTAAATCTCGCTTCACCGTTGCTTCGAAGTTGTACTCCGCCAGCATAGCCCGGCACAGGCTTTCTAGAGCGGGAGAATAACACTCCATCATAACATATTTTGTGCTCTTCAGTGCACATTGCGCACCTCCAGTACCGCGACTTCCGCGCCTTCGACATCAATTTTGAGCAGACCGATCGATGTGATTGAATGCGCTTTGCAGAAGGTGTCAAGGTCTATTACCTCGCTATGAAAAGCTGGGGGAAGCGCGCCGCCCTCAATGAAGCTTCCCTCAACCGTGCTCCGCCCTACGAAAAACGGGCGTATTCCGGCACATTCGGCAGCCGCCGCATTGATCGCGACTGCATTGGTGAGCCCATTCGCCTCGAAGTTGCGCACCAGCCGCTTGTAAACTTTGGGGTTGGGCTCAAAGCAATGTATAGGAACGGTTGGGAACTCCTTGCCATAGCGGATTGCAAAAATGCCTATATTGGCACCGACATCCAGAATCACGTCTTGTGGCTCAAACCGCATAGTCTCGCTGTCATACTCATCTCCCGAGTCATTTTCGACGTAAGACCACAGCTCCCCCGATCCAGGCGACGACTCAAACCACACGTCGCCGTGCTTCAATCTTAAGAATAACTCCGGGTCGGTTAAACTGGTTGGTACATTCCGCGACCTGAAGGCGCTCGATAACTTTGCGAAAGCCAATGTCCCGGCATAGCGGCAAAAACGACCTTTGCTCGTGACTCCTCGGCACTCACCGAGTAGAAATAGTAGGTTTTTGAGCAGAAGATTGATTCCGGATATTGAAGCTTCCATATTTATGAGAGTGCTTATCAGCTATGGTGGACAAATCCATTGACTGTTCAAGCCATGAACCCACGACCCTGTTTTGTCCCTATTTGACGAGCAGAGCGTTGGTGGGGACATCGCGGAATCGCAATTTGGACAGTAGAAGCTTGCGCCATTGATCACCCGTGCCGGTAGCGGCCACCTTATGCCCTGACTAATGCTCATACCGGCGATACTCACATCGCTCGTTGTGTTTCGCGTCGGTGTCGTATAGGCCTCGGGCGCGTGGCCAATGTCCTCGATGGTACCGTTAGGATGCTGTCCGGTCCCTAGAGACATTGACGTTGTGCCCTTGAGAATGTCTGCGGTATTCCACCCGGGTCCGCATGAATACGTGACAATGTTGTAATTGGTCGTACTTAATGTCGCGTTGCCTGTGCTAGTCGAACCGACCGGAGAGACCGTCGAAGTGCCTCCGTTATAATCGTGACACACGACGTAATAAGCGTAAGATGTAATCCCGGCCGTTCCTCCTTGCTTGATCGATGGTGCCGATGGATCTGGCAGAGAGGCTGTGCTGTTATAGCCTCGCACACTCAAGCCACCGGAAGCATTAACCCAGCCGGTCTGAATCGGAACTTTCCCCAGCCGACTTCCCGCGTTAGTGGTGCCCCAGTCAAAATCAATACCATTCGCAAAGCTGCCGTCCGATGTAATATAAGAGGCGCCATTTCCATCGTAGTTGTAGGCCATGTTGCCACCCACAACAAAAGTTGAAGCGCCAAACGCCAAAGGGGCCACGCCGCCGGCCTGCGGCCCCGAACCTGTCGTAAAAATAAAGTTGTCCGTAGCTCCCGAATTGTTGATGATGTTGGGCGCTGAGTTTGGCCCCGACCATGAGCCACCGATGATGCTGTTCCCATGTGCCCCGGCGTCTAGTTTGACATTGTGTTTGTTTCCCTCGAAATATGGACCGATGAAAAGATTACCGCCAGCGCCGGAAGTAAATTCGATGGCCGTCGGGTCATTTTCAAAATCTGGTCCAAAGAATTGGTTGATGCCAGACTCCATATAGAGCCCGATAGGTCCGGAAAACCCGCCACCATACCACTGGTTTTGCGCCGTATTAACAGAGAAATCCGCGCCGTACTTACTTCCTGACGTAAACACACCTTGAAAGGTGTTGTAACATGGGCAAGCTCCCGGCTGTCCTCCCACCTTCAGACCGATATCGAGCGTCGGCCCAATACTGAGGTTCTCGTATCGAGAATAGAGCGTCTGAACATATATGCCTATGGAGCCAGTATTCTGCGCTGAATTATCCACGTGAAGGTTTGCAATAGTCACGTTCTGCGGGTTGGCGGAGAAATTGCCGGGGTAAAATGCCGCAACGGCATCATTGCCTTTAATCGATGTTGAGGCTCTCCCGGTGCCGATTATTGCGCTGTTGGAATGGTAAATAAACTGCGTACCGCGTGCACGCGCGATGGTCGCATTTCCCAGCAGCAACGTGACAGGCTCACCACGATTGCTCCCGACATTGATACTGGTTGCCATCGTGTGCGCGCCGATGAGACCACGGGCATCGCAGATGCCACCCACAGATGGAAGCGCCGCGATACACGCTCTGACCTTCACATCAAAAGTTACTCCCACGAAGTGGTCAGCGTATTGAACCGGGCCGCCGAAGCGCGCATTACCTACATCATCCGTGCCTAAGTTATCAACTGTCGCTCGAGTGCCAGCCGCGACAGGTGTGCGTGGCGGGTCTGTAGCATTAAACGATCCGCTGACATTTTGCCCGCTTGCCAATATGATTAGACCGCTGGGAAAGGCCAGAAAACATAAAATAACCAGTGAACCCAGAAGTATTGATGAGCGACAGTTCATATGCCGTTAGTGTGACCGATTCGCTTTAACAAGGCAGAAGGACTATGAGTGTGCGCGGATGTTCCTGAGAAGTTCATCCTGCAACTCTAGCGCGGTTCGTTGCAGCGCGACCATGTCTATCGCCGTAGTGGAGGGTGTGATCGATCGCCCGGACGATAACCGGCCAGTCGAATTGCTGCCGCACAACATCCTTCGCGCGCGCGGTCAGAAGGTCGCGCAGGCTTGATTCAGTTATGGCGTGCCGCAAGCCCTCAACGAACGCGTCGGCATCGTCCGCGATTAGCAGATGTTCGCCATGATGGAACGGCAGCCCCTCGGCACCTTTTGAGGTGGAAACGACCGCTACTCCGGCCGCCATCGCCTCCAGGATTTTGAGCCGCGTCCCGGAGCCGGAAAATATCGGAACGGCGGCGACTCCGCATGAAGCGAGCAAGGCCGGTAGCTCATCGTGCAGAACGATACCGGGCGTAATCAGACACGGCTCTCGACAGGGCATATCACCGCCAGTCACAACCAATTGCGCCTCGGGCGCATGCGCTAGCAGACGCGGCATCACATCACGAATGAGGAAATCGACAGCAACACGATTCGGCGGGTAGGCGTATAGTCCCGAGAAAATTATCGCGGAATTACCAATTCCATATTTCGACCGGACTTGTGCGACCTGATCCGGCGTCACGGAAGCGAACCGAGCCACATCGACGCCATTGGGAAACAGCTCGGTTTCAACGTTATACAGTTCCCGGAAGAGAGCCTGATCGACTTCCGACACGGCTGTCGCAAGATCGCAATCCGCGAGCAGCCGTCCTTCCGCCCGTCGCGTTATCGCCGCAATTGCCCTGCTGTTCCTTGCTCGTCGGAGAGCATATTCCACGTTATGCGCATGATATACGATGGGAACATTCGACATGGCGCGGCGAAGCCCACGCAGCAGCATCCAGTGATACATCGCCCATGAGGCGCCTTCGAGCATCACGAAGTCGGGCCGAAAACGCAGAATCTCGTTGACGAGCGCTCGGACGCGGCTCGGAAGCGAAGTAACCTTTCTGAACTTATTTTCCGAAGCACCCGCTAATGTCTCGATCCGTAGGCCATCGGCGGTTTCGATTGTTGCAGGTTCAGCGCCGATCTGAATCAAGAGTTTCTCGCCAGAAAGAAACTTCGCGACATTATAGGTAACCGAAGCCGCTCCACTTATGGGCGGATAGGCTTCGTAAAAGCAACACACTACGATGCGCATCGACGGTTTGCCGTCCGCGCCCGCGGACTTAGGCGATGCTCCCATCGGCGGCGACTCTAGGGGACAAATCCACCTTCTCCGAGTGCCTTCTTGTTCCCCGAACTCCGAGCCAGCCGATCGCGGCTAGCATCGCAAGGAAGGGAACTGCGGGCATGCGAAAACGGGCATGAGCGGCCGGACCAACGGCACACGCAAGCATCAGGACAACTGCCCCGAGCGGAATCAACACGCAGGCTGCCTCTTTGCTCGAACTCCAATCAGTGCGGATCAGATCGCGTCCTACGCCTGCCCACACGAACCCGATCAGTGCAAGTTGCAGGAAAACAAGAGCAGTGAGCGCGGGTGAACGCATGGTCGCCCGTATTCTCGTCATGATCTCGAAGGATGGGGGAAGTCCGAGCGGACCTCCCCCGTTCGTTTCAATCATTTCGTTCAACTCGTTACGATCGGGCACGGTCGCCACCAGAATGAGACCGCGAACGGTCACGATAAGCGCGGCGATGGGGTGCGTCGCATATATTTCGAGGCTTTTTCTTATCATTCCATGTGCGAGTTTGCCGGGCGTATAAGGATCTCCTTGGCGTCTGACTTCACGCGCCAATTCAACGGATACCTCATCGAACGGACGATGCGTGGCGTAAGCCAAAACTCCCGCGGCACCGTAGTAGTAAAGAGTAACTGCGGAATCAGAACTCGGGATATAAACGCCCACGCTTCTGTTCCTTGCAGTCCATGCCAGTACGGGCGCGAGCGTGATGGCGAACGCAAGGACCATGAAGGCCGATGCGCGGAACCAATTCGTTCGTCTGAACAACATCAGAAACGGAATCGGGGCAAATAGCGGCAAGAATATGCCGGTTGGCCGAATCATGGCCGCGGCCGCGAGCATGACGGCAGCCGCGATCCCGCGTGCCGTAGCTCTCCAGGTCCATTCTGCCGCCATAATCGCTGATAGCTGCAACAGGATGGCGCCGGTTAGCAGGAATTGAAACGTTGCTTCCGACATGATCATTGCGCCATACACTATCGTGGGTATATCGATGGCCAGTAGTGTTTCCGCTAATAGGCCAGCCCTAATTCCCCAGCTCGCGCTGACGAACCAACCGAGCCATACGCAGAGAGCCGCCCCGAGAATTGCTTGAACCACAAGAACAGTGCGCAGGTTGGGCATCACCGCAACAAAGTACGGATAACCTGGCGGTCGCGATACGTCGGGACTCCCGCAATGGCCATTGACCAATCTGGCGAAGCCACAGCCGTGCTCAATTCCTTGTGCGAGCGGAATGTAGTCGGCCGCGTCCCATCCGGTTTGAAACGTCAGGTCATGCCGGGCGAGCGGCGCGAGCCGTATCAAGAGCGCTGCCATCCCTATCAGAAGGAGCCACGCCGTTTGCTGTTTGGCCTTCATTAATAGGCTCCGACGGTATCTCGGCGAATCAGGTGCCCATGCGATGAGACGGATTCGCCGACGACGCGGCGAATGTCGCGCATGAAGTTTTCCGCAGAAAACTTCTGTGCCCGCTGCTCGATGAACGCCCGCGTCGCGGCTTCCAGGCTCGGGGTTTTCAGCATCGAGTCGATCTTCTCGACCGCCTCCTCCGGCGTGTCATAGATCAGCGCGGGATGCTGATCGACGATCTCCGCCGGGCCGCCTTCTGCAGGCACGAAGGGCAGGCATCCCGCCACGATCATCTCGGCAATCGCGATCCCGAACGCCTCCCCGGGGCGCGCGTGGATCCCATAGGCGCTCTCGCTCAACAGGTGCGCCTTGGTCTGCCCGAACTGCCGACCCTCAAGCACGATCCAGCTTCGTTCAGCCTGGCAGAGTTGCTCGATCTGCTGCCCATACGCTGTCTCGCGCGTATCACCGACAATGTGCAGCGTCACGTCATGACCACGGACGCGTACAGCCTTGAGTATTTCGACAATTCGCTCGATCCGCTTTTCCGGATAAATCCGTCCAAGACATACAAAACGGCGGCTCTTGCGCTCGGGAGCTAATCCCATCACCTTCATCATAACGGGCGGGTACACCACTTCCGTCTCGATCCCATAGCGTCCACGCATAAGTTCCTTGCTCCAAATCGAGTTCGCCAGGATTAATCCTGCTTTGCTGAGATCATATGTCGGGTGTCTAGCGATCGTCTTGGCTAATGCCAGATACCCATGCCGCAACGGCCGGTTAGTGTGCAGCACTCGTCGTAATCCTGGAGGCGCCGGATCGTAGTGGCGGCGCAAGGTCTCGTCCCACGAGAAATCGGCCAGATGATGAATCGCGGGCCGGCCGAAGTCTGCGATGTTGTACGCGCTGATCAGGACATCGAAGCGGTCGAGGTGGCGGCGCATAGAACGGCTGACAAATGCACCTCGGAGAGCCGCGCCCCATTCCGCTTCGGCGAGTGGCCAAGGCAGCCGCAGTTCCACGATTTCGCATTCGCTCGACTCAATTGCGGTGCCATAGAAGGCATTGAGCTCTGCAAGATTGATGTGGCCACCGGCGAGCAGCGTGACGCGGTAATCGCGCTTGAGTGCCTCCAGCGTCCACATCGCGAACGCTTCCGACCCGCCGAACCCCAGCCGGGGATGGAATACACCGACACTCGTTTTAGCAATCACTATCTGTTCGTGCGACTCAATGTCTTGGCTGTTTGCCCGTATCATTCTCTAAAGTTCGAAGCACGCTGCGAATCAGGTGTGTATGTCCAGTGTTACGGTCGGTGCCACACCAATCTCTTCCTACTGCACGAATTGTTCGGGCACTTTCGACCGCCCGGCGCGCGAAGTTGCCCGAAATTCCTCTAGAAGCAAGCAGCCGAAGGATTAGTGCCAAGTCGCATCTGCCGAAGCCGCTTATCAGTACGTTGGACGTTTGGCGTGCGAGATCGATCTCACCTTGTGAAGAAAAGATGAGCGCTCGGCGGAAAATACTCCAAGCAGACGTAGATCGAAGCGTGCCACGCATCAATCCGGCGTCGCGATCGCTCAACATTCCCAATCTCAGCGCGAGTGCAACCGCATTTTCAATGTTGGCATATTCCTTAAGCGTTAGCTGTTGACGGAGCACATCAAATCTATCTCTCCCCGAAGCTGAGTCAGGGTGCATCGAAAACACCGCACATGGTCGCGGATCAAGAAAGGCCGGATAAGTCGCTGCGAGGCGAAGAACGAGATCAACATCTCCAGTATGCCCAAACGCTACGTTGAGACCTCCCGCCTGTTTGACACGCTCCGTTCTGAAAACGGTGCTCGTCCAGGTAAGCCAAGCGCCAGGCAGCAAGCTGATGAACAGATCCGGTTGTCGGATCAGTCCGCGCATAGCCCGTCCGACATTGGAAGCGTGGACGACCTGAACGGCGGGATCAGCAAAGAGGAGCCCACCCAAAAAGAAGCCTGCTTCGGGATATTCCTCAAGCGAGCGCATCGCAGTGTCGTAAAATCCAGGGAGGATGAAGTCATCATCACTCAATATGCTGAAGAAGGGAGTTGAGACTTTGGAGATACCATGCGCGAAGTTTTCCATCATGCCAATGTTTCGCGGATGGCGATGATACTTCACGCGGGAATCTTTCTCGGCTAAGCGTGCGACGACCTCACGTGTATTGTCACCGGACGCATTGTCAAAGACATGAATTTCAGAATTCGGATAATTCTGAGCAATTACGCTGCGTATGGCCCGATCCAGAAGTCGCGGTCGTCTGTACGTCGGAATTACTGTGGTTATCTGGGTATTCATTACTGGTAAAAGCGGGTTGTGTTACCGGACAAACAGCAGATCCTTCGCGGCGGTTTTGAGTCCGTCGGAAAACATATGGTAACGGCCTGTCAACAACTCGCGAAGGACAACAGGTAGCCGCGCCATCTTGCCCGCCGGAAGACAGACTCGCGAGCGCCAGTGCCCCAATGCTGCATCGCGGAAAATACCGTTGACGCACAACTCGCGTGCAGCATTGCTCTCAAGCCGTTCAATCAAAGGTACGAGAAATGTGAGAGGCCGTTGATTTCGCGCTTTCCATCGCGGCAATGGCGATTCCTGCATTTGCTTCGTCATTTGCGCCGGGTGTTGCCGATATGCCAAGAGCGGTTCGTTAACAAGCGCAATACCCGCTGCTCCAGCGCCGACGATGCACCAGGTTATGAAAGTGTCTTGCCCTGCCAGGCGGAAAGACGGACCGTCCGGTAACGGCAATACGAGCGACTTGTAGCGGGCGCGAAACGCGATGCAAGGCCCGTAGCACGGAATTGACCTATTGAAAGATCTTCCCGCACTGATCTTTTCCAACGCTCTGGGAAGCGTAAAAGCACGGTTCTCCCAGAGGCGTTGGCCTAGCGGGCGGGCGCGCTCATCAACCAGATCGGCATCGCAAATTGCCACCCCCGCCTTTGGCTGTGTGTTGAAAGCCTGTTCCATTGTGGCGATCTTTTGCGGGTACCACACGTCATCGCAGTCGCAAAGGAATATAATATCTCCCGAGCAATCGCGGATTGCGCGTTCATAATTCTTGGTGCATCCAACATTCTTATCGTTTGTCAGCACCTTGATGGAAAAGGGGGCGTGGAGAGCAAATTCCGTGATGATTCCAACTGTACGATCGGTTGAACAATCGTCGCTGATGACCATCTCATCTGGGAGGTGGGTCTGATGCGCAAGACTCTTAAGCTGCTCAAGTATGAATCGTTCGCCGTTATAAACGGCCATCGCGATTGATATTTCCGATTCGGCGCTCACTTCTCAGCCTCGAAGCGAAGCTCCTGGCCAACAAGCGCCCATAGCTTCGACTTAAGCTCTTCGATCACTATGATGCATGAACTGAAAAGCCACACGCGGAAGCGGGTGAGCCTCAGTGGGGACAGACCTAATCGGGTGCGGTAAATGGCTCTGCTTTCCAAAAACATCCATCCCGCGGAACGTATCGGGCTGGAAATATCGGCTCCGGACAAAACCGGCTTTGCGGCCAAGCTCATGGAGCGTAAGGCAATTGAAGATGTGAATATGGCGTGGCGGTTCGAGGCCGCGCCAATCGCCGTGGAGATAGTAACATTCTCAGATTTCGCTGTTCGGCTTGACCATCGCGAGCCTGCCGCCCGGGCGTAGAATCCGGTAACATTCGCGCAGCAGTCCAATGGGATTGTGCTCGTGCTCGATCACATCGTTCATTAAGATCACGTCGAAGGAAATGTCTGCGAGACCGAAGATCCTGAAGTTACCCGTGTCGGACATCAAGGCCTTTGGCTTGAACATTGCGCCTTGGAATCAAAGTCTACGCCAACAGTATTCCATCCGAACTGCCGCGCAATCTCCAGCGAGCCGCCATCGCCGCATCCCACACTTCGAGCGGGTTGCAGAAACGTTAGCGAACGCTGCAACTCTCGACTGAAAGTTCTCGGGGCCGTACCATCGCGAATCTTGTCTAGGCGAGCGGCTCACGATCCTCGCCCACCATACCTTTGCATGCAAATTCAACCGAGTCTGCAAACTTCTCGTAGCGCAGTTGTCGCGCTCGCCGTCGTACCTGGTCATGTGCGAAGCGGAGCGATCGAAGCCCTGCGCGGATGGCCAAGCCGATAGCACCGGTGCTTGCAGCAATGCGCACTACCGCAGCTAACTCGTCGCGCCCGCATCGCGCCTCAAGGGTTTGCGCCGTTTCGAGGGCCGAATCACGATGTCCCTGAGCCAACGACACGAATGCTCGGCGGAAGAAGCGCCATTCGAGACCGCTCCTGATGATCGTTCGCATGGCGCTTGCCTCGTTGGGCGAAATCGCTCCTTCACCCTCAGCCCGTGCAATCTCATGCTCGATGCTTTCGACCAGGGTGAGCAGCTTGTCAGCCGAATACTCTTGACCACAATCGGCGGCAGATGCGCTGCCATGCTGCAGATTTATCACCGCGCAGGGCTTGCGGGAGACAAAGACTGAATTTCGGATCGATAGCCGACCCAAGAGTTCCACGTCGCCGCCGTATCCCAGCTCCGGTTTGAGGCCACCAGCGTTGATAACGATTTCCGTTCTAAATAGCGAACTCGTCCATGTTGTCCAGCCACCGGGAAGAAAAAGCGCCCTGAACATCCGTGCGGACTCGACTGTTCCCTCGACGTCCCAGTCTTCGACGGGTGCAGCGACGACTCGACGCCCGTCAAAAAACAACAGTCCGCCGAAGAAGAACCCCGAGTTCACGTGGGCGGTCATTGCCTCGATCGCGGTCTCGAAAAAGCCAGGCAGCAAGTAGTCATCATCGCCCAGAAGGTTAAAGAATGACGTAGATACCTGTTCGATGCCGAAGAGAAAATTTTGCATGAGCCCGATGTTCTTGGGATGGCAGTGGTATTTGACCCGACGGTCACGTTCGGCGATTTGCGCAACCACTTGTGGAGTCTCATCACCCGAGGCGTTGTCGTATACATGTACTTCAAAATGCGGATAACTCTGATTCAATACACTGCGAATTGCTTGAACTAGTAATCGCGGCCTGCGATAAGTCGGAATCACGGTCGTAATTTGTCCGTTCATACGGCAGCTACGCCTTCCTTGTTCAGTTGCGAGCCTCCAGCAAGAGGTCGTCTGCTGCAATCGGGTGTCCCGAGCGCGTCAACCCTAATCCGAAGATAATTTCGGTTGGCTCGGGAATTTGATCGAAGAAAAAGAGCCTCTGCACGTCCTTTGGAGTGCGATAGCAACGCGACTCGAGACGACACGAAAGCCCCCGAGATGCGGTTGAAGGTCCGGCGGTTGTGGCGGCCGATCAAGCGCGAACTTCCTATTCAGATTGGTCCCGAACAGCTCATTTTCTATGGTGGGCTGGAATTGGTGCGCCGTTACTTTCAACTCTTTGGGTTGAACGCGCCGATTCGCGGCGCATCGGGTAAGCATGTTCGCGGCGATTACGGCGATAGCCACTTGGTCTTGCTAATGATCGCGCCACTGGTGGTCGGCTCCAGCACTTGCGTTATCTCGCCAACGATTCATTGTTCGCGCAGTTCTGCGGTCTGTCGCGGATTCCCAGCGACCGCACGGTGGTCAACTCGCTTAAGCAGTTTAAGCAGACTTCACTGCGCGCGCTAATGCGCCTCAACAGCGAGCTGCTCCATGAGCAGATTAAAAGCTCGCACTGCGGCGTTTGACGATAGACCTTGACGGCACCGTGATACGTACCCGGTGGTAAAGTGGCCCGGGCCGCACGCGGCTTTAGCCCCCATCATCCCAAGGACCCTAGCTGCTGCAACGTACGCTTTCGAGCACCCTTTGCGCCACATCTGTCGCATTTGTAGAACTGTCGTCTCATCCGGCCCTCTGCCGGTCGGTCACACCAGTTGCAGCATACGATCTCTAACCACTTCGGAGTAAACAGAATAGCGCGAACATTTAGCCTTGCCAAACCAAAGCCCGCGTGCACTTCTAACGGTACTTAGGGCAAGGCGAAAGGGAGAACCTATCTTATGATCCATTGTCGCGACACGAATCATCGCTGCCATGGCTTTCTGGTCGAATGACTCTGCGAGGACCCGCGAAGCACGAAGAGCAACTGGCCGCTGGCCTCTTGCTATCATTCCGAAGGCCCCACGAAAGAGTACCCATTCGGTCGTTGCGCGAAACAATGATTTCATTCCGGCAGCATCGTGATCAGTGACAAGTTTATCCTTCCGAGCACTGTCGATCGCCTCGTTGACGCTTTCAAAAAAGCCTAAGGTCAGGAGAGATTCAAACGCCTCGCACGCTCCAGCAACCGAACTCGAGCCGGGATGAACCGTGAATACCGCGCAGGGTGCATCTGATAATACTGCCTCAACCCGCGTGGCCAATCGCAAAATCAAGTCAATCGAAAAACTGTAGCCAGTCTCTTTCTTCAGGCCGCCCACAGCCTCCAAGGCAGTCCGTCGGAATATCGCACTTGTCCATGTTCTCGTATAAGGCGCCAATAGCTGGAATAGCTGAGCAGGGCGGTAGACTTGGTCCGCTTTCGATCCGTAGCAAACCAACGCTCTCACTCGGCCATCAGGATCAGCCGATAACATACCGCCAGAAAAGAATGCTACACTTGGATGTTTATTCAAGGCAGAAGTTGCCTGCGCAAAAAAGCCAGGCAGAAGAAAATCATCGTCGCTGATTAAATGGACCAGAGGAGTGTCGACTTGGGAAAGCCCGAAGATGAAATTATCCTGTGCGCCGATGTTTGTCGGATGGCGATGGTAGCGAATGCGTGAGTCGCGCGACGCCATAGCGCTCACCACTTCGCCGGTCTCGTCGTTAGAGGCGTTGTCGTAGACGCAAATCTTAAAGTGAGGGTAAGTCTGGTCGAGCACGCTTCGTATCGCGCGCCGCAGCATATTAGGCCGCTGATACGTTGGAATTACAGTGGTGATTAGCGGCTGTGATGACATGGCCGTCCTTGTTGGTCGCGAAGCGCGTCGGAATGGACTTGCATTCGATTATAACTTGGCTTCCTTCTTTGCGCTTTGTTTTCCAATCTCGCTGCACCGAGCGCATTGTGGGAAGGCGGAGTGTTTGAAGATCCGAAGAAGGCCCGCGGAATCGGCGCGTTCTCGCGGGATGGCAAAAATATGCACGTTTCCCGGTGCATCGCGGACTGAAGCCGCGCTGCCTGGCAAGCACGCATTATAGTCATACTGCGCCAATATATCGGCGACGGCGGCATTGGTGTCGTGAAGCTCGATGAACATTAAGGGCCGAAACGTGGCAATCGTTTCCGCCGCTCCTGGCAGAACATCCATTTCCGCCCCCTCGACATCTATCTTTATAACTTGCGGAGCAGGCAGGCGATATTCGCGAACCGCGCTATCCAATCGCTTGACTGCAACCGTGGTTTCTCCAACAAATTCACCGGGTTCTTTGCCCGTCGCTGCAAGCATTCCCCATGACGGCTGCGAAGATAATAAGAATCGCGCTGATCCGTCCGTACAGCCAAGCGCGATAGGCAATACGGTCATGTTTTCAAAGTTATTCGCTCGGATGTTGTGTTGGACAATTTTGACGTTCGCGTCGAGCGGCTCAAAAGATACAACTCTGCCATGTGGGCCTACTAATCGCGCCGCAATCAGCGAAAGCCAACCAAAATTCGCGCCGATGTCATAGAAAGTCATTCCTGATTTCAGTACCGTTAGGATGGCCTGCTCGCTGTCTGGTTCCAGGGCACCATGAGCATACGTATATCCGACGTTTGAACGACCGCTGTTGAAGACCAGGCCTTTAGCCAATCCATCGCGGACTGTTACGTCGCGTCCACGAAGCCGGTCAGCTATACCATCTGACCAGCGTCTAAAAACGGCATTGTCTCTGCGCGCTCGCACGACGGCGTCGAGTAGCGATTGCGGGAGGTGCGCCATAACTCTGCTGGTCAATTGCTTATGGACGTGCATATGTTCATTGGTTTTGACTTGAGACTATTCCTCACGAGACTAGGCGTCGCCTTCATTCTAGTTGCCCGTAACACTCGTAATGGTAGCGCCACTCGTCGGGCGTGAGATAATCACGGTCAGCAATTTAATGGGCTTGGAGCGCTTCACGATGTACGAGGGCGCTACCTATTTCACTGTTGCGAGCCACTAGTTTTCAAGCATCAGCTCTTCACCTGCGAAAACATCGGACGCCGTCACTCGAGCCTGACGCAAGCTGAGCACAATACCATAAAGATAGAAACGCAAACGTAAAGAATCGCCGGTTATATGCCCAAAGGTTCGAATGCTTCTGCTATAAATTGCTGTTGATGCAGCTCCCCGTCCTGTTGTCCTGACTGCACCATCTCCAAAGCCAGCGACAACTGCAAGATTTCTCAAGCTCTGGGGTGTGAATAGATGAAGATGCCGTGGTGGATCGAGCGTAAACCAGTCAGCCAAGAACCGAGCGTGCAAAATGCTTTTCGCATTCGGGGTCGCGACCACAAGCTTGCCCTTGGGCGATAGAATCCTTCGACATTCTTTCAAGATAGACAATGGATCGTGGACATGTTCGATGACGTGATTGCAAATCAACAGATCGAAGGCGGCATCAGGAAACTTTTGGTCAAAAAGGCTACCGAGGTGAACTGCTAAACAGCTTCGTCTGGCTGACTCGATTGCCCTTGGATCAACGTCAATTCCTTCCGCGTTCCAACCCATGCGGGCAGCCAGCTCGACCAGAGCGCCTGAGCCGCAGCCGACGTCCAGCATACGGCCCTTCTGGGGATTGCTCAGTGCCCGGAGTGGGAATTCGAGATCTGCACGGTACCAGGGCATCAAATAAATTGGGGCGGCCAGCACCCGGCAAAGCTTCGATGAAGCCGCGTTGAATTCCATATCGACATACGCTTGCTTTATCGTGCGTACGGCGCGATGAAGAGGGGATAAAGTGGTCGGGGCGCCAGCCGCCGATTCCTCCCCATGTGTGTAGTAGACCTCGTACGCTTTACCGATGTCCTCCTCCGTGGGCATCGGGTCGAGCCATAGCAGGCCACAATCGCGATTTGGGCATCGGCGCAAATTCCATTCGCCGGGCGCATCGAATAACCTGTCGTGCTTCCCTCGTACAACATCTCACCCTGCGCTTGGCACAGGTAGCATCGCGGACAGGGTTCGGATCGAATCACGCGATCTGTAGTCTTGCCGATACTTACTGGGACTTGAATCATAGCTAGGAGCACGTCTGAGTAATACAGATTCGCGACCTTGAGACATGACTACTGCTGTCTATAACATCCATTGACAGTCGGTGTTGTCGCCAAAATCCTGAAACCCCTATTACTCGGACAGGCTCCTAGCTAGGCGCTTGGCCGGGAGCCAAAGCTTTGAGTCTCGGTCTCGTGAGCTTCTGCATAAGCATCGCTCGATCAGTTGGATCTAGTACGCGACACCAACCGACGACCGCATAGATCGCGAGGGCAACAGCCGTATAGATGACGCGGCCGGAGAGTCCCGGCAGCATCACACCAAATGCGACGACGGCGGAAGCGATCGCGGCAAAACAGGCAATCCGGGCGATGACAGCCTTCGTTGCGGGCAAAAGTATCGCGGCGGCAGTGAACAGCGCGGCCGCATCGAGGGTGACCCGAAGCGTCCATGCGACCGCGGCTCCGGCCACGCCGAATCGGGGCAGCAGTAGGAAAAGCGCCAGGAAATATATTGGAGCTTCCGCGATATGAAACTTGGCGGTTAGATCCGGCCGATTGGCTGCTTGCACCAGGCCAGACGGGATTTGTGCGAGGCCGTTCATGAGCACACCGATCAGCAGCAAACGCATCACGTCAGAGCCATGACCGGCGAAACCGCTGCCAAGAAACATAGTCAGGATTTCCCGCGAAAAGAAAAAGAGAATCAGCACACCCGGAAATAACGCCAGCAAGGCATAGCGACTGGCGCGCTCGAATAAGATCGTGGCGCGGTCCGGATCCGTCCGCGCGGTAGCCGAAAACGCCGGGAAAAGGACACTCGCCATTGCTCCCGGCAGCATCGGGAGCTTGTTAACTATTTGATAAGGAACGGTGTAATAGGAAACCGCCGCAATCGACAGCATAGAACCGATCACGAAACGATCAAAGTTAACCATGAGCGAACTGATTAGACCAGTGATGGTCATCCATCCACCAAATGACATCAGTGGTTTGAGGGATTTGCGCGAGGGACGGATGTTCGCAGCGAGCCCGGGAACCAGCCGCATACATAATGTGAGATTCACCGTCCACGCCGCCAGTCTGCCGGTAACAAGGATAGCGACGATCCATACGAGGTTGTGCGTGAAGAACAGGACGGCCAGCGGCGCAGTGAATGAGTAGACGCCTGTTGCCGCACCAACTGAAGTGGTCAGATCGAAGCGTTGAAAGGAGGCGAGGGTGCCGATCGAACAAGAGCCGCTCAGTATGAACGGCAGCACCGCCCCCAGCACCAGGAAGACGCCCACCGATTCGGCTCGCATCGGCGCGGGAATGTTAAGGACGCTATAGACGAGCCAGTGCGACATTCCAATGATGATCGCGGCCGCGCAAATGCCCAGGACGAACATCAGCATCATCGAGGTCCAGAAAATCGCGGGAATCCGGTCCATTTCGCTGGCGCCGATCGCATCGGAAATCTGCTGCGTGGCGGCGCGGCCGAGGCCGAGATCGAAAAGCCCAAGGTATCCGACAACCAGATACGACAGGGTGAGGACGCCGTAGCGATCCACCCCGAGTTCGCGTACAAGAATCGGAATCGCGATCAGGCCCAAGGCAAGCGGCGCGGCCTCCCCGGCGATACTCAAGAGCGTATTGCGTGCGAGCAACCGTCCGCCAGTCAGATTGGTTGCACCGGCGGGCACGATCGATGTCTTGGGCTCTATGCTCATGCTTCAGCGCTCGTGCCAGCAGCATGGCGCGCACGCCACCAATCGATCGTGGTCGCAAGGCCGTCGTTCAAAGACAAGCGCGGAGTCCAGCCGACTTCCTCGCGGAGCCGGCGAACATCGGGGATCAGTACGGGAGGATCGCTTGGCGCCGCAGAAATCGCACCAAATTCCACTCGACCCTCCGCCTTAATCATCGCCGCTATCCGGGTTACGAGCGAGTGTATGGTGACCGGTTCACCCGAACCGATATTGACGATCCCCGCGACATCGCTATCGAGCAACGTCACGAATGCGGATGCGACATCCTCGACGTGCATGAAGTCACGCAGTTGCCTCCCATGGGTGCATCGCGCGCGCCCGCCCCGTAGCATGGAAAGGATCACCGAGGAAACAAGTCGGTTTGAACGTTCATATGGACCATAAAGATGGAAAATCCTGCCCCACGCCGCGCTGATAGTGCCGGGCGGAAACCGCGTGACCAGTTGTGCGAGCGCGAGCTTGCTCGCGCCGTATCGTGTGGATGGTACGCATGGCGTCAGCGCCTCGGAGCAGTAGCCATAGCCGAAGTCATACTCGAAGCAGGTTCCGGCAAAGACTGCCCGCCGTCCGCCTGATCCGGCAAAAGCTCGGACCAGCTCGATACCGGCCTGACACCATCGCAGATTGTCCTCGGACTGCTGATATTTTTCGGGTTCCGCATACCATGCGAAATGCAACAGATGCGTCGGTGCAACCTCGGCTAACAGCTCGCGAATACTCGCGCTATCGAGCAAGTCGCCGCGATGCCAAACCGTGCTGCCGCATTCCGGCAGCGACCCTTTATGCGCCACCGCATGAACCTCGAACCCGCGCGCGGCCAGATGCGGCAGAGCGTGGCGTCCGATGAACCCCGACGCGCCAGTAACAAGGACCCGTTTCACGGTGTGAACTCCGGGTGGGTTTGATCTCTCGCAGAGATGACAGGGTTCGCGATCGGCCAGTCGATTGCGAATGCGGGATCGTTCCACTTCACTCCGCGCGCATGCTCGGGTGAATAGAACTCGGAAATGTAATAGGAGACTTCCGTTTCGTCCTGCAAAGTCTGGAAACCGTGCGCAAATCCTTCAGGAATATAGACCATCAGATGATTTTCTGCACTGAGATGGACGGCAATCCAGCGCCTGAACGTCGGCGACTGAGGACGTAAGTCGAGGATTACGTCGTAGATGGCGCCGCGCGTGCATCGGACCAGCTTGGTTTCGGCGTGTGGCGCCACTTGAAAGTGCATCCCACGCAGCGTACCGCGCTTTCGGTTAAACGAGACACTGCACTGGAGCAGATCAGGGTTCAGGCCACGAGTGTTGAACTCGCGGCGGCAGAAGGTGCGCGCAAAGAACCCCCGTTCATCCTCGATTCGCTCGGGCTCGATGAGAATAGCTCCCTTGAGCGCGGTCTCCGTGAACTTCACTGCGTAACTTCCGAGAGCTATTCAGGCGCAGTGCGCAAGAATCCGTGGCTCAGGTATTGGGACAATGAACCGACCACCGGCTCGCAAATACTCCCGCTGCTGTTCAACGATCTCGCCGGCAATATTCCATGGCAAGATGACCGCATAATCAGGCATTCTGCCGATCAGCTCTTCAGGAGGCAGAATCGGCAGATGCGATCCGGGCAGCAACAGGCCCTGCTTGTGAGGGCTGCGATCCACCGTGAATTCGAGCAGATCGAGGCCGATGCCGCAGTAATTGAGCAGCGTATTGCCTTTTGCCGGCGCACCATAGGCCGCCAGCCGGTTGCCACTGGACTTAAGCAGTTGAAGCATGTTTACCAGCCGCTGCTTGAGCGCTTCGACCTGCAACCCGAAGGAAACGAAATGATTAGCGGTGGTAAGGCCCTCGTCGCGTTCCTGCTTAAGTATCGCTTCGACTCGGGCGGCGATCGGCCGCCGCCCCGAATGCTGCAGGTAAGCCCTTAGCGAGCCACCATGGACCGGCTGTAGTTCGACATCGAACAGTTCGAGGCCGGCGCGCTTGGCCAGCACTTGCACCGCGCTCAAGGAGTAGTAGAAGACGTGTTCGTGATAGATGGTGTCGAATTCGGTTTTGTCGAGAAGTTCTTTGATGTACGGAAACTCGAACACGGCCGCGCCATCTGGTTTCAGGCAGGCCGCCGCCGCGCTCAGAAAATCGTTAATCGCTGGCACATGCGCCAGCACATTATTGCCGATGATTAGATCGACGGTTCCGAATCGCGCCTGGATTTCCGCCACCACATCAGGCCCGAAAAAGCAGGTGAGTGTCGGAATGCCCTTGCGCGTCGCCTCGGCTGCGATATTGCGGGCGGGTTCCACACCCAGCACCCGAACGCTGCGCCGCAAGAAGTATTGAAGTAAATAGCCATCGTTGCTGGCGATCTCGAGCACCCGGCTCGTGCCGTCAAGGCCAAACCGCTGGATCATCTCGTTCGCCATCCGGCAGGCGTGATTCAGAAAGCTATCCGAGTAGGATGAAAAGTAAAGATATTCGCCGAACATGTTATCGGGTGGAACGCGGTCGATAAGCTGAACCAGATGACAATGAGTGCAGTAAGCAACTGCCAGAGGAAAACTCTCCTCTGGGGCTTTCGCTCGTTCTGGGCGCAGGTAAGCGTTGGCAAGAGGCATGCTGCCAAGGTCCAAGAACGGAGAAGGCAGCGGGCTGCCACAACCCAAGCAGAGGCGGTCGTCTCTTGCTGCCATTAGTCTTCCGCTGTCGCGCGCGCCTTGGCCTCCAGACGCTCGTAGCGAAGTATTTGTTCGCGGCTCATCTCGTACATGTCGATGGGCGTGCGCGATATAGCCTTGCGATACCAGTCGGCGGTCATGTCCGCTGTTTCATCCAGGCCCAGCAGCGGCCGCCAACCCAGCAAAGCGCGGGACTTGCCGCTGTCGAGCTTGAGGTAGGCCGCCTCGTGGGGGGCCTTCTCGAGTTGCACCCTGCGCCATGCTCCCTCGCCCCAGCGCGCAATGATTTTGTCGGCGACCAGGGCGACACTCACTTCGCTGCTATCCGGTGGCCCGAAGTTCCACGCCCCGCTCCATTCGCGGCCATCTTCATGAAGCCGCTCCGCCAGCGCGAGATATCCTGCCAGCGGCTCCAGCACGTGCTGCCAGGGTCGCACCGCATCAGGATTGCGGATCATGAGCGGCTCGCGGCCAACCAGAGCCCGGATCGCATCCGGAACCAGGCGGTCCTTTGACCAGTCCCCTCCCCCAATCACATTTCCGGCTCTCGCGGTGGCCAGCGCTATCGTCGATCCATCAAGATCAAAAAACGACTTCCTATACGCCTCCGCCACCAATTCGGCGCAGGCTTTGCTCGCACTGTAAGGGTCGTGCCCGCCGAGCCGGTCATGCTCCCGATAGCTCCATAGCCACTCGCGGTTCTCATAGCATTTGTCGCTGGTCACAATGACCGCGACTCGTACCGAAGGCGTGTGCCGAATCGCCTCAAGCACATTGACCGTTCCTCCAATGTTGGTTGAGAAAGTCTCAGAAGGATTTTCGTATGAGCGCCGCACCAGCGCCTGTGCCGCCAGATGAAACACGACTTTGGGCTGGACGGCTTGCATTGAGCGGATAAGGACGTCCGCATCGCAGATATTGCCGGTAATCGACTTTAGTTTGTGCTCAAGATTACACAGAGCGAAGTACGAAGGAGTAGTGTTCGGCGCAAGCGCATATCCGCACACGGTCGCTCCCATATCGATTAGCCAGGTGGCGAGCCAGCCTCCCTTGAATCCAGTATGGCCGGTCAGAAAGACTGATTTGCCACGCCAGAATTCCCGGTCAACCTTCACCTACCACACCCTCCACGGCGCCTTGTCCCGGGTCCACATGTCATCGAGTTGCTGCATTTCGCGATAAGTATCCATGCATTGCCAGAAGCCCTCGTGCTGATAGACCGCCAGTTGCTGGCGTTCGACCAGCCGCGCCAGAAGCCCGGTTTCAAGCGTATCGCTGTCGCCTTCAATTAAGTCGAGCACCTCCGGTTCCAGAACCAGAAAGCCGCCGTTGATCCAGCCCTCCGCAACCTGCGGTTTCTCCCTGAACAGAGTCACCCGGCCCTCTTCAATGGCCAGTTCCCCATAGCGCGACGAAGGACGCACCGCCGTCACTGTGGCGAGCCGGCCGTGCCGGCGATGAAAAGCGGCCAGCGATTCGATATCGATATCGGCTACGCCGTCACCATAGGTCGCCAAGAAAGTCTCGCCGGCGATATATTTTTGGACCCGTTTGATTCGCCCCCCCGTCATGGTCCTTTCGCCGGTATCGGCCAGCGTTACCCGCCATCCGTCCTCGGAATGGTTGCCATGAATATCGAGCTTTCCTGACCCCAGCGTGACAGTCAGGTCACGGTTGCGCGTCTCGTAGTTGAGAAAATAATCGCGGATCACTTCCCCCTTGTAGCCCAGACAAAGCACGAAGTCGGTGTAACCGTAATGCGAGTACATTTTCATGATGTGCCAGAGAATCGGTCGTCCGCCGACCTGCACCATCGGCTTCGGCCGGTACTCCGTCTCCTCCCGTAGACGAGTACCGAGGCCGCCCGCGAGAATTACCACCTTCATCGGTTGTACTCTCCAACCGAGCAGTCCATGCGCTGAATCATCTGCTGCTCCCAGTCGTATCCACGCGATTATGAAACGCCACGAAGGCACTACGGAATTGCAGGGGAGCGAGGCACGCCGCCCGAGCGTAATTCTTGTCGGCGTCGGAATACTGATAATCTCTCTCTTGGGCGACAGCGAGCGAGTAGAATCCATCGGCTGATGCTGGATTAATCTCGGTTGCGTTCTGCAGCATCGCGACCGCCCGGTCGAGCTTTTGGTTCTGAAGGTAGAATTGCCCGATCTGCATGTACATCTCGAAGTTAGGCTGATACGCCAGCGCCTTGAGCAGTGCGCCCTCCGCTACCGTCTCGTTTCCATTCGCTTGCGCCGCGGCCGAGAGCGCCAGATACAGGTGCAGTGGGTCTACTCCGTTGCGAATTCCCTCATCGGTCACCGACTGTGCTTCACGCAAATCCTTGGCCGGACCGTATATCTGCGATATCAGGTTCTGATACGCGGTTTCGTCAGATGGTGCCGCCTGGATCGCCTGGCGAAAAAGCTTCTCGGCCGAGCCGCTGTTTCCCGTACGAATTTCAGCTTTGCCCGCGGCTACGAAGTACCTCGCACGTTCGCCGCCCGCGGAAGTGTCCCGCGCGGCGGTGGTGAAAAGCTGTGTTTCATCGGAAAACCTGGCGAATAGGTCATCGAAAGCGCCCAATCCATCGACAGCCCCAGGGTAGTGCGCCGCAATAGCTTCTTTGAAGCCGTGCTCCACCGCATTTTGCTCTGGAGATGAAAGCTCCGAAATCCGTTTGGACTCCAGATAGAAGTGCGTTCCAAGCGTTGGCGAATTGAATACCGATTGAGCCACTTGTTCCAGAGCCGCCGTTTGATTACCCGCCAGAGCAAGGTTTTGCGCGTACAGGTCCCGCAGGTACGGATTGGTAGGAGCCGCGAATAAGGCAGCCTCAATTTCGTTAAGCCTCGTCGTGAGAGGCATGTTTTGACCGGCGAGGAGGAGCAGATCGAAATGGGCCTGCAGGCTTGCAGGATGGGCGAGCACCAGTGCGTGAGCCCGCACTAGTGAGCTTGGCTGCTCTATATCGTAGGGATACGGCAGACCGTTCTGCCCGAGCGCGAGCACAATCAAAACGGCACTCGCGGCCACCGTACAAACAGCCGCAAAGGGGCGACGAATTCTGCGACGTTGGACACCTTGCATCTTTGTCACCGCCATACGAACGGCAATGGCAAGCAGCACGGTAAACAAAAATGCATTGGCAGGAATACGAAGGCAAAAATCGACCAACTCGTGCAATGCCATCACGGCGACGGCCAACCCCAGTGCGATAAAGAGGGGCCGCTCGGTAGCGGAGAAACGATGCAGCGCGGCACGGCCTTTCCCCACTATCATAAAGCAGAACCAGACCAGCGCCAGAATTCCAAACAGTCCGGTCTCGGCGGCGTATTGCAGGTAGTCATTGTGAACTTCGCGAAAATAATCGGGCTCCCAGGGAGCCCTCTCGTAACGCGGAAAGATCTCAGGCCATCCGCCCAACCCGACCCCGAAGACCGGAAAATCCCGAATCATCCGCAGTGTGTCTTTCCAGACGGTTGGCCGTATCCCGAAGCCGCCATCGCTCGCAATCGTATCTCCAATTCTGATATCGGCCTGTGTTCGCGCCACCGGGCCCATTATAAAAAGCGCGAAAATCACAACTGCCAGAAAGACCACCAGCGAAAGGCCTAAGGCCGCGGTTTTCGGAAACCTGAACAGCAGACGCTGACTCACACCCTTACTGTGATGAGCCTCGAAAGGTCCGTGACCGATTCTTGTCGCGGTCCTGTGGCGTCCGGGAATATCGGTTTCAATGTGCGCCTTGGAGTCTTCAAGCCAACGATTGAAACAAATTAACGAGAAGAGAAGCCCGGCAGTGGTTGCTTCTATCCATCCGGCCCGCGAAAGACTCAGTGCAATAGCTAAAAAGATGATGAATGCCGCGAATCCGCACAGGAGCCGATAAGCATTTGATCGCTGTGTTGACGCAGACGAAAGTCCGTAAAAGCCTCCTGCCAAGACCAGAGGGAAAGCCATCGACAGATAGTTAGCGAAGTGATCCGGATTGACGAATGGCCCGGTTGCTCGTGGGAAAACTCCAGGCCAAGGTGCTCCCCAGTCCCGCGGAACAACGAACCAGAGAATCTTGCCGTTCCAATAGACTCGCTCAGCCAGACCAACCAGCGCCACGAGGAGACTAGTTACTACTACGGTCGCAAGCATCGTGCGATAGAAGCGTCGTTCTCCCTCAGCCCTATCGACGAATGGATAGGCAAGTACCAGGAAAAACAGCCCCGCATATCCGGCGTATTTGAGCAGAGCCGCCTCCGTAAGGGACGGTGCGATGGACAGCGGGTACCAATTCTTAGCAAATCCAAGTCTCGTCTTTCCGGACAGACTATTGCGCCTTGCATAGTCGTCATGTGACGGCTTTCCAGTTGCGAACTTTGACTTGTTTCCCGCTCCTGCCGTGGAATTTGCGAATGGCACCGCAACGCCCCGTCTCACCTGCTCCACCGTCGGGAGAATGATGCTCCCAGAGTCAGACGCCGCTCCGGAGGCAACACCTGTGCTAAACGCGTCTTCTGCGTAAGGCGCCGTTCGCGGCCAACCGGGCAGTGCATGCACCAGAACCTGATAGGTGGAAGGCGAAAGAAAACGAACCAGAACGGGAGGCAACGGAAGAAGCTGAAGCGCGACGAGCGCGCCGAAGATCGATGCGGGAAGCAAAAGCGACCGAGACCGGAACGACGCTATTTCCGATCTGGGTTCCGCAACGGCGTCGACATCGACCGTTACCCTCATCGCCCACAGCATGAGCAGACCGAAAACCGCCACCTCCATCAGCGTAAACGCCCATGGGTGGACGGACCCAACGGCGAAAGGCGTGAAGAGAACAAGTGCCGCCAGCACTGCGGTAAGAATCCGATCGAGTAATCGCACTTGAATACGAGGACAACTAACCGAGCGGAAGGTGTCACTATCGGCAGGCTCTGCTGAACGCACTCTATTTGCCAGCGGCCGCACCGGCGGAATTATCTTTCGGACCGTATCCGTACCTGTAGTACGGAGTGCTATAGCTAAAGACGCTCGGCCCGACCATATTCAGCACGACGCCGAACATCTTCGCCCGTGCATATTGGAGGCGTGAAAGAGCGGCTTTCACCTGCTGCCGGGAGGTCCGTTTATTTGCCACCAGGACGACCCCGTCTACCAAGGTCGATAGAACCACTGCGTCCGTGACTGCGGTTACCGGTGGCGAATCAAGCAATAGATGGTCGTAGCGCTCGCCCAGCAGGCTCAAGACTTCCCGCATCCTATCCGATCCCAGAAGCTCGCTAGGGTTGGGCGGTATCTCTCCTGAACTTAAGAGGAACAGATTCGGGAATCCTGTTGGACGGATTAGGTCATCGAATTCTCCCATGCCACTCAGAACTTCCGTTAGACCGAAGTGGTTTTCCGTCCCGAGCAGTTCGTGGCACTGCGGTCGGCGTAGGTCGGCGTCGATCAAAAGCACCCGTTTCCCACTGCCGGCGAGTGTGACAGCAAGATTCACTGAAATGGTAGTTTTCCCCTCGCTCGGTGTCGCGCTCGTGATTAGCGTCGTTTTCGGCGGTGCCCCCGCTCGTGAAAGCAAAAGTGCGGTACGCAGCATCCGATAGGCTTCACCCGCCGGCGACTGAAATCCATACGGAAGCAGCGCTCCACCGCGACGACCGGATGGTGGCTCAACCAGCTCGGGCGAGCGCGGAGGTTTGGGCCCGTAGCCAATACTGTTCGAGCGACGAGAATCGGGGATCATCCCGAGTTGCGGCACCATCAGGTAGCTCTCAACCTCTTCGGCGCTCTTGAATGATTCGTCGTGATGCTCCAGCAGAAATGTAAGTCCCAACCCGGCCATCAGGCCCAGCAGCGCAGCCGCGAGCATGTCGCGAACTTTCCGTGGACTGGAGGTGCCCTGTGGTACCGTCGCCGGATCCACGATCGAAACATTTGATGCGTGCAGATCCGCTGCGACCTCCACGTCCTTCATGCGCTTGAGGATGGCATTGTAAAGCTCCCGGTTAGTGTCGGCCTCGCGTTGCAGGATCATATATTTCACCGCGGCATCGTTTAACCCCAGTGCGAAGTCCCTTTGGTGCTTAAGTTCTTCACTAAGCGCCTCTTCATTGCGTAGACTGGCCGCGTATTGCGATCTGACGCCGGCGACGACGTCGTCAATTTCCTGCTTTATGGCCTCGCGGTTTCTCTTGATTTTGGCGGTGACTGCGGCCATCGGCGGATAATTGGGCTTATACTGGCCGGACATGGCGGCGTATTGAGCCAGCAGACCGTTCAGACTTTCTTTGAGCGATTGAACCATGTCGCTTTCGATCACCGCGGGCAAGGCCTCCGCTTGACCCTGGTTGATGAGCTCAATCGTGGTTTGAAGATTGATATTTTCCAGATGCGCCTGCTGAACCTGGTCGCTCAGCTTGTTGAGCCGGTCCAGCACGACATCTTGATTCCCGTTAACCGAAATCAGGCCTGGAATGATGCCCTTGTCACGGCGATAATTGTTCAGTGCGAGTTCGGACTGCTCCACCTGCCGCTTGAGCTCTGCAAGCTTTTTGTCCAAGAATCGTGCGGCCTGGTCGCTGGCCTGAGCATTCAGATCAATCCCTTGGTGGATAAATTCTCTAATGTGGGCGTTAACCGTGCGTGCCGACAGATCAGGGTTGGATGAAGTGAAACTGACGGCTACGAGTTCGGTCTCCTCTAACGGCATCACCTTCAGATCGGTTAAATACCGATCGATCAGCCAGTTCGGAACCGAATGATCCGAAGGGTCGCTAGCGATTGTGGAATGGTCGAGATCCAATGCCGTCCGCAGTTTGTCTTTGCCGTTAGCACCCGTGAATGCCGGATTGGTGGAGAGCGCTTCTGTCGCGATCACCTTGGCTGCAAGGCTGCGCGAACTGAGCAATCGATGCTCCGTCTTGGAGTCTATGTCCCACGCCGAGGTCGACGCCGCCGGGCCACCGGATGGTGAGTCCAACGTAGTGTAGTCAAATACCTGCGGAGCTGTGTTCTTGATCAGAATTGTGGCTTGCGCCGTGTATAGCGGTGCGGCCATCAAGTCCTTGACGACAACAATACTTACGAGCGCAAGCGGCACCGCCACCACGAGCCATAAATGTTCCCTAATCGTGCGCCAGTATTGACGCAGATCAATTCGCGCAAGTTCGGCCTCGGGCAGCAACCGATAGTCGGACTGGTTGAGTTCGCTCGAGATGGCCGAACTACGCCGAATTAAATATGGCGAAGGCTCTTCCATTCCATCGGAGCTCCGGCAGATATCGAAGACACAAAGTCGACAGTTCTTCCTATTCTAAGGATCTTTATCGCTCGCGAATTTGCTGAAGGTCAAGTAGCGGCAATTTTCACAAATGTTCGGATCGCGCCAAGCAAAGGACAACACAGCTCGCGCCAATCGAGCATGCCTTTCACGATAAAAGGCTCGACAAGCTCCTCAGGTTGGATCGGCGTTCGCGTCATCGGCCAGTTCCGCCCCCCTCAACGCAAGCGAGGTTTTGACGGTATCGGTCGCCATCGCACAGCTGCGCCGTCGCGGTTGCTGCTTACGCAGTCGCCACCCAGAAGGCCGAAAGCCGGCGAACAATTCCCAACTCTCGATGCACGACGACGGATCATTTCATTCCTCCGGGCTAAGAACCTAAAACGATGAGCTGTGGGGATGCCCCGGCGGCGTCGGCGGCGGCGGTGGCGGTGGCGGCGGCGGCGGTGGCGTCGGCGGCGGCGGTGGCGGTGGCGGTGGCGGCGGTGGTGGCGGCGGTGGTGGCGGTGGCGGTGGTGGCGGCGGCGGCGGCGGCGGCGGTGGTGGTGGCGGCGGCGGCGGCGGCGGTGGTGGCGGCGGTGGTGGCGGTGGCGGCGGTGGCGGCGGTGGCGGTGGCGGCGGCGGCGGTGGTGGTGGCGTTACTCGCAGCGGTCGCGGCGTTGGTGGCGAATTCTGGGCGACTTCGACCGCGGCAGACGATGGAGCCTTTTCCGTCTCTTCCATTGCGGCGGGAGAGACCTTCCGATTAACCTTCAGATTCTTGTCTGGGACGAAGGGCGCCGCCAACTCCTTTTTGAATCCAGCACTGCCGGGATCAAGCGTGAAGCGGTACTCACTGGTGGCAAGGCTTGTAAACTCGCATTCGGCTTCTGCTCCGCTGACCGCCGTCTGCACTCGCTGCGATTTAAGATCCTGTACGAGAATCTGGATTTCCGGCACCGGCTTGCCGGAAGCATCTGCAATAACGCCCGGAACATCTGCGCCAAATGCCGGAAGGGCAGCGGAGAAAATTATCGCACCGACGACTACCCAGATACTCTTCTTCATGAGTGTCCTCACTTTTCTGTCCTCAGCAAAAATTAGCTGCGAGGCTTGCATCGAGCAAAATTGCGACCAAATTCAACGGAGGGGACCTCTTGGACCGCGCTGCTTGACTGTCGTGGGGTTCTTGCGGACGACGGACTACAACTGACACTGAGCGCATGGTAAAGCCAAAAGCACAGTCCTGCAGGTGCCGAGGTCAGTGGAAAGGTTCGAGCTTGTCGAGCATCTCAAGTAGCCAGTCCTCTACCTCTTCCAGATCAATGAACCATCGGTTGCCAACCTTGAAAGCTGGCAACCTCGATTGACCACCTCCATGGATGAGCTCCCGGATAGCGTTTTCCGGCATCTCCAGGTAGTCCGCCAATCCAGGAATGGAAATTAGGCGTTTGCCCAACGCTATCGGCAGCGTTCGCACGGCAAGGAACCTTTAGAGCGAGAGTTACATCCAGATATTAGACATGCGTCCGCCATCTGTTGAAGGCACTTTTAGTAAAATTCCGACCCTCAGCAGGACTTGCCTCATTGGGCAAGCATCACAGATATGCGACCGAGAACGCGGACACATCGCCGCAATCCCTGAGGGAGGTTTTTTAATGACCACCCTTCGGCAGAGCGTTTCTTGTACACTTAGGGAGGCGTTATTTTCTCGCGAACTAACTATGTAATGTTTCGGTGTAACGATCGGTAGCGTCGTTGAGCATTCGCGCCTTCGTATGTCTGTGGGATAACGGATCACTCGCCCAATATGATGCAGTCCCGAGCCGTCGTAATCACACGACTTCAAGAACGTCAATTCGTAGCAACGCTTTATAAAGTGTCGCAAGCCGATACTGCTGGATAGAGGCCAGCGAAGCTTAGCTGAGAACGAGTGAAGGAAGTTTAGCCCGGATTTCCATTTTCTCAGTGAACTATCAATTTGGTAGAATGCGATAACCGCGCTGATGGACGTGGGTTTGGATGCGATAGGAGCGGTGCGGAGGTGGAGAGGCGGTGGGTGAGATACAAAATCGGCCCTTTCAGCTCTCGTTCAATAGCTCGTTGAAGGTCGATTTCCAAGGTTCAGGGGTGACCTCGGATGGTGGATTAGTTCTGGTGCGTGAGCTGGACGAGCGTCTTGGCTTGAGCGAACTGGTGGACCGGCACTTGAGCGACTCCCGCCGGGGCAAGAATATCCAATTGCCTCTGGCCGACCTGCTGCGGCAGTCGATCTATCGCCTGGCGGGTTACGCAGATGTTAACGACGCCGAGCGCCTCTCCCAGGATCCGACCTTTCGGCTCATCGGTTCGCGTAGGATCTGGGACCGCGGGGCAGCGTTGACCTCCCGTTTCAATCGTTCGAGACCGAAGTGCTGACACAATCCGACAACCTCGCCGGGTTGGCCGCGCTCAACCGGGGGTTAGTCGCAAGGGCCGAAGCTATCGATTCGTCTCGGCGCGTCGTGCTGGATCTGGACAGTACTGAAGTCGCGGTCTATGGCCCGCAAGAGCAGAGCGCCTACAACGGGCATTTCGAGTCCACCTGCTACCATCCGCTGCTGCTGTTCAATCGCGAAGCCGACTGCCTGGCGGCGAAGCTGCGCCCCGGCAACGTCCACAGCGCCGACGGTTGGGAGGAACTCCTGCTGCCCGAAATCGGCCGGCAGCAGGCACAGGGCAAAGAGGTGACCTTCCGCGGCGACGCGGCCTTTGCCAAGCCAGAGCTGTACGAAGCGCTCGAAGAACGGACAATGAAGTACGCGATCCGCCTTCCGGCGAACGACAATCTGCAGCGGAACATCATGGAGTTGTTGACGCGGCCAGTGGGGCGACCGAGGTATAAGCCGGTGGTGCGGTTCAAGAGTTTTCTCTATCAGGCGACGAGTTGGGAGCAGCCGCGGCGCGTGGTGGCGAAGGTCGAGTTCCATAGCGGGGAGTTGTTTCCCCGCGTCGGCTTTATCGTGACCAACTTGGCGCTCGACAACCGGGCGGTGGTGCGCTTCTACAACAAGCGCGGCACGGCTGAACAATGGATAAAGGAGGGCAAACAGGCGGTCGCGATGACGCGGCTTAGCTGCCACCGCTCCCGCGCCAACGAGGGGCGGCTGTGGCTGAGCGTGCTCGCCTATAACCTCGGGAACTTGTGGCGACGGCTGACGCTGCCTTCGCCGATCGGGAAATGGTCGCTGACTAGCTTGCAGCAGCAGTTGGTGAAGACCGGCGGACGGCTCATCCAACATGCGCGCTACTATTGGTTGCTGTTGGCCGAGAGTCACCTAACCCGCCGGCTGTTTGTCGGCATGCTGCGGAAGATCGCGATGCTGCCGTCGCCGGCGGGATAAAGTGAGCGCAAAGCGGAGCAAATTTCGATGACGACGCCGGGGATGGAGGGACAAGTGTCGCCAGAATCGATGGGGAAAACGGCATTTTCAGCCGTCGGGAGCCCGCCAGACGCGAAACCGGCCTCTCTCTGCACTATCGGGAACACTCCGGACCAAAATCGGCTAAACGCTTGCCGAGGAAAGCCGTTCGAGCTATGGAAACAGTTGAAGTTCGAAAGTCAAAAAGGAAATTCCCGATTAAACATCATGGCGCCTCGAATTGGAGCACTGGCTGTTGGTGCGATCTTTCTACTATTCTGCTTGGCGATGTCCGCGCGAGCACAGGACCCGAGCCCAACCCCGCCACCCGCCAAGTCGACCGAGAGCCAAGCGATCATCCCTAAGTACGCAGTCAAACACCCAGGCGATATGGGTGTCCGCCGGCATATTCCACTGCGAACATTCGTTAATTTAATTAACAGCCTATCTTCTGACGGATACGTCGTCGCGCAGGGGAACGTGTATCTATTCAGTAACAGTGACTGTCCTTTGTTCGTCTCAATCTTTAACAGTTGTTTTGGAAATAATCCGGCTGCCCCTTATATCATTCCGCAGCCCCCAATCGAGCAGTCCTATGTCGATCCTTATTACGCGACCCAATTAACCACGCCAGGGCCGAACGGCTCCCAAACCAACATCGACTATAGGCTAAGTGACCAGGACGCCTTGGTGACCTTGGTGTCATATCCGCCCAAGGGTGCATACTTTGGATATCAGAGTTATGTATTCACAAGCGAAACCAGCAACTACACCAGTTCCTATCCACTTCAGGTGTTATCACCCGACCCATCCCGGTATGAGATCTTTGGCAGCATAGGAAACGATGTAAACGACATTATTGTGCAAGAGCAATATGGAGAACCCTGGGGCGGGCAGGTCGTGATGTATCTCACGACATCCAACCGGGACATTGCCGACGATTTAATTAGCAAGGCAAAAGCATGGGGTATCAATCCCAAGTCCATATTTGTCGAACCGCTTGGCCCTAACGTGAAAACAGGCAACGGGAGCCTTGCCGACGACCTCATCACCCTAGTTCGCTATGCCATCCCGCAACAGTCCTCCGCCGGAAGTGACTGGCTTGCTAATGTCAGCAGCAATGTGCTGGTCTATAAACTATCCAACCCGTCAACAGGCATCACTCCATTTGCTCCCAATCAATATACGAGCCGAACTGGCAATTCGGAGCTTCAACTTCGCCCGCAACTGAATGAACTTGCGGGCCTGTTGCAGACCTGGCTGGCGGCTCGGACCCCGGCGCCAGAAGTGGTCGCCACCGAGGGCATGAATAAAACCACCGTAGATATAGGTGGGATTCCTCATGGTCTGGTGGGCGCCGACTGTATCGCGAAGGGGACAATATGCGCTGGAGATAATCAGGATACCAGTACATACGCGTTCTCGCCAAAGATCACGCTATCGGAAACAGATACTCTGTTTATTGTAGGCGTCAATCACAATTTATTAGGTAATTCGAGCTATATCTCGCTCGATATTTATAACGCTACGGATGCGGCGGGCGTGGCTAGTTCATCGCAAACGAACCCTGGTGCGGTTGGGTTTAATAGCGGTGTATTGACCGGATCGGCAAAGGCAGTGCTGCTACGGTTGGGCATCTATGGGTCAGCCTCCCGGGCGTTGAAGATGACCTTGCCTAATTTGTACGTTGCATTAGTGTCAAAAAACTGCAGCGTTGCGACGGCTTATTGCGTCAACTTGGACGGCAACACGCTTATTCCGGCCAATGCTCCAATCAATATTTACGAAAGGTCATATATTAATCCTGGCACAACGACTGGAGCTGACACGAATGTGATGGTCTATCCGAATGTTGTGAGTGCGGGATTTGAGTAATCCCGGATTAGACCGCCACAAATTATTCGAATTTAGATCGATATGAGCGAATGATGCTCAAAGCTCCCAGTGCACGCTTGAATCAGGGTTCGGGCGATACGCACAGAAAAGCCCCGTCCTGATGCTAATTCCCAGGTGGCTCGCCAGCGCAGGATGATGAAGCGAAACTTCCGAAATCGCGGATCTGATGGCATTCGTGACGCGCAGGCGGGCGCGCTCGTTGGACGATACGCTAGCACGATCGCGACCGTATAATCCCACCGCCCGCGCGAGTTCACGCATCAAAAAGCGCAGCTCTTGTTCCAGGGATTCAACGCGTCCCAGGTCATTATTGCTCGTCGCTTCATTCAGCTCTTGGCGCAGCTCCCGCACCCGTGTTTGATAAGAGCGCTTCGCCTCGGGATCTATCATCGCACCAAGATCGCTTGCTTCGAATCCTTCGACGATCTTATCAGTCGAACTGTGTGCGCCGCCAATCGCCCCTGCGAGTACCGAGACATGAATCGATTCCTGAGGTTTGGACATCAGGAGGGATATCAACGTTAATCCTTTACGATCTCTGATCTGCGCCGTCCGGCCCCTATAAGTGAGGGTCCATAATTTGTCCACCTTGCGGAAGACTCCGACAGTTTTCAAAGCTCCGGTGGCATCGGGTTCTGGATTCCCATAGAGGAACGATCTTTCGGCCAGGATCGATTCGTCGTTGACTAAACCGGGAGAAGAGTTAGAGTCGCCCGCCCAAAGTCCTGCAACTCTTTTGGTAAGGAAACCCATGGCGCGAGACCCTACTTCGGCCTTGATCTGAGATAAAAGGGCTGACGCATACTGCCGTCGCTCACGATTTTCATCCTTTAGCAGCATATCGGCTAACTCGTACGCGGCGTAAAGACTCCAGGGCCTGGCCTCCATTTGCGAATGGCGTTGCATAGCGACTTGAAAATGACGGATCGCGTCGTTTCTATTCGAGAGCGCATTGGCCAAACGACCCAGGCAAAAAGAAACGGATCCTAGGTACGCAACTTGACCGAGTACTGCGTTTCGATCCGCGTATGGCAGCAAGAGATCATAAAGACTTGCTGCGTGGTGCAGCACGTTGCCAATTCTCAGACAGGTGGCAGCCAGCATTACCCCCCCTGCGAGGAAGTCCGCCGATGAGCGCAACTCTGCGAAGTTATCGATCGCCAGATGCTCAAGCTGCATTCTCGCTTCGAATCGACGTCCAAGGCAGGCGTTGAGCCAGCACCTTGCGGCTTGGTCAGATAGTGACTGAGAATATCGGCTCGCCCAATCGTCGTTTGCTATAGAGTCGAGTTCAGGGAGGCGCTCGTCCTCAAAATACGGGATAATCAGGAGGGGCCAGCACCGGGCTGAAATGTCCGGAAGCTTCTCTTCAATTACCGCGTGCCGCCCTTGGTCGAATAATCGCTGGCAATCGTCAAAGCGTCCAAAAAATGAAGCCCTGCTCGCCAGGGTGAAGAAATGAAACGCTCGATACAAGGGACGGCGAATCATCTTCGTGGTCTCTTCTATAATCTGAAACTCACGGTCCGATTCGTTCGGCCGTCCGAGTTTAAAGAAGGATACGATTCGGACCGTGCTCGCCTCCCAGAGTGACAGGTGATCACCCATCTCGCGCGCTATTCGGGACATTTCCGCTGCGTTGGTCAATCTCTCCTCAACGTCATCGGGGTGGCGAAGGGTACAATCACGAAAACGCAGGACATGCAGTGCCAGCGCCGAGTCCTCCTCGAAATTACCCGCTATTTCCATGGAAAGTGCGATCAGCGCCGAACTTCTCTCCTCCTGTGAACGATCATAAGAAAGCTCAGCGGCAAGCCGACTCGCCAGACGGGCTTTCAGACCAGGATTATCTACGAGCATCAAAGCACGCTCGCACAGCAAAATGGCTAGGGCGCTGCTGTGGCCAGGAAGAGGCCAGTGATAGTCAGGAACTTTCAAGGCAAACTCGCAAATCCGCTCAGGCTCTCCCATTCTCTCCGCACATGCCACGGCTTCGCGGAACAGATCTTCGGCGCCGGCTAGGTCGCCCATCTCGTTCAGCGCTTCTCCGTACTCCGTGAGCTGATCGCACAGTCGTCCTTCCTTCTGGGTGCTGCATCGGCGTGCCGCATCAAGCGCGAGCGCGAACATTTCGGAAGCCTTTGCGTAGTTTCCCACGCGGAGGAATTGACGTCCTGCTCGGCTGGCATTTTCCAGTGCCTCTTCAACGGCATCTGGTTCTCGACTCTTGAGGAGGTGATGTGCGATGCGCTCCTGAAAATCCTCGGCACCGTCAGCCGAGAGTGCCTTGAGTATTATGGCAATTCGATGATGGAGTGATGCACGGACGTCTGGGAGAAGCTCGTGATAAAGTACCTCTCTCAAAAGACCTGGATTGAATTCGAATTGTCCGGGGCTCGAAAGCCGAATATAACCGCGCATCTCAAATTGGTCGAAAGTCTTCAACGCCTCTGAGCGATCGATCTCGGCCAGTTTGATGGCCACTTCCTGCTCAAAGCTGCCTCCGATGACGGCCGCGCAGGCAAGTAATGAGCGATCGTGCAACGATAATTCATGGAGCCTTGCGTTTATCGCAATCGAAATTCCCGGGGTTATCCGCAAGATCACATTGGGCGACGTTGAAACTTCGTCGGCAGCAATGCTTTGCTGATACTCGCGAATCAGCTTGGGATTTCCGCCGGTAAGTTTCCGCAATTCCTCCAGTTGCTCCTCACCCTCATTGATGGGCATCGCCCCCTCCAGCAATTCTCGAATTGCCTTGGTCGATAGTGATCGCACTTCAAGGTTCAAGGCGCGCCGCTTTATGATTTCGAACGCGGAGCGCGACACGCTCTTCTCGATTTCTGACGGGCGATACGCGGCGATCATGCAAACCGGAACATCGTGGAGCGTTAGAGCAAGGTGAGAGAATAACTGTAGCGATGTCTCATCTATGTGATGAATGTCATCCAATATAATTACGACCGGTCGTAAGCGTGCGGCATAGACCAACATTTCCAGTATCCGCGAAAAGTCGCCGATACCGGCTTCGTAGTGGTCATCGCTGTTCGTTAATGGCGGGAAGTGGTCTATGACGTCGTTAACTGGCGTGAAACCGTTATTGACAATCCCAGTTTGGATTTTGGGACAATCTGCGACAATCTTGGAATATAGCGTATCGCTGAATTCTGTGGTTCCTAGAGCACAACAGCTACGGATCTCACTGAAGACCTGCTTATCGATCGATTCCGAGAAACTTCTCAAAATCGCCGTCTTTCCGATTCCTGGTTCACCTGAGAGTAAAACTACATTGGTATTCCCCTTATGAGTTTCGCCGAGAATCCGGTGTAGGAATTGAAGCTCAGCCTCTCTACCGACCAAGGACATTGTGATGACCGCCCTTTTCGTTCGAGAAGAGGGCACGAACATTTCTGATGGGATCCCCCCGCAGAGGAACAGGTCGTCAGAAATTTGTGCGCTAGTCGTAGCCTGATCAGGCCCCCTTCTGCATTCCGAAAGAATCTATCGCGGTGTGCCATTTGGCTATAATCGCCGCTTCAAGAGAGCTACTTACCACGTTAACATATCGCGCAACGTAGCAGCTTCGTTTCATTCCGTCTAGGCTCGTTAGTGCCCCTCGGAAGCAGCGATTATACGTTAACGCCCCTTAACGATGAAATCATTCTGTCCATGCACCGACCGGCCGTATTTGGCGTCTCATTTACCGTCGGTAAACTCACCTGCAGGCGCGCAGTGGCGACGGATCATCCTGCCCCGCGGCATCGGATCGGGTTGTTTGAGAACCGCGCCTTCGGCGAGCGAATTCTTCGCCCGAAAGCCCGAGTTCCACTAGCCGCAGCTGCTCTCGGATTTCTTGTTCCCCTGATTTGCCGTGGAATTCTGCCCCCCCCCCGCATCGATCTCCCTGGAGATGGGATCTTCCTCGTGTGGCCCTCTCACAGCCACACGCCTCCATGCGCATTGACAGTCGCGTTAAAATTAGATAATTACATAATTTCATAAACTACGAGCAGCGCTGGGGATATTATACTGGAGGTGCTGAGATGGCCGATTACGCTTCCCGCATTGCATCACTCAAATCCGAACAATCGCGGCTGGTTCAGCGGCAGTTGGAGCTGGCGGCGCAGCGCCGCGACGAGATCGGCAGGCTGGCCGAGCGGCTTGCCGTGTTCGAAACCGAGGATGACGTCCTCGCCGGTCTGTTCCTCGAACTCAAGGCGGCGACCGAGTCGGACACCCCGCGTCTCGCGCAGTGGCGCGACGCGGGGCGGCGCTTTCGCTCTTGCAAGTCCGAGCGCCAGCAACGACACGGCGCGGATGCTGGGCCGCATCCGGACGGCGCTGATTCGCGTCGAGATGCGTAGGGCGCGCATGAGTACGGAGGAACGAAAGCTCGATACCCGCCGCAAGATTCAATTCGGCGGCCTGGTGATCAAGGCCGGGCTCGCCAATGAAGAGCTCGCGGTCATCCTCGGCATGCTTGCGGCCGGAGGCCGGGTCCTCCACGGTCAGAACGGCAGCGAGGCGCGCCGACGCTGGAAGGAGATCGGCGAGCACGCCTTCGGGGTGGGTCCGCCGCGATGAATTTCTATCTGCCGCTGCTCTTTTTTGCGGGTTGCTTTATTCTGGTCGGAGCTTACGAGAGCAACCTGTTCGGCTATCCGGCGGCGGCGGTATTCGTCTTCGCCCTGATGGCGTTGTTGCGCCATTACTCGGCGCTCTGGGTGCTGAGTCTTGCGGCCGGCCAACACGGCGAGTTGGTGCGTTATTTTATGGCGCGAAGCTCGATTACCGTCGCGACTGTCGCTCCGCTCCTGCTGGTCGGCATCGCTCACGCGCTCCGCCTCAATCGTTTTTCCTGGTACCTCTCCATTGCCGCCGCGGTCTGTTCGTCGCTGCTTACCGCACACTACGAATTCAACCGGCTGGCGGCCTGCTACCCCGCGTATTCCCTTTTTTACCTGACCGGCTGCATTGACCTGTTCGCCGCCGTCGGAGCAGTTGTGCCGCTGGCGCTGAGCATTAAGGCTTTGCGTCTGGGTAGCGGACACCTCCGACAAGGGAGCGTCCGGCGAGCCGCGTCGGCGTTGCACGGCGAGAGCGATTGGCTGCCAATTCGGGTCGCCCGCCAATGGTTCGCCGATGGCAGTATCATTGTCGGCGAAGCCTATCGTGGGGATCTGCAGGCTCATGGCGGCAAGGCTCCGCTACTGCGTTACGACGGTCGGACCGGCTCGGGTCACATGCTGGTCTTCGCCGGTTCCGGCGGCTACAAGACCACGGCCACGGTGATCCCATCGGCGCTGGAATGGCCGACAGGACTCGTCTGCCTCGACCCCTCGGTCGAGGTTTTCCCCCGCGTCGGCGGCGCGCGGCGGAATCTGGGTCATCGCGTGGTCAGCCTGAATCCCGAAGATCCCGGGTCGGCGGGCTTCAACGCGCTGGACTGGATCGACGTCAGTTCCGATCGTGCTCTGCTCGACATCCAATCGGTGGTGGCATGGCTGTGCGGCGAGACTCCCGGCGAGCGCTACGACGACTACTTCCGCAGTGCCGCGCGGGCTCTGCTTGCCTGTCTGCTGGCGGACATTCTTTTCTCACCCGGCGTCCGCCCTGAGCAGAAGACGCTGGCGCTGTTACGCAGGCGAGTTTCACTACCGATCCCGGAACTGAAGGAACTGCTCGACGCGATTCACCTCAAGGGTGACTCCTTCGGTTTCGGCTTTCCCGCCCAGCTGGCCGGCAATCTCAAGGACATTGCGGAAAAGCAGTTTTCCGGTTTCTACGGCGAGGCGGGCAACGCGACCGCCTGGCTCGCAGTGCCGTCGCTCGCGCGCCTGGTCTGCGGCGATTCCTTCCAGACCCGCCAGCTCCATTCGGGCCGGCTGGATGTCTTCATCAACGTGCCGCTCAAGGCGCTCAGCAGCACGCCGCAGATCGCGCGCGTGATTCTGGGAGCGTTGCTTAACTCGGTCTACGAAGCGCGCGGACGGATGGCAGGCCGCGTCCTGTTCCTGCTCGATGAGGTCGCCCGGCTCGGCTGCATGAGCGCGCTGGAGACCGCGCGCGACGCCGGACGCAAGTACGGCATCAATCTCTGTTTGCTCTATCAGTCGCTCGGACAGTTGCGCGGCGCTTTCGGTGAAGCGGGCCAGCGCGCGTGGTTCGATTCCGCGTATCTGAAATGTTTCGCCGCGATCCAGGACCTCGACACCGCCGAAATGCTGTCGCGAGCTTGCGGCGAGTTCACCGCGTTGGGTGATTCATTCAGCGAGGGTTCCGGATCATCGGCGGGACGCGACTACAGCTCGCATTCGCGGCACCAGTCGAGCAGCCAGCAGCAGGTCGCGCGCCGGTTGATCAAGCCCGAAGAGATTCTGCAGCGGCTTCGGGTTGACGAGCAGATCGTGCTCATCCAGAACGCCGCTCCTCTTCGATGCGGACGGGCGATCTACTTCCGGCGTCCCGAGATGGTGGCGCGGACCCGGTCCGACCAAGTCCGACAGCTTCACATCGTCCGCTAGAACCTCGAGCAACCGCGAAGGCAACCAGGCGCGGGGCGGAAAAATCACGAAGCGCAGCGGAGTGCGCACTTATATGTCGCGAGCGACATAGCGCGGAAATAGCGGAAGCGAATAGACAAGATGGCGATTTATCACTTCACCGCCAAGGTCATCAGCCGGAGTAAGGGGCGCAGCGCGGTCGCGGCGGCAGCCTACCGCTCCGCGTCGGAGATCCACGACCTTCGCCAGGACCTGAACTTCGATTACGCGGCCAAGCCCGACGTCATCCACTCGGAAATCCTCGCGCCCGAGGGTGCGCCGGAATGGGTCCGCAACCGCGAACTGCTGTGGAACGCAGTCGAGGCGGGCGAGAAGCGGCGCGACGCGCAGGTCGCGCGCGAGGTCGAGTTAGCCCTGCCCGAGGAGCTGTCTAAGTCCGCAGCGATCGCGCTGGCGCGCGAGTTCGTCCAGCGCGAATTCATCGCGCGCGGAATGGTCGCCGACCTCAACGTCCACTGGGATCGCGGCAACCCGCATGCGCACGTGATGCTCACCATGCGCGAACTGACGCCGGACGGCTTCGGCCCGAAGGTGACGGAGTGGAACCGGGTCGACCTGCTGCGGGAATGGCGTGAGCATTGGGCCGATCTCGCCAACGAGCACCTGCTCCGCGCTGGCCTTGATGCGTGTATCGATCACCGCAGTTACAAAGACCAGGGCGTCGATCTCGAACCGACCAGCCATCTCGGACGAGCGGTTGACGAGATGCGCGCGCGGGGTGAGCAGCCCGAGCGTTTTAGCCAGATCGAGGAGGTCCGCGAGCGCAACGCGAAGAAAATCGAGCAGCGTCCGGAGATCGTCTTCGACAATCTGACGCGCGGCCAATCAACCTTCACCCGCCGGGACCTGGCGCGTGAGGTGTTCCGCTGCATCGATGACGGCGAGCGCTTCAGGAACTTGATGGCGCGGCTCGAAGGATCGCCCGAGCTGGCGACTCTCGTCGAGGAAGCCCGACAAGGCAGCGAAGTATTCGAATCCGCCCGCTACACGACTCGTGCAATGCTCCGCGTCGAAGAGCGGATGGCGGAAGTGGCCTTCGAGATGGCTGCGAGCGACCGCCATCCCGTGAACCAATCGGCGATCAACGCTGCGCTCTTCCGCCATTCGGAACTCAGCAGCGAGCAGCGCGAGGCCGTGATACGGATGACCGGCCCGCGCGGCCTCGAGGTGATCGCAGGAGCGGCGGGCGCCGGGAAGTCGGCCGCGGTAGCTGCCGCTAGGGACGCATGGAGAGCCTCTGGATATCGTCTGCACGGTGCGGCGCTCTCGGGCATCGCCGCCGAGAATCTGGAAAAGGCCTCGGGCGTGGAGAGCAGAACTCTCGCCTCTTGGGAGTTGGCCTGGAAGAACGGCAAAGGCGAGTTATCGCGGCGCGACGTGTTCGTAATCGACGAGGCCGGGATGGTGGGGAGTCGCCAGATGGCGCGCGTGCTGTCGAAACTCCACGAGGCGGGGGCCAAGGCGGTGCTGATCGGCGACGCCGAGCAGCTTCAGCCGATCGAAGCCGGCGCGGCATTCCGGGCGATCGCGGAACGGACCGGTTGTTATCAGGAACTCACCGGCATTCGACGGCAGCACCAGCTGTGGCAGCGGGAAGCCTCGCGCGACTTCGCGCGCGGACATGCTGCCAAAGCTCTGGATCGATACAACGAGCAGGGCGCGGTCCGGTTCGCCGAAAGCCGCGGAGAGGCCAAGGAGGATCTGGTCAAGGGATGGAGCGCCTACCGCGCGGCTGCGCCGGAGAAGCGCGCCATCATTCTCGCGCATACCCGCGCCGACGTGGCCGAACTCAACCGGCGCGCCCGCGAAGTCCTCAAGCAGCGTGGCGAACTCGGCAGCGGCGTAAGGGTGGAAACTTCGCGCGAGGTGACGCGCGACGACGGCACCGGCGCCATCGAGCGCGGCGAGCGCACCTTCGCGCCGGGCGACCGGGTCATGTTTCTAAAGAACGATCGCGAGCTGGGCGTCAAAAACGGAACGCTTGGGACCGTCACCGATGTCGGCAGGGACTCAATGCGGGTTGTTCTGGACGGGAAGGAGCGTGAAATCGGATTCAATCTGCGGGACTACGGCGCGGTTGACTACGGCTATGCGGCGACCGTGCACAAGGCGCAGGGAGTGACGGTCGATCGGGTCTTCCTGTTGGCGACTCCCGGCATGGACCGGCACCTCACTTACGTGAGCATGACGAGGCATCGTGACGAAGCGACGCTCTATGCCGGACGCGATGACTTCAAGGATTTCGATTCACTCAAGGAGCGGCTTTCCCGCGCCCGGCCCAAGGATTCGACGCTCGACTATGCCCAGCGCCGTGGCATCGCGCCGGCGGACGAATGGGTTCGGAATCCGGAGGCCAGCCAGCGGCGCCAGCATGAGCCGGCCAGTCCGACACCAACCGCACTCGGACCAGTCGAACGCTTTCGGAAAGCGCAGAGAGAATTCATCATGGTCGCGGGGGCGTTCGATCTCGATCCAGCGGCGAAGGCGCGCGCGGCCGAACTACGCGAGGAGATGAAGCAGTCTGCGCAAAAAATATCCAGGCATTCGTCACTAATGCACGAGGCCGAACGCGCCGGTATCGCAAGTCAGGTGAAAAGCCTCGCCGCAGAGGGCGAGCGCGGCCGGAGTCGGGCCTCAAGCAAGGCTCGCGGCTATGAAAAGGATAAAGGACTCGAGCGGTAACGCATTCCAGAATCGTCGCGGGCCTCGCCGATAGGGTTCCTCCGCGTTAGACCGGACCCGGGGGCGGTCGATCGTTTGCCGATGACTGTTCGGGCCATCGTAATACTTTATTGATGGAGGCTCGTCGCGTTGCGCGACCCTGGGCCGGGGAAGGAGTCCCGGCCAGCGGGTCGCAGAGCAATGCGACTTCGCAATCCGGAATCTAAGCCCCTCCCCGGCCATCCCCCATCAGCATTTCCCCGCGCCCGGCTTCAGTGAGGCGCGGGGAAATGTTGTTTTCCACACAGATCCAAGGGAGGGGAAGTCGCTCATTTTGCACCTTTGGCTGGGACGCTACCGTTCGCCTGTGGAGAAAGTTACGGTTTAGGGCTTTAACAATTTCGTTATTTCGTTTGTGATATCTTGGACGCAAGCGCGATGAAAGCGCGGGCCGAGAGACGCGCGAGGTTTGCGGCGCGCCGGAGGTGAAAATGAAAGGATTCGGCCAGGTAATTACCGAAGCCCGCAAGAAGGCGGGCCTCACCCAGAGGGAGGTTGCCGGACGCCTCAAGCGCGAAGACGGCAGACCGGTCGATCCGCCCTACCTCAACTCCCTGGAGCACGATCACCGCTACCCGCCCGGTGATCATATGATCGAGCAGTTGGCAAATATTCTCGGCATCTCGGCTGACGTTCTGTACTTTTACGCCAACCGACTGCCCGCCGATATCAAGCGTGAAGCCGGCAATGAGTCGGTGCAAGCCGCATATCAGGCGTTCCGCAAAGCGCTGAAAAGCAAGAGTACCAACAAGAAGTAAACGTGAAATACCTTCGCCATCGGGCGATGTAGCTGTGCGAAACTCGGGGGCATCGAGAAGACCCGGCGGGGCAAGCAGAGGCCATCGGGCGAGGTGGGCTGCAGAGCATCAGGGGCTTCAGACAGTGCGCGAATCTGGGTGGCAAGGTCGGCCCCCCGCGGCGGAGACGACTCCGCCCAGCAAGGGTCGGTAATGATCATTAAGCCAATTCGAACCGTTTGAGCTTGATGCGGTCGGCGCGGACATGCGCAAGATCGTACTGTGCCTGCTGCGTCAGCCAGCTTTCGGCGCTCCCGCCGAGCGCCTGAGACAACCGCACGGCCATTTCGGGAGAAATCCCGCGCTTCTCATTGACGAGACTCCGAGAGTGGTGCGCGTCACGCCCATCGCCGCGGCGGCGGCGGTGATAGTCAATCCCGAGGGCTCAATGCACTGACGCAGCACAACGCCGCCGGGGTGCGGGGGATTCTTCATGGCCATTGTCGGTTTCCTCCTTAGTGATAAACCGGCGAAGCGCCGGGGCAACGAACTGCCCCACCCGGCGCCGAAATGGCGAGCGCTTCTAACGTTCGCCTAGCCATTTTTTCGCAACCGACCTCGGGCTGTCCGGGTACGACCAGCGCCTCGCGCACCGGCACCCGCAGCGAGTAGTGTTACGAGTTCTTGATTCAAGGACACGCCATCTAGCGCCGCCAGCCGGGCGAGACGTTCGTGGAGGGAACGAGGGAGACGAAGTCGAAGCTGCCCGGAATGACCTGCGGTCGCATCCTCTGGGGGGAGCGAATCGCCGTGAGCGCTCATCGATTCGATAATGCCGCGAGCGGCGACAACCGCTTCACGGGTGGCTTGTTCTGGCGTGGGACCATGGGCGGCGCATCCTGGCAAGGCGAGAACGCGCGCGACGAAAGCATTGTCCTCTTCGCTCCATTCCACGACGACACGATATCCAAAAGGCTCTGCCATCAATCCACCTCGAGCTTGTAAGTATCGACGATTCCCAACACCTGTCGCACCTGATACGGCTTCGCTTTTCCCGTGCCGCCCTCTTGCAGGTTGACGATCGGCAAATCCCTTCGCCGTGGATGCCGATAAATGCGGTGCGAACCACGTTTCCGATCAAGCTCATAGCCGAGGCGCACCAGAAGTCCGCATAGATCGCGGAACCGAACATTCACCGGGCTTCGTCGCGCTGTCTCAAGGAGTTCCTGCCACCGCCCCACATCTTGATGATACCGTATTTGGAACCACGGCGCCAAGAAGAGCGATTGGATTGCAGGGCAAAGTTGCGGGGTTTGCGGACGGTCACGTTTAGAACCAGTCCCCCTGGATTGTAAGGCGGGTTCCCAACGAGTGAAAGAACAAGGAAAATCGCAGTATTCCTCGCTTTTCTGCTCGCGGGTCGGGGCCTCATCGCGACTCATAGTACGCCCCTAGCTACGGATAGCATCGTGCGGCCGGCAGAACTCATATCCAGCACGGCTTTCGCAGCCGCGGATTACCGAGGCGAATTAGGGAAGTTACGGGAAAATCATCGTTTGCTGGATGGCCGCGATCACGGAACAAGGGGTGGGTCGATGGTAATCCCCAAAGTAGGCCAGACCGGGTCAATATCAACGTTTTCAGTAGGAAAGATGCGACTGGCGCGCTACAATCGGAACAGGATGGAAGACTTTCTCAAAGGTCGAAATTCGGTCGTGCACAGTGACCCGGAAATTCTCGGCGGAACTCCCGTCTTCGTGGGCACCCGCGTCCCCTTGCGCAACCTGATTGACTACTTCGAAGGGGGCGCAGTCTGGACGAATTCCTGGATGACTACCCTACGGTGTCGCGTGCTCAGGCAATCGGCGCACTTGAAGCGGCTCATGAGGTTCTGACAGCGAGTGCGCGTCTCCTCGATGAGCAGCTCCCTCGTCGCGTGGCTCGCGAGCTAACCGGACACGACGTCCGCACCGTTCAACCGCAGGGTTGGGCCGGCCTTCGCAACGGAGAGCTTCTGCGACGTGCGGCGAATGAAGGCTTCGAAGTCCTATTGACCAGCGACCAGAATCATCAGTTCCAGCAGAATCTCTCGTTAGCGCAGTTGGGCGTCGTTGTTCTGGTCGCAATACACTTGAAGATTTACTTCCGCTGGTTCCACGTGCCATCGATGCGATCTCCAGGAGTCAGCCCGGCAAGTGATGCGCGTTAGTCAGTAACGGTCTAACGGTTGTCAAGTTCAAGAGGTGGATTTTGCTGGCGCGGCGGAGTTTAAGATGAAAGGATTCGGCCAGGTAATTATTGAGGCCCGCACGAAGGCGGCGGGCCTCACGCAAAAGGAGATTGCCGGAGCCTCAGGCGCGAAGGCGGCAGACCGGTCGATCCGCCCTACCTCGACTCCCTGGAGCACGCTCACCGCGATCCGCCCGCGGATCACCTGATCGAGCAGTTGGCAAAGAAAACCTCGGCATCTCGGCTTACACCATCCACTCCTGTGCCAACCACCTGCCCGCTGATATCAAGCGCGAAGCCGAGAGCAAATCGGTGGATGTCGCGTAGCAGGCCTTTCGCAAAGCGCTGAAGGACAGGAACTCCGGCAAGAAATAAAAGTGAAATATCTTCGCGATCCACTCGGACGGCCGATTCCCCGCATTTTTTTCGAGGATCTGAATGAGCTCGACACCGCGTGCGAAGCGATTATCGGCGATTTCACACAACGCCGATACGGCCGCTTCCGATTGCCCATCCCGACCGACGCTCTGATCAACCTGATCGCGGAAGAGACCGATGAACTCGATCTCTATTCGCAGCTACCTGACGGGGTCGAAGGGCTGACCGATTTTTATTCCGATCGCCGGCCCAGGGTACGCATCGCGGACGACCTCTCCAATGCTCGGCGCGTCCATCGACTGCGCACCACTTTGGCGCATGAATATGGTCACGTAAGGTTTCACGCTCCGTTGTGGCGCAAGGTCGGGGCTCTAGAACAGCAGAGAGTTCAGGCGCCGTCCTGGACTTGCGCGTGGAATACGATCGTCGATGCACCGGAGAACGACTGGATGGAGTGGCAGGCGGGCTACGTCTGCGGAGCTCTGCTGATGCCCCGCAGCGAGATCCGGGAATTCGCACACCTTTACGCGATGGCCCGCGGATTAGCTATGCCGCTTGGCGCGAACTCGGCCGAGAGCGTTGAATTGATCGGCTTTGCCGGGCAGAAGTTCGAGGTCTCGCGGCTCGCCGCGCGTATCCGGATGCTGAAGTTGCGGTTGCTAGTAGATTGATGAGGTTTGGTGCCGGGTGGGAAACGGCGCCGGTCACCCTTCAGAGGTCAAGAAAAGTGTCGGCGAGCTCGCGGCACGCCTGCGAAGTCGTCAATCAACCGCCGATGGGGAGTCCGCTCGTCCTCCAGGTTTCGACGATATGGACGAAAAACCGACCGTATCGTCGAAGGACAAGCCAGGTTGAGTACCGTTGCAAGCGAGTGCCGCGCCCTGTTGAAGCGAAAAGCGAGAGATGTTTGACGCCACTTTGTTGGAGACACGGCGCCCGTGCGAAAAATCTGCGGAAGATCGGGACTTTCTAACGGACATAATTGACAAAGTTCGCGTGTATATAGTCGCGCGGCGGTTAAATTGAGCCGAACGCGCCGCGAGTCAAGCGTGATAAGGAAGTATGATTGGATCTTTTGCGCAAAAAGCTAAAAGGCGGGCCGGCCAATCCGGACAATGATCCTTCAACCTTCTAGATGTCCATTTATTTTAGACCATAGCGAAATTATTTGATTTGACAATTTCATAATTAAAGGAGTACGATCGGTAGCGTGCGGTGAACCGGGATGCGCCTGAGGACGCCTCCGCAACGCTACACGTAATTCCAATCAGGTGGGTATCGTCATGGAAAACGAGAAGAAGCTGAACAGCCCGAAGCTCGGTTGGACGCTTGAGGAACTGGCGCACAGTCTGAGCGTGTCCGTCCCCTTTCTGCGGCTCGAGGTGAAGCGTGGCCGGCTGCGCGCGGCGCACCTGGGCCGCCGGGTCGTGCTGCTCGATGCCGAAGTGCGTCGCTACCTGGCCGAAGCGAGCGAACGCGCGGCCTGAACGTCCCAAGGGAGGAAAGCAATGGGTGTCTACAAGCGGGGCGAAACGTACTGGTTCAAGTTCCTCTTTCAAGGGCAACTCATCCGGGAGTCAGCCAAGACCAATTCGAAGACGGTCGCGCGCGAGGCGGAACGGGCGCGCCGTCGCGATCTTGAGTTGGCCGTCAACCGCATCCGGCGGCCTGAGCAGATGCCGCTCTTTTCCATCGCGGCCGCGGGTTGGCTTAAGACCAAGCAGGTGCGGAGCAGGTACACGAAGCTCCACTACCAGTTTTATGTAGCGACCTTATCTGAATTTTTTGGGAGAAGATTGCTCTTCGATCTCCGCATTGAGGATATCAGCGCTCTGCAACAGTCACGCGCGGCAGAGGGAAAGTCAGGACGCAGCGTGAACGCAGAGGTTGGCGTGCTCCGCCAGATTCTGAAGCATTACAACCTGTGGGCCACGCTTTCAGACCGGGTGCGATCTCTCCGCGAGCGGCGCGACGTGGGTCGCGCGATTGATCGCGATGATGAGCGCAAGCTGTTAGATGCAATCGCCCGCAGCCGCTCGCCCAGCCTGCTGCCGTTGTTCATCGTCAGCATCGATAGCGGCTTGCGCGCGTCGGAAGTGCGTCATCTGCGCCGTTGCGACCTGCGCCTAACCTGGACGGAAGGGATCATCCAATCGGGCGAAATCATCGTCTCCCGTTCCAAGACCGAGGGTGGCACCGGACGCGGGGTTCCGCTGACTCGCCGCGCGTGCGCCAGCTTGAGCCTCTGGCTGGCCAGGTTTCCGGCAGCGGGACCCGAGAGCTATGTTTTCCCCACGCATCAAATCGGTTTCGCCGGGCACCTGCGCAAACCGTACCTCTACAATGTCGATCTGACGCGCCCGATGAGCGAGTGGAAATCGGCCTGGAAGGTTGCCCGCAAGCAGGCCGAAGTCACCTACCGCTGGCACGATCTTCGCCACACGTTTATCTCCCGCTTGGCCGAAAATCCAAACGTCAGCGAACAGACCATCACCGCATTAGCGGGGCATGTTTCGAAGAGAATGCTGGAGCGCTACAGCCATATTCGCACGCAGGCCAAGCGCGACGCGGTCTCCGCGCTGGACGCTATGGATGGGAGGGCACAAAATTGGGCACAATCGCCCAAAGTCACTGATTTCGGCATTGCCGAAAGTCCCGATAAGTCTTTGAATTCATTGAGTTTTTTAATGGAGCGGGTGATCGGTTTCGAACCGACGACCTTGTGCTTGGCAAGCACACGCTCTACCAACTGAGCTACACCCGCTCGCCAGTCTGGCTGGTCAGACCTCAATGATTTATTGGTCGGCACCGCACTTGTCAATTCGCCATACGGCCACCGAGCGCCGCCAGCCAAACCAGCCGCGCCCATCTGCCCATCTAATGACGCGGCGCCAATCAAATCGCAGCCCGGCGGGCGACCGCCGAGCGTGGCCGCCGCATGATCACATTCCAGGCCCGGTAGAAGTAATCGATGCCCGACCACACCGTCAGCAGCGTCGCCATCCAGAGCATGAACAGGCCGGCGGCGAAGAAGTCGATGTGGAAGTAGGTGTAATGGATGAGCAGTCCGTGCAACGCGATCGACTGCAACGCCATCTTGTACTTACCGAGTTCCTCGGCGCCGATGATACGGCCGCGGCTGGCCGCAACCGCGCGCAACCCGGTGACGAGAATCTCCCGCGATACCAGCACCACCACCATCCAGGCCGGCACGCGCGGCATCCGCGGCATCGCGGCGAGCATAATCAGCACCGCGGTGACGACCAACTTGTCGGCCAGCGGATCGAGGAACTTGCCGAGGTTGGTGCCGGAGCCGTAGGAGCGCGCGATGTAGCCGTCGAGAAAATCGGTTATGGTGGCGAGAAAGAAGACACCGGCGGCAATCGCTGAGGGCATCGGCCCAGGAAACGTCAGCAGATAGACCAGCAGCGGCATCGAAGCGATGCGCAGGAAAGTCAGGACGTTGGGAGCCGTGAACGTCACGCCGAAGACCTTGGCCGATTGAATCGAGCGCCCCTTTGCGGATGCGATTGCCGCGATGGCTAAATTTTAAGGTATGCGCGCAAACGGCGCAAACCGACGCCCATCGCGATGCGGCATCAGCGTTCAATGCGGGCGTGTTTGCAGGTGCGGTCATCTCACGCAGTCGGCTGGCGACAGGCCCTCGAAAATCGGTTGACTATTACGATCGCGGTCAAATAGCGTCGAGATAGTACCGAATAGGGTCGTGCTTGCCTGACGCGATTCACACAGGGCCGGCATGGACCGGATGCGCATTTCCAGCGAAGCGGTCAAATCCCGTCACCCTTATCGTGCTTCATCGACGCTGACAACATGAAAGACCGACCCTCAACCGATAGCGACTTCCTGGTAATCGGCGGCGGAATCGCCGGAATGATCTTCGCGATCAAGGCCTCGGCCATCGGCAGCGTGACGGTGCTGACCAAGGCGGCCAGCGATGAGGCGAACACGGCTTATGCGCAGGGCGGAATCGCGAGCGTCTGGAGCGTGGACGATTCTTTCGAGTCGCACGTCGAGGACACGCTCAAGGCCGGCGCCGGCCTGTGCAATCGCGCGGCGGTCGAGAGTATCGTGCGCGACGGTCCGGAGGCGGTACGCGAACTGATCGCCTTTGGCACGCAATTCACGCGGGTCGAAGTAGGCGGCGACGACGAATACGACCTGGGGCGCGAGGGCGGCCATAGCCATCGGCGCGTACTCCACGCGCAGGACCTGACGGGCCGCGAAATCATGCGGGCGCTGGGTGAAGCGGCGAAGGCGCGGCCGAATATCCGCGTGCTCGAGAATCATGTCGCGGTCAACCTGCTGATCGAGCGCGGCGCCGGCGGAAGGCCGCGTGCCTGCTGGGGCGTCTATGCGCTGGATAAGGCGACGATGTCGGTGCGCAGGATGGTGGCGCGGGCGACGCTGCTCGCGACCGGGGGGGCGGGCAAGGTCTATCTCTATACGACCAATCCCGACATCGCCTCGGGCGACGGCGTCGCGATGGCGTACCGGGCCGGCGTGCCGATCGCAAACATGGAGTTCTACCAGTTCCATCCGACCTGCCTGTACCATCCGATGGCGAAGTCGTTCCTGATTTCCGAGGCCTTGCGCGGCGAAGGCGCGATTCTGCGGCTCCCCGACGGCACGCCCTTCATGAAGCGCTATCATCCGGATGCGGAACTGGCGCCGCGCGACGTGGTGGCGCGCGCGATCGATTCCGAAATGAAGCGGCTCGGTCTCGACTGCGTCTATCTCGACATCAGCCATCACGATCCGGCCTACATCCGCGAGCGCTTTCCAAACATCTACAAGCGCTGCCTGGTCTATGGCTTCGACCTGACGGCGGGTCCGATACCGGTGGTGCCGGCGGCCCATTACATGTGCGGCGGCGTGATGACGGACCTGATGGCAAGAACCACGATTCCGCGCCTGTATGCGGCCGGCGAAGTCGCGATGACCGGGCTGCACGGCGCGAACCGGCTGGCCTCGAACTCACTGCTGGAAGCGGCGGTCATGGGGCGGCGGGCATTTGCGGCGGCGCGCGAACAGTTGACCCACGACGAAGGAATCGTGCCGTCCTTTCCGGAATGGGATCCCGGCAACGCGATCCAGAGCGAGCAGCGGGTGCTGATCACTCATAGCTGGGAAGAGATTCGGCGGCTGATGTGGAACTACGTCGGCATCGTGCGCAGCGATCGGCGACTCGAGCGCGCGCTGCGGCGCATCCTGATGCTCAAGGAGGAGATCCACAGCTACTACTGGGATCACCTGATTGATTCCGACCTGATCGAGCTGCGCAACCTCGTCACCGTGGCGGAGCTGGTGGTGCGCTGCGCGATGATGCGCAAGGAATCGCGCGGGCTCAACTACAACATCGACCATCCCGGGCACGACGACACGCGTCCTGCGCACGACACGATCGTCAGCCGCGACGACGCGATGCCGGCGGAGGCGTCGGCGCGCCCGGCGTAAGGGAATCGCTTCGCGACGCGACGGCAAAGCGGGAAAGAGCCGGTGAAACCTTTGAAAGGTTTCAAACTTCCCACGGTGAAATACGCATAAGTCGGCCTTGCGGATCGCGTCGCTGAGACCTTTCGCGGACGCGTAAGCGGCAGGCGCGCTTTCCAGAATGCACGCGGAGCGGATAGACGGAATCGAGCAACGCGAGCGTCAAGCATTGAGAAAAGAGGTTTCACACTTCCCACGGTGACCAGGGATGACGGGTCTTGCGGGCGATTGCGTGTTGGGACCTTTCGCGGACGTGCCCTTACTCGCGCACGCTGAGCTCACGAAGATCGCGCGACGCGGAGGTTACCGGTTGAGGGCTCGCGGCTAGGCTTCGGTGCCGACGTCCGTCGGCGGCGCGGTGGCCTCAGCGGTGCCGTAGGAGAACGCCAGCTTGTCGCCGTCGAGATCGACCACGACGCGGCCGCCCTTGGTGAGGCGCCCGAAGAGCACGTCATCGGCGAGCACGCGCGCGATTTCGTTCTCGATCAGGCGGCCCAGCGGACGCGCGCCGAAGCGGCTATCGTAGCCGCGTTCCGCCAGCCATTTCTTAGCCGCCGGCGTGACCTCCATCGTCACCTTGTTGGCTTCAAGCCGCTCCGAGAGTTCGAGCAGGAACTTGTCAACCACCCGTTCGATGACGGCAGGCGGCAGCGGCGCGAACTCGATAATCGCGGAGAGCCGGTTGCGGAACTCGGGCGCGAACATGCGGTCGATCATTGCGCGCGGCGAACCAGTCTGGACGGTTGCGCCGAAGCCGATCATCGCCCGCGCGAGTTCCTGCGCGCCGGCGTTGGTGGTCATCACGAGGATGACGTTGCGGAAGTCGGCCTTGCGTCCGTTATTGTCGGTCAGCGTCGCGTGGTCCATCACCTGGAGCAGAATATTGAAGAGGTCGGGATGAGCCTTTTCGATTTCGTCGAGCAGCAGCACGCAATGCGGCGTCTTGTTGACGGCATCGGTGAGCAGGCCGCCCTGGTCAAAGCCAACGTAGCCGGGAGGCGCGCCAATCAGCCGCGAAACCGTGTGGCGTTCCATGTACTCGCTCATGTCGAAGCGCAGAAATTCGACGCCCATGGTCTTGGCGAGCTGGCGCGCCACTTCGGTCTTGCCGACGCCGGTGGGTCCGGCGAACAGGAATGCACCGACCGGACGATCGGGATGCGCGAGGCCGGATCGTGCGAGCTTGATCGCGCGGCACACCGCGTCGATCGCCGTATCCTGTCCGTACACGACCTGCTTGAGCTCGGTATCGAGATCCTGCAGCCGTGCGCGATCGGTCGAAGACACGGTGCGCTCGGGAATCTTGGCCATGCGTGCGACGGTGCGTTCGGAGTCGCGCGCGCCGACGGTCACGGTCTCGGCGTTCTTCGCGCGCAGATGGCCGGCGACGCCGGCTTCGTCCATCACGTCGATCGCCTTGTCGGGCAGGTAGCGATCATTGATGTAACGCGCCGAAAGCTCCACCGCCGAGCGAATCGCGGCCGAGGTATAGCGGACGTTATGATGCTTCTCGTAATGGCTCTTGAGCCCGTTCAAGATTTGCACCGCCTCTTCACGCGACGGTTCCGCAACCTCGATCCGCTGGAAGCGGCGCGCGAGCGCCTTGTCGCGATCGAACGAGCGCTTGTACTCCTGGTAGGTGGTCGAACCGATACAGCGCAGGTCGCCCGAGGCGAGTGCGGGCTTGAGCAGATTCGACGCGTCCATGGTCGATCCCGACGCCGAGCCGGCGCCGACGATGGTATGAATCTCGTCGATGAAGAGAATGATACGCGGGTTGCCGGTCGCGGCCTTGATGACCGCCTTGAGGCGCTGCTCGAAATCGCCGCGAAAACGCGTGCCGGCCAGCAGCGCGCCCATGTCGAGCGCGTAAATCTGCACGTCCTTCAGCGCCGCGGGGACCTTGCCCTCGTGCACCGCCAGCGCGAGCCCTTCGGCCAGCGCGGTCTTGCCGACGCCGGCCTCGCCGACGAAGACGGGATTGTTCTTGCGCCTGCGCAGCAGGACGTGGATCGCGCGTTCGATTTCATTGCGCCGCCCGATCAGCGGATCGATTTTGCCGGCGGCCGCGCGCTCGGCCAGGTTGACGGCGTAAGTCTTGAGCGCCTTGGACGGCGAAATTTTCGGGGCGCCGTCCTCGCCTTCGGACTCGCCGTCGGCATCGCTTTCGTGATCTTCCTCGGCCGCGCCGCGCACCTCGCGATCGTCGTCGGCGCCGGTCTTGGAGACCCCGTGCGAGATGAAATTGATCACGTCAAAGCGCGTGATGCCCTGCTCCTGCAGCAGGAAGATCGCGTGCGACTCGGTCTCGTGAAACATCGCGACCAACACCTGCGATCCGTTGATTTCGGTACGGCCGGCCGATTGCGCGTGCAGCGCCGCACGCTGCAGGGCGCGCTGCACGCCCGCCGCGTAATGCGGCTGGAAGGTGCCGCCCTTGGTGAGCCGCTCGACCTCCTCGTCGAGATATTTCTGGAGTTTCTTGCGCAAGGCGTCGAGGTCCGCGCCGCAATGCTGCAGGACGTTACTGGTGGTGACGTCGTGCAACATCGCATAGAGGACGTGCTCGAGGCATACGTATTCGTGGCGCCGATTGAGCGCCTCGGTCATCGCGAGCTGCAAGGTTATCTGCAGCTCACGGCTGATCATCACACCTGACGATGGCATGGCGGTCTCAGCGCCCTCCCCGGCCCGCGCGAGCCGGCACTTCGATGCGAATCGCGACCAATGCCGGTTACTCCTTCTCCATCACGCATTTGAGCGGATACTGACTCTCCTGCGCGAGTTCCTCGACGGTTTTAATCTTGGTTTCGGCGATCTCGAACGGGTACACCCCGGCGACACCCATGCCGTTCTGATGGACGTGGAGCATGATTCGAGTCGCTTCGGCGTGCTGCTTATGGAAAATAGTTTTCAAAACTTCGACGACGAATTCCATCGGGGTGTAGTCGTCGTTGAGCAGGATACATTTGTACAGTGGCGGCCGCTTGGTCTTGGCCTGCTCTTTGGTGCGCCGCTCGACGACGGTGTCACCGCCGGTGCGGCCGTGATTTCCAGCGCCGCCGCCATTGCCCGGGTTTTCATCGCCACCGCGGCCGTGAGCAAGAATATCTTCCAGTTCCTGATTCATCGCGAGTTGGGTCGCTCCCCGCATCGACTTATGCTTTCAGTTTACCAGAAAACGCCACCGTCTCGCATCGATCCCCGACCACAGCAATCGATCGCGCGAATCATCCGCCACCGGTCATTACTGGAGCGCATTGCGCTGCAACTGGCAAGCGCTCGCATCCGCTTTTAACGAGAGAGTTGTTGAAGAACTCGAAATCATTATTCTATTGAAACCAGGAGGTTTCAATCTTCCCATTTGTAAGATGCGGGCTTCGCCCTGTGAAACCCTCGTCATGGTTGACGAGCAGCCCAACCGTCGAGAGTGGGCGCGGGCTACTATGCACCCGGCGCACGCGCGATTAAGCTCGGACTCGGTGTAAAACTCGCACTGCCTGATGGCGTCAAAAGTCGAAAATCCCAAACCGCTCGCCGCCGGCGAGGCCGAAGTCGCGGTCCTGGAGCGCATCCGCGATGTGTCGCGCGATGACTGGAACGCGCTGCTCGCGCCCGACGACTCACCGTTCCTCGACTGGGACTGGCTGTGGGCGATGGAGGAATCGAAGAGCGCGACGCGCAACACGGGCTGGTCGCCATGCCATCTGCTGGTGCGAATCGGACCCGAACGAAAGATCGCAGCGGCCTGCCCGCTCTATTTGAAGAGTCATAGTCAGGGCGAATTCGTTTTCGATCATGGCTGGGCCGATGCGGCCGAGCGCGCCGGAATCAGCTATTTCCCGAAGCTGATGGTGGGCGTGCCCTTCACCCCGCATACCGGGCGGCGTTTTCTGGTCGCACCGGATTACGATCGCGAGCGGATGGTGCAGGTGCTCGGACGCGCGCTGCTTCAGCTTTGCGCGGACAACAAACTCTCATCGGTGCACGTGAACTTCTGCGCGCCGGACGAAGCGGCGGCGTTGGGTGAAATCGGTTTCGCGGAGCGCCTCGGCTACCAGTACCATTGGCTCAACGCCGGCTTCGCGACCTTCGACGATTACCTGGCGCAGCTCAAGAGCAAGCGGCGCTACGCCGTGCGTCATGAGCGTGCGGCGCTGGCCGGTCAGGGCGTCGAGATTCGGGCGCTGGCCGGCGACGAGATTCCCGACGCGCTGTTCGGCCCGATGTTCAAAATTTATCAATCGACGATCGAGAAGCTTTACTGGGGGCGGCAATATCTGACGCGCGAGTTCTTTCATCTGATGCGCGATCACTTCAAGCGCAATCTATGCTTCGTCTGCGCATACCGCGGCCCGGAGTTGATCGCCGGGACCTTCAATCTTCAGAAATCGGGCGTGCTTTACGGACGCTACTGGGGCGCTTTCGAGGACTTGAAGTTCCTCCACTTCAACGTCTGCTACTATGCAGCGATCGAGCATTCTATCGAGTGCGGGATTCAGCGCTTCGAGCCCGGCGCGGGCGGCGAATACAAATGGCTGCGCGGATTCAATCCGGCGTTGACGCGCAGCATGCATTACCTGGCGCATGCAGGGTTGCGCAAGGCGGTGGGAAATTTCCTGGCGCGCGAACGGCGCGATGTCGAGGCCTGGATCGCCGAGGGTCAGGAGCGCGGACAGCTCAAGGCGCCGACGCCCTCGAACGTCGAAAGCGAGTAACCACCCTCGAGGGGCACTCGCGCCTCATTTTGGTTTCGGGCCGGCGCGGAAGCCGATTCCAATTCCGGTGTCGGTGGCGGGTAGTTCGCGCGGGACGCTGTCGATCGGCTCGAACTCCTTGATATCCTTCTTGCTCGCGATGCCGAGTTCTTTGAATTTTCGCACCGACGGCAACACTCGTTCCTGCAGCGCCCCGACCGTGCGATTGAACGCGCCCACCGAACCATTGAGCGAAGAGCGCAATACCGCGAGGTGCTCGACCATCGTCGCGATACGTTCGTAGAGTTCCTGGCCAAGGTCGCTAATCTGCTGAGCGTTCTGCGCAATCTGCTCCTGACGCCAGCCATAGGCCACTGCGCGCAGCAGTGCGATCAAGGTGGTCGGTGTCGCAAGAATCACGCGCTGGCTGACGCCCAGCTCGATCAGCGACGGATCCTGCTCGAGTGCGGCGCTGAAAAAAGTCTCACCCGGTAGGAACAGCACGACGAACTCCGGAGTCGGCTGTAGATGCTCCCAATACGCCTTGGCGCTGAGCTTCGCCGTATGGTTTCGCACTTGCGCGGCATGTTCTTTCAACTTCGCCGCGCGGAGCTCGTCAGTCGGCGCTTCAATCGCTTCAAGATAGGCCTGCAACGGAGCCTTGGCATCGACGACAATATTCTTATCGCCCGGCAGGCGGACCACCATGTCTGGCCGCAGGCGGCCGTTGTCAGTCGTAACACTGCCCTGTTCGTAGAAGTCGCAATGGTCGATCATACCGGCCATTTCGACGACACGCTTGAGTTGAATCTCACCCCAGCGGCCGCGCACGATCGGCGCGCGCAGCGCCTTGACCAGGTTCGCGGTCTCCGATCGAAGTTGGGTTTGCGTTTCCGCCAATGACTTGACCTGTTCGGAAAGTGTGCCGTACGCGGCGCTGCGGACGTTCTCAATCGCCCGAATCTGGCTATCGAGGGTTTCGAGGGTTTCCTTCACCGGCGCAACAATTCCCTCGATCGCCTTTTGCCGTGCCTCAAGTTCCGCCGAAGCCTCCCGCTTTACCGAATTGAGCCGCTCGCCGGCTAGTGTCAGGAAGCTCTCGTTGGTGGTCTTGAGGACATCCGCGGCGAGCGAGCGGAAGGTATCGGTAAGCTTGCGTTCGGCCTCGGCGAGTAATCGCTGCTGCTCCTCAAAGCGCACCCGCATCTCGTCCGCACGGGCGTCGAGCGCCGCTCTTGCGTTTTGCGCATCACGCAGGTCCGCGCGCAATGCTTCGGTCTCCTGCTTGCGGGATTCGAGTTCGATGCGGACGGCGGCGGTCTCGGAGTTCGCGGCCGTAGCTCGATTTTCGGCCTCGCGAATTGCGCCGTCCAGGGCCGCGCGGGATCGAGTGCCGGCCAGCAGCCATCCGATCGTACAGCCAAGGAAAAGTCCCACCGCCAAGGCCGCCAGTTGCATCATCGCGCCCTCCACTATCGCCCACCGTCCGTCCTTTTGAATCTACGTGTGCGCGCCGATCGCGTCCATTCCGTTCTCGACGCGTATCCCCAGAGCAGCGGTGGCTGCGCGACAGCGAAATGCTATCTTGACGCGGACGCATCGCCCCGAAAGGCCAAGCCCTCGTAACCGCCAAGTGAAGGAACTGCTCAAGCAAGGTTCGACCATCATCCTGCTCGGTCCCGGCGGTGTCGGCAAAACGACGGTGGCCGCCGCGCTCGGGATCGCCGCCGCGCGCGACGGTCTTGACACCGGCATGATTACGGTCGATCCGGCGCGCCGCTTGCGCGACGCGCTGGGGCTCGAGCGGCTGACCGCGCAGCCGACGCGGATCGATTCGCGACGTCTGGCCACCGCCGGTCTCGACCCGCGCTTGCGGCTCTCCGCGATGGTGCTGGACGTCAAGGGCGCGTGGGACAGCCTGATCGAGCGCTTCGTCAAAACGCCGGCGGCGCGCGAACGTATTCTCAAGAATTCATTTTATCGCAGCCTGACCGAGCAATTCGCCGGCGCCGAGGCGTACGCGGCGCTCGAACAGCTCTACGAGATGCATTGCACGGCGCGCTTCGCAGTCGAAGTCGTCGATACGCCGCCGGCCGCACATGCCTTCGAATTTCTTGAGGCGCCTGCGCATCTGATTCGCCTGCTCGATTCGCGCGCCGCACGGTGGCTTTTCATCCCCTATGCCGCCGCGCGCAAGGCCGCCTTCGGAATCGCCGGCCGCGCGGCGCGCTTCGTCGTCGAACAACTCGAACAATTCGCCGGTGTGCATACGCTGACGTCGATTTCCGAATTCTTCGGCGCCGCGGCTGAAGCAGCGGATGCGATTGCCGATCGATTTCGCAAAGTGGACGCGATGCTGCACTCCGCGAGCGTGCATTTCGTGCTCGTCACGACGACCGAGGAAGATCGCTTGCGCGAGGCGGATGCGCTGGTCCACCAGATGGAGGCAGCCGGGCTGCGGCTCGCCGCGATCGTGCTCAACCGGATGCTCGACGAGCGCAGCTTCGACGCCCTTATGGCCAAGCCACGGCATCTCCCAAAGCATCTCGCCGAAATCCCGGCCATGCGCAGCGAGTTCCGTCGCGAGGCGATCGAGCGTGACCACGCGGGCGCCGACGGACTCGATGCGCTTGTGCATTATCTTGAGGATTACGCCGCCAATCAGCGCAATGAAATTGAGCGCGCGGCGCGCTTCGCCCGGGAACTGCCGGTTCGCGTCGGGTTAGCGATCGCGCCCGAGATCGACGTCGGCGTGCGCGACCTCCGTGCGCTGGCGAAAGTCGCGACGATTCTTTCCGCGACCAACACCGGCCGTAGTTTTCTGGAGAATGCCGAGGTCGCGTTCGGGATCGCGACGCCGCCGGCGCCGCGAAAGCCCAAGGGTGCCAGTCGCCGCGCCGCCCGCTAGACCGGATGCTCGAGAGGGAGAATGTTGAGGAACGCAAAACTTATAGTTAACTGAAACCTCATGAGGTTTCAGACTTCCCATTTGTAAAGATGCGGGCATCGCCCTGTCAAAACCACACCGATCCTGCTGATCCCGCGGGACTTGGCGAGCAATCCGTGCAGCGCGAGCGACAGAAATTGAAAGAAGCCGGAGTGAGTCTATAAGCCGGGTTCTGTACCCTTGCGGGTGGCGATCATTCCTCTGGGCCCGCGATTGCTCGCGAGCTCAAGCGACCATACCCGAGGAAGTACGAGCGGGCAGCTCTTCCTCCTATTTGGTCTTGCTCCGGATGGGGTTTGGCATGCGCGCACGATTACTCGCACGCCGGTGGGCTCTTACCCCGCCATTTCACCCTTACCCTTACGGGCGGTCTGTTTTCTGTGCCACTTTCCGCGGATCGCTCCGCGCCGCCGTTAACGGCCATCCTGCCCTGTGGAGCCCGGACTTTCCTCCCGCTTAAGGGGGATCGCCCGACTCACTCCGGCAGTGCCGATTGTAGCTTTTTCCAGGGATTGACGCTCGCGTTGCTCGATCGTGCGATTATCGGATGATTCCGCTCTGCCCCGCGGCCCCGCGCGCCCTACTCTTTTTCGATCGCCTCTACCTTAGCGGCCTCGAAGTACAGGATGCGCTGGCAGTTGGGGCAGAAATGTACCTGCAGATGCTTCTGGATCTCGTTGTAGAGCTGTGGCGGCAGGCGCATCCGGCAGCCCTGGCAGGTGCCGCCCTTGGCCTCCGTGACCGCGACGCCGGCTCGGCGGCTGAAGATTATCTCGTAGCGCTGGAGCAATACCGGGTCGATATTTTTCTTCATCAGGTCGCGATCGACGTGCTGCTTGCTGATGGAGATCTTCAAGTCCTCGACCTGCGCCGCGGACTCTTTCTCAGCCTCGATGAGCTCGGTGCGGCGCTGCGCGCAGAGTTCGGTCAGCACCTTGATGCGCGCGGTCCGCTGCTCGGCCGCTTCCATCATCGCCAGCAGCTCGCCTTCGAGCCGCTGCTTGGTCTCCTTGAGCGATTCGATCTCGTGATCGACGGCCAGCGACTCGCGGTCGTTGCGCACCTGGTTGCTACGCATGCGCTTGTTGCGCTGGCGCGCCTCGTTTTCCGCCAGTTCCTTTTCGAGATTGCGGCGGGTTACCGCGCTCTGCTGATCTTCCTGCTGCAGGCGTTCCAGTTCGGCTGTGTAGTCCTGCGCTTCCTGCCGCAATTGCACTGACCGTCCCGAGACTGTCGCCAGCGCCTCCTGAAGTTCGCGCAGCTCCCGGTCGATCGCCTGGAGACTCATCAGCCGAGTTATCTCTTCACGCAAAGCAACCTCCGCTAAATGCAAGTCGCGACGCCGCGCCCGGCACGGTCGCCACGCCGTGTTGAGCGGCGCGCGAGAGGGGTGAGCGATGCGAAGCTTTTGACAATAATTTTGTAATGGGCCCACCAGGATTTGAACCTGGGACCAGCCGGTTATGAGCCGGCAGCTCTAAACCGTGCTGAGCTATGGGCCCTCTCGGTCTCATCAGGCTGACAAATAATTATACCAAGTTTGCCGGCGAGATTTAAGGGCCGCTAATAGATCGGCTGCGACCGCTGCTGCAGACCCTGGTTTGCGTATGCCCCTCAATTGCCGTCGTGGGTCTGACGCCGCAATGCGATCACGGCCTGCGCGGCCGCCTCGGCATCATCGCCGCTGGTATCGGCCGCCACCCGGCGCAGGCTTTCGACCTCACGCCGCTGCCTGCTCCGCGCCAACGCGGAGATAAAATCCGCCGCCATCCGCTGCGCACCCTCCGCGTTCACCATCAGGGGGCCGACCATCAGGGCGCTCAGACGCTCGCGCTGATCTTCGCTCAGACCGGCAAGGATACGGACTTCGAGTGTCGCCCGCGCTTCATCGGAGAGGCAGATATCCTCGAGCATCGCCCCCAGCATCGGGTCATTGAATTCGATCGATGGGAGCTGCGCGGCAATCTCCGCGCGCATCTCCGAATAATCAAGTGCGATCGCTATCAGCCCGATCTCGGCCTGCGCGACCGCATCGCCACGCGCCGCCGTTCGTGCCGGTCGGGCGGGCGCCGCGCCGCTGGTGCGCCGCAGCGGCATATTATTCGCGCCGCCCTTGCGTGCCTCCCGACGCAACAACTCCTCGCCCACCCCGAGGCTGTCTGCGGCCTTGCGCGCGAGCAAATCGAACTCAAACGGATTGGCGACCATCCGCAGAATCTCGGCGACCCGCTCAGCCGCCCTCGCCTTTCCGCTCAACGTGGCGCCGGCCGCGGCCGCCTGCTCGCGCAAGAAGTAATCGACGAGCAATTCGGAGGATTCGATCAGTTCGTTGAGGGCTTGTGCGCCGCGATCGCGCACCAGCGTGTCCGGATCGAAACCGGACGGGATGAAGACGCCGCGCCCAAGCAATCCCGCGCCGAGAAATACCTCGAGGGCGCGCAACGACGCCTTGCGCCCGGCCGCGTCGCCATCGAAGCACGCCACGATGTTGCGGGTGTAGCGCGCGAGCAGCCGCAATTGATCGACCGTCAGGGATGTGCCGAGGCTCGCGACGGTCTCCTTGAAGCCCGCCTGCCAGAGCGCGATCACGTCGATATAGCCCTCGACCACGATCGCGCGGTCGGCCTGCGCGATTGCTTGCCGCGCCTCGAACACGCCGTAGAGCCCGCGCGCCTTGGAGTAAATCGGCGACTCGGGAGAATTGATGTACTTGGGCAGGCGCTGATCGAGCACGCGTCCGCCAAATCCGATCACGCGGCCCTGCGCGTCGCGAATCGGAAACATCAGGCGCGCGCGAAACATGTCGTACGGGTCGCGGCCGGGCTCACGCTTGACCAAGCCGGCCTTTACCGCCGCCTCGAGCATCCCGCGCTTGCCGATCACGGTGGCAAGATTCGCGGGACGCGCCGGCGCATACCCGAGGATGAAGGCGTGCGCCGTCTCCTCGGTGATACCGCGGGCTTTGAGGTAGTCGCGTGCGGGCGCGCCGTCGGCGGTCTTCCACAGCACGTGGGCGAAGAACTCGGCGGCGGTCAGATTCGCCAACGCCAGGGCGTCGCGCTCGCCAGGCGGTGGTCCACCGGGTCCGGTATGTTCCGGCAGCACGATCCCGTAGCGGCGCGCCAGCGATTGCAGCGCTTCGAAGAAGGTCAGCCCTTCAACCTTCATCACGAAGTCGAACACGGTGCCGCCCGCTCCACAGCCGAAGCAATGAAAGAAGCCGCGCTCGGCGTTGACCGAAAACGAGGGCGTCTTTTCGTTATGGAACGGGCACAGACCGACAAAATTGCGCCCGGCGCGTTTGAGCCGCACCTGCGCGCCGACGATCTCGACGATATCGGCGCGCGCGCGCACCTCTTCGATTTTGTCGGTGCCGAAGCGCACCATGGTCAGTAGTCCGTCACTTCGCGCAAGCGTTCCGGGTAGTTGGTCATGATGCCGTCGACGCCGAACGCAATCAGCCGGCGCATCTCGACCGGCTCATCGACGGTCCAGGTATAGACGCTCAAATTGCGTTCATGCGCGGCGATACAAAGGTCCTCGGTCACTATATCCGATCGCGGGTTGATCGATTCAGCCTTGAGCTCGAAGGCCGCTCCGACCAGCCGCGCGGGCCATTGGCTGGCGAGCAGTCCCACGCGCACTCGGGGTTCGAAATGGCGCACGATGGCAAGCGCTTCCCAGTCGAAACTCGAAATCATCGCGGTTCCAAGGGCGCCACACGCGACCACCAGTTCGCAGACCTTGCGCTCGACGCCGCCACTTTTGATCTCGATATTGAGTCCGCAGCGCCCGTCGATCAGCGCAATCACCTCTTCCAGCGTTGGTATGCGCTCGCCCCTGAATTCGGGGCCGAAGCGCACGCCGGCGTCGAGGCGCTTGAGCTTATCGAGCGTCATCGACCGCACCGCGCCGCGTCCGTCGGTGGTGCGATCGACGGTTTCGTCATGAATCACAACCAGAGCGCCATCGCTGGTGAGCTGAACGTCGAGCTCGCACATCTGCGCGCCGGCATCGATCGCGGCGCCGAAGGCTTTTAGGGTGTTTTCCGGGAAGCGGCCGCTCGCCCCGCGGTGGGCTATGTTCAGCATGTGCGCGTCATCCGATCCCCCGCAGCCGAATGCCGTTGCATTGGATTGATGCGGCTGAGCTGAACCCATCGGCGAAGTTGGATCATCTCCATTCGATGTAACCACGGGGTCGCCGGTTCCGCAATTCGCTGTGGTCTCAGCCTTCAACAGCATTCGCACCGCCCGGATAAATGAATTTTCGAATCGACGCGATGCGGGCGCTCACCGATCGGAGGCCCGATTTCACCAAGGGTCGATGCTCTGTTCCGACCATCGCACATGCCCTATCCTCTTGGGAGACCGGCTTGCGCAATGCGGAGTTCGGCGACCGTCCGATCGACACCGCCGGAATAGGTGCAGGGCCAGACCCGCCGCCATCATGAAATCTAACCTGCAACGAACGTACGTGCGCCTTCAATTCGATCTCCCGGCCGCCGACGCCGACGCCGCCGCGGCGATTCTGGTCGCCAATCGCGCACTCGGATGCGAGGTCAGCAAAATCCGCCCGCCGCGTCCGGCCCCTATGCGAGCGCCCCGCCAAGTGCGGCTGAAAGCCTACTTCGATCGCCTCAATGACGCCGATCTGAAACGTGTGCGCCGCGCTTTGGAATCCGCCGCGATGATCGGCGCCACCGCCCGCCTCCAGCGCGAGACCCTGGCCGACCCCGGCTGGGCCACCATGTGGATGACGCGCTTCGAGCCCTTCACCGTTGGCCGCTTCCTGATAGTACCGCCCTGGAACCATGAGCAGCGCGCGGATCGCATCCGGCTCGTTATCCAACCGGGACAGGGCTTCGGCACCGGCCATCATGGCAGCACCTATGGCGTCCTGCGGCTGATCGACGATCTGTGCCGGAAGCGCCCCTTCACGCGCGCGCTGGACGTCGGCACCGGCTCCGGAATTCTCGCAATTGCGATGCGGCTGCTGGGCGTCGGCGAAGTCACTGCCATCGATATCGACCCGGTCGCGCTGGAGAACGCGCGCGAAAACGCCGATCTCAATCACGTGCGCGAGCACGTCCGCTTTTCCCTGGTGCCGATCGCTTCCTTGCGCCGCCATTTCGACCTGATCACGGCGAACATCCTTTCCTCGACGCTGATCGAGATGGCGCCGCGGCTGCTGCACCGCCTCGCGCCCGAGGGCCGTCTGATCCTTGCGGGAATCCTCAACCGTGAGGCCGAGAGCGTGATCGAGGCATATCGTCCCACCATGCGCTGTATCGATCGGCGCGCCGATCGCGGCTGGACCGCACTGGTGCTCGCGCAATGAAGCCCACTATCGTTCGTCCGCCGCGCTTCGCTCTGGAACCGGGGGCCATCAACGGTCGCAGCGCGCACATCGGCGGCGCCGAGTTACATCATATGCGCGACGTGATGCGCCTCGGACCGGGCGGCGCGGTGCGTCTGCTCGCCGACGACGGCGCGGAATTCTGCGGCCGAATCGCCCACTTCGAGAGCGATCATGCGATCATCGAGATCACCGGGAGGCTCAAGCGAGAGGCAAGGCGCCCGACGATTATCCTCGCCGCGGCAATCATCAAGGGGCCGCGGATGGATTTCATGGTCGAGAAGGCAGCCGAACTGGGCGCCTCGTCGTTCTGGCCGCTCGAATGTGCGCGCGCGGTCGTGCGTAATCCGGGACACGAGCGGGTTGCACGATGGCGCCGGCTCGCCATGGCGGCGACCAAGCAGAGCCTGGCGCCGCATCCGATGGAGATTCGCCCTCCGGTCACGGTTGCCGAGGCTGCCCGCGAAGTGCCAAAAGAGACGCTCGCGGTGTTTTGCACCGAGGGCGCCGAACCAATGACGACAATCGTGCGCCGGATGCGCCCGCGCGCTACGCTGATCGCATGCGGTCCCGAGGGCGACTTCGACGCGGCCGAGTATGCTGTCATGCATGCGGCGGGCTTCGTCGCCGCCGGTCTCGGACCCAACCGGCTGCGCAGCGAGACCGCGGCGCTGGCGGCGCTCAGCCTGGTGGCCGGAGCCCTGGACGAAATCGACAAAGGAATCTGACGCGGTGGCTTACAAGTTCGCATTCGTGATGGACCCGCTCGAGGCGGTGATGCCCGACAAGGACACGACCTTCGTCTTCATGCTCGAGGCGCTGCGGCGTGGTCACGAGGTTTACCACCTGGGGCTGAGAGGGTTGCACACCCACGGCCATCGGGCGTTCGCCGATGCCCGCCGCTGCGAAGTCGCGCGCGCCGAGCCGCATTACCGCTTCCTCGACCACGAAGCGCAGTATCCGCTGGAGGCCTTCGACGCGATCTTCATGCGCAAGGATCCGCCCGCCGACGCGCCCTACTTGTACGCCACGATGATCCTGAGTCTTGCCGACCGCGCCCGCACGTTCGTGCTCAACGAGCCGGCCGGGCTGCGCGAGGCGAACGAAAAGCTCTACGCGCTGAACTTCCCGGGCGCCATTCCACCGACCGTCGTGACCTACGAAATCCCCCGCCTCAAGCGCTTCATGGAGGAACAGGGCGGCGAGATGATCGTCAAGCCGCTCGACGGTCATGGCGGCGAGGGCGTATTCCATGCGCGTGCCGGCGACCGCAATCTCAACGCGATCCTCGAGGCGGTGACGCGTTTCGAGAGCCGTCCGATCATGGGGCAGCGTTATATCCCCGAAATTCGCAACGGCGACAAACGCCTCATCGTGCTCAACGGCGAGCCGCTCGGATGTACTCTGCGAGTGCCGCGCGACGACGAGCATCGCGGCAACATCCACGTCGGCGGCAATTGCGTAAAGGCCGACATCACGGCGCGCGACCGCGAGATTTGCCGCATGCTGCGCCCGCGCCTGGAACGCGACGGTCTCTACTTCGTTGGCCTCGATATCATCGGCGATTACCTGACCGAAGTTAACGTGACCAGTCCAACCGGCATCCAGGAGATCGATCGGCTCGACGGCACCAACCTCGAAGCGCGGGTGATCGACTTCGTCGAGGCGCGCGTCGCCGCCCTCAGGAAAGGCTCTTGAAACCTTTGAAAGGTTTCAAACTTCCCACGGTGAACCGGGATGATCGGTCTTGCGCGCGATACCGTCGAGACCGTTCGCGGCAGCGTAAGCGGGAGGCGCTCACTTTCCAGGACGGCCTGAATCGCGCCGCTCAGGCCTCCGCCGCGCCCGAATGTGCCTTGCAACGCACGGTCTGGATCGGTACCAATTAAGGACCGCACGAATTCCCTGGCTTGTTGGCACGGGAAGCCCGTCGGGGTGGGCAGGTAGCTCAGTCGGTAGAGCAGAAGACTGAAAATCTTCGTGTCGGCAGTTCAATTCTGCCCCTGCCCACCAAAAAACCCTTGTATTTTTGAGCTTTTCTCAAATCCAAATCCAGCGGGATGCCGAACCGCACGATCCTAGGTAACGCATAGGTAGCAAGTCAGCCTCTACTAGGGATCGCCAATTGCCGCAAATCAGCTTTTCAGTGATAGTTTCAACGTCCTAGTGCCTTAATACTGCCAATGAGCGATTTATCTGGCTGGAAGGCAGTTAATCGTGCTTGAATTAGAATGAGTGGACATGGCACCATGATTTCGTGCTTTCTACGCTTACGTGGTGAGCGAGAGCACGGATGACCTCTTCTGTCACTGGACCACCGGGGGGAGGTGGGGAGCGAATCGTGACCTTTGCCTCGAATTGGTCAGACCATTCGCCAGTTTTTAAAACTGACTTCGCGATTGAAACTAGCTCCTGTACCCGGCAGGCTATTCTCTCGGTAAACCGGAAGAACCTGAGAAATCTCTGATGCATATTACCAAAAATACTAAACCGCCAGCCGCGCGCCGTCGAAGGCAGGTTCTTTTGTTCGCGGTGGCACTAAGCACTCTGCCCAGTGTGAATTCGTTTGCCCAATCCTTCAGTTGTGAACAAGCCGGGAGAGCAGCTCGGATGGCATCTGACGATCGTGACAAGGTTGACGAGATCACAGCCGAGGGTGCCTTTGTAGGTATCTATGACGCAATGGGTGGAGGTAAGATGTCAGACGACTTAAGAGTATTAGTCCACAATTCCATGCTGTATGCCTACCACAATAACGCATCGCCCCAGTCCAATTACGATACGGTGGTTGCCGAGTGCACTAAGGAAATTGGTCCGCACTAGTCCCAACAAAGCGCACCTACTACTTTAGAAGCCTGCGCCATATAGATAAAAACCGACTAGGGAGGTACGTTCGTGCGAACTATTATTCGATTTTCCCTTGACGATGATTATAGCAGCGCACTGGGACAAAAGCTTACGAAGATTCCCGTGGATGCTGGCTTCGCACATCAACCAAATACCGCGACATACGAACGTACCGATATGCGGGTATCTGACCTTGGTCAAGTTATGCAAAGCTTTTGGAATGCGGCGAGCGCCCATCCCGGCCCTGGTGTCTTTGACCATTTCTGGATGTATTCTGACCGGCAAGTTTCAAACTGACCCACTACCCAAAAGTCGAATGAAAGAAACGATCCATGTTACGGCAACTCCCATAGGATTTGCCTACCCCAGGCCAATTCCTCTTGAATTGATTGAGCTTCCTTGGAAAGACGAGCGCCCGGACACTTTTTGGGCTGCTTTTCGCTATGGCTTCAAAAAGTATTACGCTGATCGTCCGTGGTTATTGGTAATCTTTGCTGTTTTTGGATTCCTGATTCTTAGGAGCTTGTTGCGACCTGCCACAGTGAGACATTACCGGTGATCCGCTTCCATACTGGAAAGCGCGGCAATGCCATACTGTACGAAATGCGGCAAACCAGTTGGAGAAAGGCACCGATTCTGTGGCGAATGCGGTGCATCTCGAAGCCCCACCCACACCCGAATAGTTTCATCCAGCCGGCGAATTGCTATCACAACGATACTCGCCCTTGGTAGCCTCTCTGCGCTAGCGCTCACGAAGTATCTAAGTGTCCAATATCATAATCGTACTGCCTTAAGTGCAAACGGGAATCCAAACAAATCAGTGTTCAGCACCAATGCGCCCTTGTGTACTGTGGATGCTGCAAAACGGGCATTGGCAAGCCTCGCTCCCAACCCAGCAAAAGACTGCGACCTCCTGGCCCCCATTTGCCAAAGTTTATCAGGAGGTTCGCAAAACCGAATGATTGCGCAATACTTCTGCGGAAATGGTGGATTCCTGTATTGGGATGTCTTCGATAAAACGACTGAGGGCAATTGGCAACTTTCTTCGAAACCTAGCGCAGACTTGACCGGATTCCCTGGCGGAAGTTTGAAGCCTTCAACTGACAACCCTGAGGACCTTTTATTGACCGAACCAATATATCGGAAGGACAATGAGGGGTTGTTGATCGATCCTATGTGCTGCCCAACAGGCGGCACCAAGAATTACGTGTTGCGATGGATAGGTAATGAATTCGTGGTTATATCCACAAGTAATTCTCAACCTCCGATTGCCTCCACCAATCGAATGAACACCCCGGAGTTGGAAGAGTACACTAACGATGATGTCGCTCCACTCAGATCGGATGAGTGTGACTGGCGCGCTCAAATAGTGGACCGGTATGCCTACCAACGTGACCGTGGAGAGGCCGAAAATGCCGCGCTCGCTCAGTTTGACGCATCGCTCGCTGGGCGTCCCGCAGAGACCATTAGGATAAATCGCCGCTTGTACCATCCACTCATCGGCTTCGCATACAGCCACAAGAATCTAACCCCTATTGAGACAATGGTCGCATATGAGAGAGCGTGTCGCGGCTTGCCACCGTTCTCACCGATGCAATGGTATTTCCTGCTACCACCGATGAAAGGTCAGCAAGCAATTGATCTTAATGCACCATTAACCAAATGGAATATCGAGGTTGTAGTCCCCGGGTTCCAATCCGAGGAAGAATGCATCAAGTTTCGCGAATCAAGGGTGTCGATACTGACAGATTCGAACACTTTAGTAGCGAAACGAGAGCTTGCTAGTGTGTGCCGCGAACTCAACGAAAATAGCCTCTCTCCTAGTCCATGTTCCGAAAGCGGAGTGTGTATCCACTCTAGCGATCCAAGTCTCAGCCATGTTCCCTAGTTTCATCCGCGATGTTACTAGTTTCGTGCCAACTTGAGACCGCTTTCATCATTGTGCTCGGTCGTTCATCTAGTTTCATCGCGAGTATTGACTAGTTTCAAAATAATCAGGTACAGTTTCCAAATCATTGGCCGCCTACCGGCCTGACAAAGGTTTGCTTCTTAGCCTCTAAGAAATTAACCAAATATAGCCCTCTATCATTCCAACGGGAAAGCAAAGACAAACAAGGAGGCTACTCGTCGTGAGGAATTTTTGGAGGGTGCTGTTTTCGCCGAGGTTTGAGCGCTTTCTCGCACCCGTTGTCCTTGGATATGGCTATATTCTGGTTACCATGCTTAACGGGGGTCTCGCACTCGCACTTGAAATTATGTGCTCCGCTTGGCTTTTCGGAATTTCACCCTCTCCGTTCGGAAACAACCTAACACCGCTGCTAGGGCTTTTCGCGATACCACCCCTCTGGTTTGTTGTTCAAGTAAATTTAAGAGTTGCAGCAGAATTCGCAGTGGCAGTGGTCAAAATTGCCGAGAATACTAGTCAATAGAGCATTTCACGCAGGCTAACATAATCATTTGCTTGTAAAACTCTGCCCACATTACCCAAGAAATTTAGCTCCCCGCAAACGCTCGTGTATAGCCTTCAACCCATTTCCTGAGCGGGGCAGCGCACACGCCCCATCCTTAACTATATATGTATGTAGAATGATCAGTGTAATCTGTACCATAATCACTAATCATCTCCAGTGGTTTAGGTTTTATTAGACCCTGAGCTTTTGTACCCTTTGGTAGTACCTTCACAGTTTCCAGGTAGTTGCCTAAGTAATAATCGAGTGCTCCATCGCTGTATCTTTCCTGAACCCACACACTGACTTGTGCCTGTACCCGTTCAATACATTTATCTAAATTCCACAACAACATCTCCTTATCTCCGATATCAAGGTGCAATAGTAAATGCCTATGCAAACCTTCCCATGCACCATATCCTAGTACCCAGAAATATCCATTCAGCCCGGCGTTACGTTTTAACCAAACAAAGATACTTGGTAACGTAAGCCTCTGACAATTTCCCACTGTCGGGCTATTATCTCCCAACAGATTGAACGTCATTAGCCAATTAAATGAACGTAGATAGGGCCGTACTCTGGAGTTGATTCCTGAGGCAAGTGCACGCCCACAGTCTATGCATGTGCGCTTCTTGCAGCCGCTAAACCACACTTGTCCTGTCTTTGGGTCAGTGTATTTGTTTGTATTACATTCTACCTCGACTTGAAATCTCATTTCTTCTCGTTTTCATTGATCGCATATCCTCTTTATGCCACAATAAAGGCTCCTTATTGATTTGTGGGGTTTTGAGACTGGGTTGCCTTTCCTCCGGGCAATCTTCCTCAGAACTAACCTTTTCAAAAATACTAGTTCTCGACGAAAAAATCAAATTTGGCCGGTTTCTCGCCTAGGAGTTTACATTAGCCGAATATTTGCCAAATGTGGACTATAGGTGTGCGATCCCATATCGAGGTAGCAGGTAGAGCACTCCAAAGGCTTGAAGGGCCGTTTCCGTCCATTCGCGAGATATGTTGGAAAGGTTCGGGCTATCGTCTATTTGGCCAATTGTGAGGCTGGAAATCGCATCTTAAGCGACGTTTTGGTTTGCAGGCACTCCTAGAATTGCCTGAATATGATTGCCCCATGCGGTGAGGGCTTCTCGCTTTTCCTGATCGTAGGTATGCCGATCATAAACTAACGTGATTCTGTTTCCGCCAGTTTCCATTGTTATGTGATTGAGGACCTTGCTGATCACAATTTGCTGGACTCTTGCTGCCGCCATTCCCGTACCACAGGTCCGTCGTAGGTCGTGAATCGTAAATGGTTCGACCTCGGACCGCTTGATGATTCGATTCAGGGCCTTATGTGTGCTGACTAGAGGTTTCTCCTGATGATTGTTACCGGGAAAAACCAGGGTCGAGCTACTCTGAGCCTTTAACGCTTTCAAGATGTCGAGAAGTTGGCCGACTAGTGGAACTCTGTGCAGCCTACCGTTTTTGGTCCGTTCTCTGGGTAAAACCCACCAGCCGGTAATCAGATCAATTTCAGCCCACAGCATCCCAAGAACTTCTGCACGTCTCTGACCGCTGAGTAGCAGCACCTTGAACAGTGCTGAAATGATCGGTGATTCATGATCGAGCGCATACCAAACAGCCACAATTTCATCGTCGCTCAAGACACGATCATGCGCCTGTTCCCTACCCGGTTTGGTGATTCGATAGGCAGGATTGACCTCAATCACGCCCTTGGATACGGCGAAGTTAAAGACCTTGCTTGCGAGAGAAAGCACTCGATTTGCTGAGATTGGGGCACGTCCAGCGATATTTTCAACCAGTTCGATTACGTCACGGCGTTGTATATCCTGCACTTTGCGAATACCCCATGCAGGACGAAGCTCCCTTTTTAACATCTTTTCGTCTTCATAGGCGGAAGAAGCTTTCTTATGGCGCTGTGCGTGCTCCCTGAGATAGCGATCCGCAAGGGTATTGAAGCTATCGGCATCCCTAGCCTCTTGCTTCTCAAATGCAGGGTCTTTGCCGCTTTGAACGAGTAGGAGATTGGCTTTCGCTGCGTCTCGGGCCGCTGCGACACTCAAAATTGGGTACGTGCCTAAAGTCAGCCGTCTCAAGTGCCCCTGATGACGATACATCAAAACCCATGCCTTACGTCCGCCTTGGCTCACTCGTAGGCCGAAGCCGGGTGTTTGCCCATCCCAAAATTCCGCCTGACCCGTCTCAGGCGGAGTCGCAGATTTCACAAACATATCCGTCAAATGTGGTCGCATATTTAGAAATCCTCAAAAGCTCCTTGGATTCAACCATTCTAGGTAACACTTAGGTAACGGTCAAGGGCCGATCCAAGAAAGCTCAAGTTCCATCTGAAATTGTCGGTAGAATCAGAATTTCCTATATCTCGGTTAACACCAATTTCCTATATAAACTAAGCACCTAACGCCTATAACACTGCACTCCTTAGACGGCTCATAGAGTCTCGGAACAGTGAGCCCCTGTACGGGGATACGGGCTTGATTTTTGTGGGAACACAGACTGAAAATCTTCGTGTCGGCAGTTCAATTCTGCCCCTGCCCACCATCAGCAACCAGACTTTCGCATAATCAGCATCCAGCCGCAGTTCGCCACGAATCGTCTTGCGGCAAAAATTCATCAACTCACCGTCGCCGCGGTTGGGCGCGGTTCCCGTGGGAGCCGCGAGCACCGTGGGTCGTGCGGAGACCGCGAAGGCTTGCAAAATCCGGATTTCGGGGAATAGATGATCTCGACGACGAGCCCCTGGCCCTTGATGCTATCGACCCTATGGAGAAACCGATGCCGGATAAAACCTACACCATCGTCAACGTGGTTGGCGTCTCGGAAGAGAGCGTTGAGCAGGCGGTTCGCAACGCCATGACCAAGGCCGGGCAGACGCTGCGCAATATCGACTGGTTCGAGGTCAAGAAAATTCGCGGCGTGTTGATTAAAGGCGCACCCATCTGTCAGGTCGAGGTGCAGATCGGGTTCAGACTCGAAAGCACCCGCACGGCGTAACGGCTCGCGGCCGATTGGGTGGTCCGGGGGGTGTAGCGGGAGCGAGCAAATCGCACCTGACGCAGGCCCGCGTTCCCCAGCGCAACGCCTGAAAAGCCCGTGACGGCGCCGCTATTCCCTTCGCTTGCGATTTGTTCGCCGGTAACGGCTAGCCGCAGATCGCCATTAGCTTGAATTAATATTCGGCGCTATGCTTGGGCTGCGGTGAGGGGGGTGTAGGCGGGCGGTCAAGCTTAAGCGAGGTCCCATATGTCCCTCGATAACGACGAAACCGATCGGGTGCTCGAAGAGGAGCATCCGGGGCCCAACGACCTCGAATCGGCGTTGGTCACCATCACGCTGAGCGAGGTTGTTCAGCATAAGCCACTCGTCGTTGCGGCGAATTCCAATCTCGCCGCGGTCATCGAGGCGATGCAGCGCAATAATCGCGGCACGGTCCTGGTGGTCGAAGCCGGGAAACTGGTTGGCATCTTCACCGAGCGCGACGTGCTGATGAAGGTCGCCGGACACCCGATCGATTTGACCCAAAGCAAGGTCAGCGCCTTCATGACGCCCAACCCTGTCACCCTGCCGGATGATTCCGCGGTGGCCTTTGCGCTTAACCGCATGGTGCTGGAGGGCTTTCGTCACATCCCGCTGGTTGACGACGACAATCGTCCGGTCGCCGAGGTATCGATGCGCAACCTGATCGAATACCTGAGCGATTTCTTCAGTCGCGACGTGCTCAACCTACCGCCGGATCCGCACGTTAAATCGATCAAGCGCGAGGGCGCATAGCCGGCGCAGCAGTCGGTTGCTCTGCGCGAACGCGCGGCGCCGCTAAGCGCTCGCTGTTGGTCAACCAGCGGTGAAGGAAGTTCTGCCCCCGGGCCGCTTTCGGCTCAACTGATAAATTCCCTGCGCCCAAATCGAATAGCCCGCGCACCTCGCCCGGCGTCGGTGCCGAACGCGATCGGAACTCGCGAGCCCCCTGCCGGCTTCACCTGTTCCTACCAGGCTGAAATAAAAGTCTCGCCCGAAAGCAAGACAGTTGCGTTGCGCCGGTGGACTGGAATTAAATGCGCCCGACGGAACATGAACCTATTGGCAATTGGAGGTATCTCCACACTCAGCATGAGCAAAAAAGGCAGCGCCGGCGTTCGCGCCGCTCGATCCCGACGGCGATCGCGCCCGTTGCGGCACACGATCGCGTTCATTGCGATGCTGGCGTGGTATCCAGCGCTTACCGCCTTCGACCTTTCTCGCCACAGCGTGCCGCCCGCCCGAATTATCTCCACCGGCGGATCGATGGCCGGAATCGACGCAATCACGCAGCCGGCGTTCGTCACCGCGCCCAAAGCCACGTTCCTTGCTCCGGATGACCGCGTGGTCGGCGTGATTATCAACGGAAAGGTGCGCGCCTATCCGCTCAAAATTCTTACCTGGCACCAGCTCGTCGACGATTCAATCGCGGGCGAACCGATCGCCGTGACCTACTGCCCGCTCACCGGCAGCGCACTCGTGTACGATCGAAGGCTCGGGAAAAAGACGCTTACGCTGGGAACTTCCGACCGGCTCTACGATAGTAACTTGCTATTTTTCGACCAGGCAACGAAGAGTTTATGGTCGCAGATCAAGGGCGAGGCTATCGCGGGACCGCTGACCGGCCGCCGGCTTAATCCGCTGCCCAACGTCGTGACACCATGGAGAGTGTGGAAAGTCTATCATCCGGAGACGCTGGTGCTGAACGCGAGCGCGGCGGATATTCAGAATTTCGCGCACGATTTCACGGGGCGCTACGAACTGGCGCAGAGCGTTCCGCTCGCGGTCAGTACGCTCGACAATCGGATGCCGCCGAAGGCGCACGTCCTGGGCTTGTCGATCAATGGCGCCAGCGTGGCGTTTCCGTTCACCAGCCTTGACCGTGCCAAGCCGCCCGTAGCGGCGACGGTCGGTGGCACGCCAGTGACGATCATTTACGACGCGGCTTCAAAGACTGCCGGCGCGGTAATCGGGGGCAAACACGCGGCTGCATATACAGGATTCTGGTTTGCGTGGGCCACCTTTCATCCCGATACCACGATCTGGAACAACGGCGGAGATACCACACCGGCGGGCGCGAATTCTCCGGCGCCAATCCCCGCAAAATAGTCACTCGCGAAGCAGGGGCACTCGCTCGCCAGGGCTTGCGCATCGGATAGTGAGCGCACAAACCTTTGAATTCGCACGATCGGCACGCCGCGCCAATAACTAGTCCGGGGTCGAAGCGAGAGCATTCAAATCGTAATCGACCAGTGCGCCGATACGTTCGATCGTAACATCGGGGGCCGGATATTTCGCTACTTCATCCTGGTCGAGTGCGTAATGGCCCTGGCGCGGGAAAACCGTGGTCACGCGGGTGCCCCAGACTTGTTTGACCGCGCTCAGAATACGGACTTTGTCGTCAATGAATACGTAGTGCGCGGCGGGATAACGGGCAGCGATGTCGTCGAGTTCGAATTCCTTGTGGATATAGATGAGAACGTTGCCGTCAAAGGCCTCGTAGAGTCCCGAGCGGCGGACCTTCAGCGGCTGAAACACCACGTCCCCATCGGAGACGATAACGGCGCCGCCGAATTCCTTGCACCGTTCGATCACGTCGAGCGAATTAGGATACAGGCGGTTTGCGAACGGATAGTTAATCAGAAAGTCGGAAACCTCCAGGATCTGGAGCTCGCGCGGAAATTCGACCCGATAGCGCTGCAGCGCACCGAGATAATCGGCGTATCCGAGTTGCTTGCGCAGCTCCTCGAACAGCCCCCAGTAATGGCGATTGCGCTCGGCACCGATCGCGCGTTCCAGGTGGATCGCCATGTCGGCCTGAATGCGATCGTTGTCAACGAGAGTGTTGTCGACGTCGAAGAGGTAAACTGTCTGATCCGAAGCCATCTGAATTCCCCTGCCCAAGCGCGATATGTCCAGGAGCGATCGCCAGCGACTCGGCGCGCTCACAGGGGTCGATTATCGGCTGGCGGCGGAGGCCAGTAAACGCGCGCCGAAAAGAGTTAACGGGAGCTCGATTTTTCGAAGCAGTCCGCCGGAAAAAACCACCTGCGTTCGACTAGCAGAACGCCCTTCCCGCGATGGGAAAGGCGCTCGCAGTTCAAGCCGCATCCGTCGCGTAGCGGCGGCAGTTGAATCGCGGTGCGCGTGACTGGCTTTTACAATCCGTACACCTTGGCCGCGGTGTCATGGACGATCTTGCGCAACTGATCGTCCGGCAACATACCGAAGCGCTTTGCCACGATCTCCTGCGATCGCGGAAAAGTTGCCGCGGTATGCGGATAGTCGGATGACCACATGATGTTGTCGGGACCATAGCGATGGAGCGAATCGACGAAGACCGGGTCCGCGATGAAAGTTGCGTAGACCTGACGCTTGATATAATCACTCGCGCGCATCGGCAGCTTCATCCCGCCCACCGCGCCGAGCCGGTTCTGGACGGTGTCGAGCCGGTACATGAAGTACGCCATCCAGCCCACGTCGTTTTCGGCCGAGACGATGCGCAGGCGGGGAAACTTCTCGAAGACCCCGCCATAGACCATCACGGAAATTGATCGTTCGATCTGATGGTGCAGGTTCGCGAGCGCGAGCAGGAAGTCGCGCCCGGCACGCTGATCCGCGCCGGTGCCCTTGCGCGCCGTCAGGATATGGAGCGACAGCGGCATATTGAGATCCTGTGCGGCGGCCCAGAATGGCTCGTAATCGGGATGGCTATAGGGACGTTCGTCGGGCGCCTCCGCCCAGATCATCGCGCCCTTCATCCCCTGCTTCGCGATCCGCTGAAGCTCGGCCACCGCGCCGCGGATATCTTCGAGCGTGATCAGGCCGAGCGGGACGAGGCGTTTGAAATCGTAACTGCAATATTCGGCGGCCCAATCGTTGAAAGCGCGAAAGCAGGCCGAGCGCAAATCGGGGTCGTCGAGCCCGAACAGCGGCATGCCCATCGAGGTGTAGATGACCTCGGCTTGCACGCCGTCGCGGTCCTGGTCCTTCAATCGAAATGAGGGATCCCACACGCTTTTGGGCGCGGCGTCGAAACCGCGCTTGTTGTGATCGGGCAATTCCGCCGACGGCACCCCGGCACCGAAGAACCCCGCCACCGTCATCGGCGCAATGTTCTCGCAGACGAAGAATTCGCCCTCGCGCCCGCCGAGGCCTTTGACCGTATGCGGCGCGCGATCGCGAAAGCGTTGGTCCATCCGCTCGGCCCACATCGTGGGCGGCTCGACGAAATGGGAGTCGGCCGAAATGAGACGGTAATCTGACATGATTGTTTCCCTCCTTGATGTTCACGCCGCCGGATTATCCGCGGCGGTCGTGACCGAAATCGGATGAGAGCCTGGCAACCAGGCGACTCGTCGCCGTCGAGCGTTTAATTAGCGCGAGCCGCCCGTCACCGCAAACAAAACTTAGATTGCTGCGAACGTTCGGGCGCGGTCGTTCCGGATAGGTGGAGCCGGGGCGGCGGCGAGGCGAAAGAGGCCCGGGCCTTGGGTGCGAATTACAACCGGATCAGTTGATGCAGCTTCGTGGTTCTACTTGGCCGATGGTCGGCTCCGCAAACCAATAGTTGCTCGCACAATCCTGATTCGCGTCGAACAGATCCAGGTGATCGTTCAGCCAGGCGGCGACGTTGACGACGCGATTGAAGTTATTTCCGGTGTCAATGGCGACACCGTATTGTTGGACGCCGCTGCTGGAAATTCCCGCGAGGCCCGAGAAGACATAATTGTAATCACTCGCAACCGCGCCGCGCGGGCACAAGCCCTGCGGGCCCGTCGTCGAGCATCCGACATAGACTCCCGCCTGCGCGTTGTTCTGGACCGAGAAGTTGCCGATGCTGTTGTGGCTCGAACTCTGCACCCAGACGCCATATCTGCCATTGCCGGAAGTCAGCGGCATTTGCAGAACGTCGTAGCCGCCGCCGTCGATCCTGACCCCGTCGTTGAGGTTATTGGTCGCGGAAAAATTTGAAAGGTCGGCCTGTTGCACGTGATTGAGCAGGATGCCGGCGTCGGTATTGGACAGCACGATGAAATTATCGGCCAACGCGCCGGCCGCGTCGATTTGGAGACCCACGCCGAAAGTCCGAATGGTTGAGCCGTTGCCCTCAATAAACGCCTTCGCCGCGGTTTTCATTACGTGAATCCCAACTGCGCTGGTCGCGCCGAAAAGACCGAAGTGGTTGAGATTCAACGAGACATTCGGCGCCGTGATGACCAGACAATCGCCCGCCGACGGCGACACAGCAACGAGATCGTTATCGACTTCGTAGAGGCCGGCCTTGGTAATTTTGCCGCAAGCCGTAATCGGTACTGGCGGCAGCGCAAACGCTGGCGCGGACGACCATACCGCTACGGCGGCTGACAGCAGCATGACTATCGCGTACCGGACGAGATCGACGGTTCGCTCCAGCCATGTTGGGCGGTTGCGCCCAATCATTGAGAGGCGATTTTCATTCACGATTTAGCTCGCGACTCGCGCCAAAAAACGGAAGCGCACAATCGATAAAGGCTGATAAACCAATCTATAGCAGAACAAGGTTGTCGTTGGCGAGTAGCAAAAATCAGCTATTTGAAGAATTTAATCTCAGGTTGGGGTTGATCGCGCGGACAACGGCAAACCTCCCGCCTTTGAACGCGCAATCGGCGTCGACGAAGCCCGCCTCGCTGAACCACTGTAGTGGTGTGGCCAACGGCGCGGTGTAATCGAACTTCATCCTTTTCAGGTCATCAAATCAGGGGGCCGCGGCGGGTGCGGCGCAGGTGCGTATACGCGCGCTGTGTGGCGACGCGGCCGCGCGCCGTGCGCGCAAGAAAACCCTCCTGCAACAGGTAGGGCTCGTACACCTCGCCGATAGTATCGGCCTCCTCGCCGACCGCCGCGGCGAGGCTCTCGACGCCGACCGGACCGCCGTCGAACTTATCGATGATCGCGGCCAGGATCGCGCGGTCCATGCGGTCAAATCCGCAAGCGTCGATTTCGAGCAGTTCGAGCGCCGCCAGCGCGACCTCGCGCGTGACCACCGCGGCACCGTTGACCTGGGCAAAGTCGCGCACGCGCCGGAGCAAGCGATTGGCGATACGCGGAGTGCCGCGCGAGCGGCCGGCGACTTCTTGTGCGCCGAGGTCGTCGAGGCGCACGTTCAGCAGGCGCGCCGAACGATGAACGATTTCGCTCAGGTCGGCACGGTCATAAAAGTCGAGATGGAAATGCTGGCCGAAGCGATCGCGCAACGGCGAACTGAGGAGTCCCGAACGCGTGGTCGCGCCAATCAACGTGAAAGGTTTTACCGCCAGACGCATGGAACGCGCCCCCGGCCCCTTGCCGACGACGATGTTGAGCTCGAAATCTTCCATCGCAGGGTAAAGGATTTCTTCGATTTGGCGCGCGAGACGATGAATCTCGTCGATGAAGAACACGTCGCCCTCGTCGAGATCGTTGACGATCGCGGCGAGATCGCCGGCGCGCTCGATCGCGGGACCGGAGGTGGCGCGCAGGTTGACGCCGAGTTCGCGCGCGATGATGTGCGCGAGCGAAGTCTTGCCGAGCCCCGGCGGTCCGGAGAAGAGCACGTGATCGAGCACCTCGCCACGCTGGCGCGCAGCCTCGATCGACATCCCGAGGATTTTCTTGAGGCGCTCCTGACCGACGAAATCGTCGAGCGAACGCGGCCGCAGCGAAAGGTCAAAGACGACCTCTTCCTCGACGGCGGGCGGCGCTTCCACCAGCGCGCCGTCCTGGTCGCGAACAGCTTTGGCCTTGCGACCGGCTTTCGGCTGCGGCGCCACCTTGGTGGTTTCCCGAGGCGCGTCGCCGACTTCGATCCCGGTTTCGATTTCCGCGGTTTCGATTTGATGCTTACTTTTCACCGAGCAGCACCGCGAGCGATTTTCGAATCAGCGCCTCGAGTCCCTCTGGCACGCTGTCCGCACCGATCGAATCGACCGCGCGCTTGGCTTCGACCGGCTTGTAACCGAGATTGACCAGCGCCGAAAGCGCGTCATCGAGCATCGGATTTGCGCTGCCGTGCCCGTTAGCGGATGCGCTCGGACGTTCGGCCACGGACACGTTCAGCGCGGAGATTTTATCGCGCAATTCGCGCACACAACGCTCGGCAACCTTGGGACCAACGCCCGGCACGGCGTCGATTCGATCGACGTCCTCCTGCGTAATCGCGTCCACCAGATCCTCGGGCGACAGCACCGAGAGAATCGCAAGAGCGAGCTTTGGACCGACGTGCTGGACGCCGAGCAAAAGATCAAAAGCCTGCTTTTCCGACGCGGTCGCAAATCCATAGAGCGTAATCGAATCTTCGCGCACGACCTGGCGAATTTCGAGTTCGACCGGCGCGCCGGCCGCAGGGATGCGGTAGTAGGTTGCGAGCGGAATGAAAACCTCGTAGCCGACGCCGGCGGTATCGACCACGAGCCGGCCGGCTTCGCGAATTTTGACGCGGCCCGAGAGTGAAGCGATCACGGCTTCACTCCCAAAAGTGAGACTGAACGGACCGGACGCCGCGGCATCGACTTGCGGCCCGCGGGCCGTTGCACCGATAGCGGCATCTTGGCGCGGAAGAGATGGCACAGCGAGATCGCAAGAGCGTCGGTGGCGTCTTCGGCGAGATCGCCGGGGACGCCGGCGCCGATCGTGCGCTGGACCATTTCCTTGACTTGCCGCTTATCGGCGCGCCCGTAGCCGGCGATTGAAAGCTTCACGTCGGTGGGAGTGTATTCGAAAAGATCCAGTCCACGATGCGCCGCCGCCAGCATCACCATCGCGCGCGCCTCGCCTAGCTTGAACGCGCTTTGAATGTTAACGGCGACGAAGCTGCGCTCCAGACTAATCGCGTCGGGAGCGTGGGCGTCGATTACGTAGATCAATTTTTCGTAGATGGCAGCGAGCCGGGCCGGACCGCGCAGCGTGCCGGCGCGAATCGTTCCCGCGGTGATGTAGGTTAGATCACCGCCGCGATCGACTATGCCAAAGCCGGTGATCGCGTTGCCGGGGTCCACTCCAAGTACCCGCATTCCCACACCTCAACCACCACCGCCCGTCACTTCAAGTGCAACGCGCAAGGGCATTTACGCCGCCGAGAATTGCGCCATCACTTCGTCATCGATATCAAAATTGGACGAAACGCTCTGAACGTCGTCGTGATCTTCGAGCTCTTCCATCATCTTGAGGACCTGCTCGGCGGCGTGGCCTGAAACCTTGACGGTGTTCTCCGGCATCATGGTTACTTCGGCGCCAACCATCGCGATACCGGCCTTTTCGATGGCGTCGCGCACGGTCTGAAACTTCTCCGGCGCGGTCATTACCTGGTAGCCCTCTTCTTCGCTGAGCACGTCGTCGGCGCCGGCGTCGAGCGCCAATTCGATGAGCTTGTCCTCGTCGGCGGCGCCCTTTTCGACCGAGATCACGCCACGCTTCTTGAACATCCACGCGACGCATCCGGACTCGCCGAGGTTGCCGCCGTGACGCGACAAGATATAGCGCAATTCGGCGACGACACGGTTGCGATTGTCGGTGAAGACGTCGATTATCACGGCGACGCCGCCGGCGCCGTAACCCTCGTAAACGATTTGTTCGAGCTGGCCGCCGCCAAGTTCTCCGGTGCCCTTTTTGATCGCGCGATCGATGTTATCGTTGGGCATCGACTGTTGGCGGGCGGTGAGGACCGCCGTGCGCAGGCGCGGATTAGCGTTGATGTCGCCGCCGCCGAGGCGCGCCGCGATAGTGATTTCCTTGATCAGCTTGGTGAAGAGCTTGCCGCGTTTGGCGTCGCGTGCGCCCTTCTTGTGCTTGATCGAGCTCCACTTGGAATGACCTGACATGACCGTTAGCCTCCGGGGCCGCCCTTGCATGGCGATTCCCGTCCGCTGGCAGCGTAGCATAGACGGCGGGCGCTGGGGGAGCAGGTCAAGCGCGCTCAGCGGAGAGGCAGCAACCGTTGCGCGCGGAGGGCGGTCGTGGCGGAGGATATAGTCGTCGGCTACATCCTCCGCCATCTATGGGATGGCTATGGGGTTTGCCTGGGCGGCTTCGCTTCGTCGAACTTCAGTGACAGCTCCGCGATCCCGGCGGCGACATTGAGGCCGTTCTGGCCCTCGATCGAGACCGGCTGAAGCGCGATCGACGTCTTGAATCCGCCAACGAGGACGTTAGCGCCGGCACCTACGCCGAGCGCCACACTGGCGGTGGCACCGCCGTAATGGCCAGCCAGCGCACCCGGGTTAAGATTGCTGGTGGGGGCGACCACGGCCCACAGAATGACGGCCGAGGAGAGATAGCCAATGTCGGCGCCAAACTTGGTGATCGAGCCCGTATAGTATTCGGTGTAGTTCTTGTCCCTTGCGTAGGCGCACTTGACGTCACGCGAGGAGCCGAAGACAAAGCCCCATCCGCTCGCGACGTGGCAGGTCAGGTAGCCCGCACGGACGGTCGCCTTATCCTGCGCATGCGCGGAAGGCACGCACAGTCCTATCGCCGCCATCATTAGGGCAGCGCTGACGAGGTTGCGAATTCGTACGTTCATTCAGATCCTTCTCCTTGCGCTGGATACTTCGCACACGGCCCGTTCCAGCTTTACGGACAATCGGTTTCGAGGATCGCGCACGGCGGCCGTACACACTTGAATCTCTTCGGCAGGCGATTCCGGTCCAACGGGCCGGACTGCGATCCGGGAAGAATCTCGAGTTCGCGCTCACTGCCGATGCCTTTGCGGTTGGAAGCCGCCGGCAATTAGGAATCTGCGGGAAATGCGGCGGTCGGCAAACTTCACTCAGTCTCGGTCGAAAACGAACGATCGGTAGTTCGGTGGCAAGACTAGCGCCAGATTGTTGCGGGAGGCAAATTATTTCTACTCGACCGATACAGGTGACAGATGTTTGATTTGGCCGGGTAATGCCGCGATCGCGCGTGGACGGCGGTCGAAGTGCTCTCGATCGTCAACCGTAGCCGCCCCGGTTCGAGTCGCGTCGCATGCGTTTATGCTATTTGGATGGTCGACGATGAAACGGTTGTTCTGTTCCCTCTTCCTGGCGTTAGCCGCGGCCGGGTGTTTTTATCCACCGACAGCAAAGCCGGTGGCCGACGATAAATACCAACTGACGCTCGCGCTGCCGTTCGACCTCGCCTGGGATGCGGTGCATACGGTGATCGCCGATAACGGCCTTCACATCATCGCCGAGGATCCGAACAACGGGATTATCGAGAGCCAGGCGGTCACCGGCTTCGATCTGAAGGACGCCGACTGCGGCGACCTCCGAGGAATCGCGACCAAGTATCACGCCGAGCCGGATGCCGGATCTTCAGCGGTCTATAATTTCGCGGTGAAGCCTCAGGGCAATGAAGCGAGCGTCGTCAGTCTGCAGGCGGTCTTCACTTCACCGCTGCACGTGCCGCTGCGTACCATGAGCGAGGAGAATTGCGTTTCACGCGGACTGCAGGAGGCGCGGTTGTTGAAGGAGATCGCGCAGCAGGCGCAGAGGGAGCATCGGCCGGAGTTCAAGCCGCCGGAGGAGGGGGAAAGGAGATCGTGAAACCTTTGAAAGGTTTCACACTTCCCACAGTGATAGACCCAGTCCCACAGTGATAGACCCAGGTCGGTCTTGCGGATCGTGTCGATAACACCCTTCGCGGACACGGAAGCGAGGTGCTTTTTTTCAGTGATTGACGAGCAGACCAACAGTCTTGACCTGACTTTTCGGACCGCTCGCGATGCTCGGGTAAGCGGCCAAGCCCAACGGTAGCGGCGAGCGCAAATGCCTGGAATACGCGCGCAGCATCGCGCGAGATCCTTCGCGGCCTCAGGATGACACAAGAAACGCTTTCATCACTAGTGACGACGTGGACGCCCGTTAGGTCTCCGACACGCTTGCACTAAAAAGCCACCATCCGACGGCGGCGAGAATTATGAAGGCGACGAAGACCGCGACGAGGCTCCAGGTCTGGCCGATCGGTCCAGTGACTTCGTCCTTGCGGATCTGTTCGAGATTGAACACGTATTTTTCACCCGGCGGCGGACCGTCAACTTTGACGACGCTGGCGCGGCGAAAGAAGGCCTTGCCGCGGTTGAGGTTCATGAAGCCGCCGAGTCGCAAAGCCACGTCGACGTCGCCGCCTTTCGGGCCGACGCGAAGATAAAAGCCGAGTCTGGTCCAATCATTGGTGCGCTTGAGATCGGCCGACATGATGCTGTCCTCGAGCACGCTGATGGTCGCGCCGATGAAGAAGGGCAGGATCTTATCGGTGCGCGCCTCGACGCTGACGTAATACCATCCGGGGCCGAGTGACACGGTCTGCAGCCAGCGCGCGTCGTTGTCGTGATGAGTGTCGATCTCGACCTCGGCGGGTTCCGCGCCGACGGGCGGGATCCATTTGAATTCCGTAGCCGTGGGCGAGAGGATCCACGCGTCCACGCGCCATCCGTCGCAGGAGGCGCCCGAGCGGCGAGCGAAGTCGCCGTTGTTGAGCAGGTTGACGTTGGCGGGGCGGGCAACTCGCGGCCCCATTATCACAGCCAGCGTCACCGCCGCGATCGTGAGGGCAATACGGACGGCGCCGCAACGCGCCATTGGTCGGATTTTGCGCGCGCCTAAGCGTTCAAAGTTGTACTCGTTCCGGCGACTCATGATGTCAGATCCAATTCCGCAGGCCGGGGCCCTCGAGCCACATGCGCGCGTAGTAGCCCGCGCGCGCAATCGGCAGAGCGATCCACACTGGCAAGTAGTAGATGAAGATGCCGAACGCGCAGCCGAGGAATGCGAGACAAACAAAGCGGCCGCTGAGTTGTGGTCGTTTCCTGAGCGGAATCCATGCGAAGGTCAGCAGCAGCACGAACGGCAGGCCCGCGGCCGGGCGCAGGCTTTCAGAGATGAAGCTCGGCTTGAGTGCGACGGCTATATGCCCGAGTCCGAGGGCGAGCGCCGGCAGCATCGTCAGCAGCACGGCGAAGGTTTCCCACAGCTCGCAGTTGCCTTCCCAGAAATCGGCTAGTATGGCGCCGAGCGCGAGATAGCCGAGAAAGATCGAAGGCATGTAGTGATAGAGAAACAGGATGCGGCCGATGGGGATCCAGATTACAAAGTTCGCCAGATAGCCAATCACGAGGAAAGTGCGGGTCAGGCCAGGACGTTCAAGCGCGCGCACCGCGGTGATCGTCATCGCGGGAATCACGCCCCACCACAGGATCGGATTGCCGGCGCCCCAGATGGTCGCGACGTCGCCTTTATCGGGGAAATTCTGCCAATAGGCGACCGGCCGCAGCATCAGCGGCCAGCTCCACCAGGGCGAAGCATAAGGATGCGTCGCGGTCGAGACGCTTTTCTCGTACCACATCACGTCCTTGTAGTAGTGAAAGAGGTCCGCGATGCCGCCCCACCATCCGAGGTAGTAATGCGGCAGAAAGCAGGCGAGATAGAAGACCGCCGCGATTCCACCCAGCATGAGGACCGCGCCGGCGATGCGCCGATCGCGCACTTTTGCGCTAATCGCTTTGGCTCGCGCGAGTTCCGGCCGGGCCAGCGTGTAAACGATAAATCCGGTGACCAGCATGAAGGCGATCGCCGGCACGTAAAGTTTCGAACCCAGGCAGAGACCGAGCGAGATACCGAGAAAGACCAGAGTGCGGCGACGATCGCGCCAATCAGGATTCTGGATAAAGCGGAACATCAGCAAGTAGGAGATCGCGGCGAAGGTCAGGTACACGATATCGATCACGGCGATGCGTGAATCGACGAGGAAGAAGCCGTCGGACACGATGAAGCTTGCGGCCAGCGCGGCGGCCAGACGCGAGCGGAACATCCTGCGTCCAAGCAGATAGGTGACGCCGGCGAGGATGGTGCCCATCGTCGCGACGCCGAGGCGCCAGGCCCATGGAACATCGCCGAAGAGTTTGATGCCGAGCACGATCAGAATCTTGGCCAGCGGCGGGTGCGGATCGAGAAAGGTCTCGCCGCGCAGGTAATGGCGCGCCTGCCCGACGAAATGAACTTCGTCGAAGACCAGTTCATTGGGATGGCCGAGGTGCCAGAAGCGCAGGGCGGCGGCGACCGCGAGCACCACGAACAGCACGATGGTATCGGTATGCAGCCACGGAAAAGGGGTGTAGGTCTCCGCCGGCGGCGGACCGAGTTTGAACCAGCCGTGGCTGGTCGCGATCGGAGTATCGCCAGCCTTGCCTATCGCGGCGACCTTGGCCGCGCTTTTTTTGGGCGCCCCGCCTTCTTCCTCTGCAGCCATCTCCGCCCCCGCCAGATTCGCGTTTGCCCGGGCCCAGCCGTAACCGGCCACTGCCGCGAACGCAACCAGATTAACCAGTGACGCGGCCATCGCAAAGATGTCGCGCGAATCGAGGAAAACCGCCAACTGAAGCGCGTGCAGCACGTACGCAAGATTGAACAGGCAGGTCAGCGTCAGCAGGACGAAGACCCCCAACATCGCGGGTTCGGCCAGCGCGAGCGGCAACGCAAATACGACGGCGGCATAAAAGTAGCGCTCGTGCATGCGCGGCGCCAGCATGAAAAATCCAAACATCGCGAGAAACGAGCAGAACAGCAGATTGCGCTGGTCGGGCGCGCGCCACAGGAGCCACGCGACAAACGCATAAAACGGCACCAGCGCCGTCATCCCGATGGCGAAATACGATATGCCGAACACGGTTTGCGCGTCCGATTCGCGCAATCCGCCGATCAGCGCCATCAGGTTGAACGCGTTGACCGAAGTTTCGCGGTAGTAGGCCGCGCCGCTGACATAGAGGTCCGGAAGCCAACTCAACGGATGACCAATCTGGAACGGTGCCGCTCCGATCACCACGATAGCCGCGAACGCCAGGATGGAGCGCCACCATTTGCGCGGCTCGAGGCGTAGCAGCGTCCACAGTCCGAGCATCGGCATGAGCGAAAATGCCTGTGGCTTGATCAGGACCGCGAGCGCGGCGAGACCCCAGCCGACTTCGAATTCGGCTTCGAGCATCATCGCGACGCTGAGAAAGAGCGTCAACGTGAGCGGCGAATCGGTCTGTCCCCACACCACGGAATCGAACAGGAGCGCGGGATTGAGTGCGACCAGGGCGAGGGCAATCCAGGCTGAACGCAGGCCCAGCAGACGCCGGACGAACAGATACACCGCGAGCGCGAGCGCAAAGTCGCCGATCAGCGGCGGCATCTGGATGATGACTTTGAGGGCCTGGCCGCCGTCGATGCCCAGCGCGCTCGCCAGCGCGCCCGCAGCCCATAGCGCATAGAGATAGCCCGGCGGGTAGTCGAGAAAGTAGCCTTGCTGATAGGTGCGTGCCGGACCCACGGCGGTGATCTTAAGCGCCCACGCCTCGTAGGTGCCGAGGTCAACGCTGAAGCCGCTGAACAGCGAGAGCGCAAAGGCTTTGAGCGCGAGCAAGCCGGTGAGCAGCAGCAGGACGCGCTTCAGATCGCGATCGCGCTCATGCACGAGCGGCCGTGCGAGCAGCCAGAGCGCATAGCACAGCAGCGCCGCCAGGATTGCTCCCGCGACGACGCCGGCGGGCTTACCGGTCGCCATGGGCGCGGACTGGCCGGCCGCGTAAGCGTACGCGCTGCGCGGCATCGCGAGGGTCGCGAACGCGATCGCCAAACCGATCGCGCTAATCGCGGTTGACGACGCCGCGTTACTCGAACGCATCATCTTGCGAATGCATAATTCTGCCGATGCCAAGGCTTGCGCGGCCGCCTCCTCCTGCCTCATCGTACGGCCATCGCCATCGCTCGCGGGTGTTCACCGAAAAAAACGACAACCGCCTCGCGCGCGGAGATAACATATCGCAGGGTGAATGGCAGATGAACGGGCGCGGTGCGCGTCTATCCGCGCAGAGGTTGTTGAGGAACTTAAGACCTTTGGTTTCTTTCCGGACACTGAAACCGCATTGAGGTTTCAGACTCCCCTCTGGTAAAGATGCGGGCTTCGCCCTGTAAAAAGGGGCCGCATAAGATTGCGAGATCGCTCAGCGCCGAACGCATGATACAGGATGCGGGCGATGATAGCGGGATCGAGCAGCGCGAGCAGTCCGAAAAATCAGGTCAAGCAAGACTGTTGGGCTGCTGGTCAATCATTGAAAAACGCAACTGGCGGGTGACGCCATCGGCGATCTATGATTGTGCCTGCCACAAAGGAGACAAATCCGCATGAAGCTTGTTCACGCCACTTGGGAACCGTCGGGCCCCGGCCCGTTTCCGACGATTTTCGCGATGCATGGGTGGGGCTCCAACGCGATGGACCTGCAGGGGCTCGCGCCATTCGTCGCCGACGGCCGCTTCCTCGTCATCTGCCCGCAAGGATCGTTCGAAGTCGAAATCGGTGCGATCAACGGATATGGCTGGTACCAGATGCGCCCGGGTTCGCAGCCCGACCCTGAGAAAGTCGATGTGGCAGTGGATCAATTGCGCGAGTTCATCGACGACGCTTGTGCACGCTATCCGGTTGATCCGAGCAAGATCGTGGTGGCGGGATTCAGCCAGGGCGGCTATATGGCGTACAGCCTCGCGATGCGCTGGCCGGAGCGCTTCGCCGCGCTGGTCGGAATCGCGACCGCGTTTCCCGAGCGCCTCACGAGCCTGGTCACGAATCATGAGGCGGTGCAGAAATTGCCCACGATGGTGCAGCATGGACGCGCCGACCAGGCGATTGATATGACCCGCGCGCGCAAGTCGGTTGAGGCGCTGCGTGAACTGAAAGTGCCGGTTGTATTTCGCGAGTACGATTGCGGTCATGAAGTCGCGGCCGACGGCATACGCGATCTCTCCGCCTTCCTGATCGACAAGGTCGCGGGGCCGATCAAACAGCCGTAGCGGCCGGCCGCGTTTTGTTGGATTTTCGCGCATGAGCGATGACACTTCGCAGGCCGCCGATCGGGAATTCGCGCGACTCTTGACTGTGCTGCGGGAACTTCGGCAGCGCTGCCCCTGGGATCGCGAGCAGACTATCGCGAGTCTCGGCAAGCATCTGGTCGAAGAGGCTTACGAGGCGCTCGACGCGATCGAGCGCGACAACGGGCACGCGATCGTCGATGAGTTGGGCGACCTCATCGCGCAGGTACTCGCGGTCGCCGTGATCGCGGAGGAGCGGCAGCGCTTTCGCATCGCGGAGCTGTTCCAATGGGCGGCCGACAAACTCGTGCGACGCCATCCACACGTTTACGGGGACACCGAGGCGGCGACCTCCGCCGACGTCATCGATAACTGGAACCGCATCAAGCAGGAAGAACGCGCGGTAGCTGGGGCGACCTCGGCCCTCGACGGCGTCGCGCGGGCGATGCCGGCGCTCGCGCGGGCGGAAAAGCTCGGTTCGCGCGCGCGTCACGCCGGGATGGACTGGCACGACATTCACGATGTGCTCGCCAAGGTGCGCGAGGAGATGGACGAGGTCGAGGGCGCGCTCGCGAACAACGATACTGACGCGGCGGCCGGCGAACTCGGCGATATGCTGCTCGCGTTGGCGAATGCGCCCCGCTTCATCGATCACAACGCGGAGGAGACGCTGCGGCGCGCGTGCGACAAGTTCACCCGGCGTTTCGTTGCGGTCGAGCAACTCGCGGAGAGTCGCGGACTCGACTTGAAGCAGATGCACCCCGAGGAGATCGACGCCCTCTGGAATGAGGCGAAGCAAAATTTGCGTGGGAACTAACATGAAGCTACGCCGCGCTGCTGCGCTTGTGCTTGTGCTCCTGCCGATTCTCAATGGATGCGGCTCTGACTCCGAGTCTCAGCGGCCACACTTCGTCGATCATTTCTGTCCGGGAGCTTGTCCGCCCTCTACCAATGAGGTCCGATTTCCTGCGGAGAGTATTCGTGTTCGGACTTATGGACAGCAACGATATTAAGACACCCTGCATTTCAAACTAAGGCACTCAGCCCGAAATTAACCCAGTACCCTATAGACTACAGATATTGATCGGGGGCGCGCGGGCTGTTAGGTATGACTGGTTATGCCGCATATTCCAATTCATCCGTCAGCCGAGAAGCGCCACCGCCAGAGCCTGAAGCGCCAGCAGCGCAATCGCTCGATCAAGACCCGCGTACGGACCGCCTCCAAGAACGCCCTTGAGGCGATCGAGGGCAGCGACAAGCAGGCCGCCGCGACCGCGCTACAGAACGCAATGAAGGTGCTTTACAAGGCCGCGAGCAAGGGCACGCTGCGCAAAAATACGGTCGCGCGCAAGGTTGCGCGTCTCTCGCGTCGCTACCATCGCACGCACGAAGCGGCAAAGTCGGAGTCCGCGCCGGCCGCATCGAAGAGCTAGTCGTTTCTGCTCGGCCGGCGGCTCGTCAGCTTTCCGCCGGCGCCATCAGATCAAGCAGCATCGATGAAATGGCCGATTCACGCTCGTGAATCAGGCCATTCTTGAATTTTGCGTCGAGCTCGCAGGCGCGCCTATGCGCGCGCATCAGACGCTGCGCACCGAAGCGCCGTCCACCATCAACCGCGCGCACGACTAACTGGCTGGTCGGCTGCATCCCCAGGACGCGGGCCACATCGGCGGGAGACTTGCGCTTTTCCAGCATCGACGCCGCCACCAACATCCGCCGCACCAGCGGAATTACCTCGACCGCGAGAACTTCGATAGGATCGCGCCCGGTCTGAATCGCTCGATCGAAGAGTGCCAGCGCCTCGTCCGGTCGGCCGCGCGCCACGCTCTCCGCCAATTCGAACAAATCCGGAATTCGCGTGGGGCCCCCAGCCCCAAAGTCCGAGCTTTCGATCTTGGCGCCATCGGCGCTCGAGATTGCGGCCTTGGCGAGCGCGTTGGAAATCGCAGCGAGGTCGCTGCCATGACGCCCGATCAGCAGATCGATTGCGGTTGACGTCAGTTTGAGCCCGAGCTTTTGCGCGAAGACTTCGACGTACTGTCCGATTTGATTATCATACGGCCGTAGGCAGTTGATGACCGTGCCGATCTTCTCAACCACTCGCCGAATCTTCGCCGGCGCGTTGTCGCGCTCATAGACCAGGGCGACGTGTACCGGTCCGGATATCCGTTCCAGCGCGGCGCCCAGCGCTGATTCATCGGCAGCACCACCGGATTTGCCTTCGACGCCGTCGCCGTCATCATCATCGGCGGCACTCGCTCGTTCGCGATGGGTTTTCAGGACGCGACACGCGATCAGCCGCTTGGGTGCGAAGAGGTCGGCGCCTTCGAGTTCGCTGATCGCGCCGCCATATCCGTCGGCGCCGCCGACCTGAAACGGCCGGTACTGGAAACCCGCGGACGCCAGATGCAGGCGCACGGTATCGAGGACGTATTCGCGCAGGAACGGCTGGGGCCCGGCGATCAGAAATACCGGCGGAGCCGCACGCCCGCCGCCGCGCAGAAAGGCGAGCGCGTTCTCAACCGCCATCGCGCGCTTCCCGGCAAATCGATTCGCGAGCGCGCCCCGAACTCATCGGCCGGCTAAAAGCCCTCGCTCATCGAGGAGTAGAGATTCTGCGCCAGCATCTGCATCGCCTGCTCCTGCGAGGACGCCTGCTGACTTTGAGCGACCTGGATATCCTGCATGCTCGCGATCTCCCGCGAGCGCAGGTTTTGCTGCACGAAATACGGCGACGTGGTCACCACGGCTTCGCCCACCGTCGGTGTTTGCTGGCTGCTGCTGATGCCGTGCGTGGCCCAGATTACCTTGTGGTCATGGGCGTCGGTCAACTTCGCATCGGCGCTGATCGTCTGCGTATAGATGGTCGGTTCGCTGGCCGAGTTGAAGCCTACTGGCAGCGAATCCGAATAGACGATGTCGCCGCTCAGGACGAGGTCGGCCTCCGACGCGCTATCGACCATTTCGAGGCGCTTGTGATTCGCGATCTCGTCTTCGACGAAGCGCATGAACTCGTCGTTGATGCCGGTGTGGCGCGTGCGATTACCGAACCTCTCGACGTAAATGGTTTTCGCCTGGGGCGGCAGCCCGCTGCCCTCGGCCGCGAAATGATAGCCGCACCCTGACGCAACGATCGCAATCGCGGCCAGCGCGATCCGCGAAATTATTGCGGAAGGCTGCGCGCATGCACCGATCCGCGCAAACGCTCGGTGGATCGGCGGCGCACCCTGATTAAGCCTGGTGGGGTTTGGCCGGATTACTTTCCTCACCTTTTTCCTTCAGCCTGAGCCGCGTCGCAACCTGATCGAGCACGCCGTTGACGAAGCGACCCGATTCCTGGTCGCCATAAGTCTTGGCCAGTTCGATCGCCTCATCGATAGTTACGCGCGCGGGAATGTCTTCCATCCGCTGCAATTCGAAAATCGCGAGCCGCAAAATATTATGATCGACGCGCGAGAGCCGTCCAATCGACCAGTGCTCGAGCACGTCGGCAATCTGCTTGTCCAGGGCGGCCTGCTCTCCGCGCACTCCCGTCACCAGATTTACCGCGAACTTGCGCGCCACGTCCTCGGCCGGAAATGTATCGAAGAACAGCGCGAGGTCCTCGGTCGAGGCGCCGCCGCGCAGATCGATTTGATACAACGCCTTGAGCGCGAGTTCGCGGCCTATGTGTCTGGTTCCCATCGTCGCAATCGTGTCGAGGCGCCGTCAAATCCCCGCGATGCAGTGCGGGCGTCTGCGCGCCGACGCGCTCCCGGCCGTCAAGTGGCGACCTTGAGTTGCGTGAACATGTGGCCGAGCTTTTCCTTCTTGGTGCGCAGATAATCGATGTTGCCGATGTGCGGCACCACTTCGAGCGGCACCCGCGTCACGGTCACGCCATAACGTTGCAGGCTTTCAATCTTGTGCGGATTGTTGGTCAGCAGACGGACTTCTCCGATCCCCAAATCGCGCAGAATCTGCGCCCCGATTCCATAGTCGCGCAGGTCGTCCTTGAAGCCCAGTTCCAGGTTCGCTTCGACCGTATCGAGACCCTGATCCTGCAACGCGTAGGCCTTGATTTTGTTTCCGAGCCCGATCCCGCGCCCCTCCTGATGGAGGTAGATGATGACGCCGGCCTCCGCCGCCATTATCTGCTGGATCGATTGAGAGAGTTGCTCGCCGCAATCGCAGCGGTTGGAACTGAAAACGTCGCCGGTCAGGCATTCGGAATGCAATCGAACCAGAGCCGGACGGCCATTGCCGACGTTGCCCTTGACCAGCGCCAGATGCTCGCGTCCATCGACGATATTGCGGAAGACGACCGCTTGAAGATCACCTTCCGGAAGGGTGAAACGGCTTTCGCCGACCCGCTGAACCAGGATTTCGTTGGTCAGGCGATGGGAGACGAGCTGGCTGGTGAATATCAGCGGAAGTTCGTGGGTGGTGGCAAACTCGCGCAGTTCAGGCAGGCCCGCCGATTCGCCGTCTTCACGCAGAATCGCACAGAGCGCGGCCGCCGGACGCATCCCCGCACTGCGCACGAGATCGACCGCTCCTTCAGCGCGCCCCATCCGCATCATCACGCCGCCGCTCAGCGCCATCAAGGGCAGCACATGACCCGGCATCACGAGGTCTTCGGGTCCGGATTTGTCGGCGGCAAGCACTCCGATCGTCATGGAGCGATCGGCGGCTGAGATTCCCGTCGTGACGCCTTCGCGCGCTTCGACCAGGGCCCCGGCCTGCTCGACCATTTCGCCGCCGAGACTCGACGGCACCAGTGGGATACCGAGTTCTCGCAGGCGCTTTTCGGGAAGCGCGACCGAGACCACGCCACGCCCCTGCGTCACCATGAAATTTACATGTTGCGGAGTGACTTTCTCCGCCGCCATCACCAGATCGCCTTCGGCGTTCTCGCTGTCGTCTGAAACCAGCACGACCATGCGGGCGGCGCGAATCTGGCTGAAGACGTCCTCCAATACCGTTGCGATCACTTGTTTCACTCTCCGAACGACAATCTTATCACCGGGATCGTTCAGCGCAAATTCTTTCTCGAGCGTGGCGCCGGCTTCGATCCCCGCTTGCTCCGGCGTTTGAGCTTGTGCGTAGGCACACTCGCGCGCGTGACCTCGGCTTCGACCAGCAGGTCGGCGCCGATCGGGCTGGTGCGTAAATTGGTCAGGCGGACTGCGCTGCGCACCTTGCGCGACAGCAGGCCTTCGACCGCCGGCAAACCGCATCCGAGGATAAGCGGCGCAATAAAAAATGCCACGCGATCGACGATCCCGGCGGCAAGCGCGGCGCCGGCCAGATGTGCGCCGCCTTCAAGCAGAATCTTCGACCACCCGCGACCTGCGAATTCGCGCATCAGGGCAGTCAAATCGATCTTGCCGGCCGCGGATTTCGCCGTCACAATTTCCACCGGACCGCCGGCTCGGCGCGGTCTAACGAAACGGCGTTCGGCGCGCCCGCGATTCACTGGCGTCGTGACGATTATTGTCGGTGCCGGCGAGCGTTGACGAAAGACCGTCGCCGCGGCGGGCGTTCTCAATCGCCCATCGATAATCACCCGCGCCGGATCGCGACCGCCCGCAATGCGGCAGGTCAGGCGCGGATTGTCGGCGATTACCGTCGCCGCACCAACCATCACCGCATCGGCTTCGCGGCGCCATCGATGGACCAGTACGCGCGATTCGGGCGAGCTGATCCAGCGCGAGTCGCCGCCCGCGGCCGCGATGCGGCCGTCGAGCGAGGTCGCGAGCTTGAGCGTGACGAACGGACGTCCACGCGTCACTCGGGCGAAGAAGCCCTCGTTCAGGCTGCGGCATTCGTCCTCGAGCACACCCTCGGTGACCGCGATTCCCACCGCACGAAGAATCGCGGTACCGCGGCCGCGCACGGCGGGATACGGATCGCGACAGCCCACGACTACGCGTACGACTCCCGCATCGACCAGCGCGCGCGCACACGGTGGAGTCTGCCCCTGATGGGCGCACGGTTCGAGCGTGACATAAGCCGTCGCTCCGCGGGCGCGATTACCCGCCTCTGCCAATGCATTGGTCTCCGCATGCGGACGTCCGCCGGCGACCGTTGCACCCTGCCCGACAATCACGCCGTCGCGCACGATGACACAGCCGACAGCCGGGTTGGGCGTCGTCAGACCCAGCATCGGGCGCGCCAGATTCAGAGCCTCGCGCATAAAACGCTCATCGCGCTCACGCTCCACCGGCGTCCGCACCGGGGCGTCCGCGCTGGAGGCCGGGGCGGCTGATGATCGACGGGGTGCCACTGGAGCAGTTTCTCACCAACGAGCGTGGTTGAAGTATGGTCGGAGATTACGAGATCGGATCGCCCTTTTTTTCGCGCGGTCGCGGCGTATCGATCAGATTTTCCTCGCGCAGGTTGTCCTTGCGCAGACGGATCAGATCCTCGAGCTCGTGCATGAATTCATCGATGTCCTTGAACGATCGATAGACCGACGCGAAGCGCACGTAGGCGACCTGATCAATCCCGTGCAGTTCGTTCATCACGGCGCTGCCGACGAACGAACTCGGCACTTCCTTACCCCCGAGTTCAGCGGCCGCAGCCTCGATGCGGTCGGCAATCTGCTCGATCGTCTCCATCGAGACCGGCCGCTTCTCGCACGCGCGCTTGATTCCCGCGATGACCTTGAGGCGATCGTAAGGCTCGCGGCGATTATCCTTCTTGACCACCATCGGCGCGGCCTCTTCAACCCGCTCGTAAGTGGTGAAACGCCGCTTGCACGAGTAGCACATGCGGCGGCGCCGGATCGTCGAGCCGTCGCCCGACATCCGGGAATCGACGACGCGGTTACCACGATGGCGGCAGAAGGGGCAGCGCATGACTAGAGTTTATCGCGAACGCGCGCTGCGGAGCATCGCGGCGCTGCGCCCGATAGCAGGCGGCGCGAGGCAGTTTCGCATCCACGCGAGGCTACTTCGCGCGGGCGAAAGTTCGGCCCGCCGGCGTTGAGTCCGGTGGGCCAAATCAAAGCGCAATGGCCGCGGAACCCCACGGCCACCAATTGTTTGCGGAAACGTGCGGGGTAAGCGGCGGCGCTCAGCTCTTGTGCGCCTCTATATAGGTGACGACATCCTTGACGGTGCGGATTTTCTCGGCGTCCTCGTCCGAGATCTCCATACCGTATTCTTCCTCAAGGGCCATCACGAGTTCGACGATATCGAGCGAATCGGCGCCGAGGTCTTCGATAAAGGAGGCCTCAGAGGTCACTTCATCCGCTGCCACACCGAGCTGCTCGCTGATAATCTCACGAACCTTCGATTCGACGTCACCGGCCATCGTATTATCATCCCTCCTGCCTGCCCGGGCATTTGCTGCCAGAGCCGGGAATCGTAACCGCCGCCGGGCGCCCACCCGGATTTCCGCTCGCACTCAATTGTTCACCCCGAAGGTGTGACGACACGGTGCTGCCGCAGCGGCTTGACAGGGCAGCTTATGTACTTGGGAGCTTGCAGGCAAGTTGAATGCACCGTGGAGGCCTCAATACTTTCATGATCCCGTATTTTCCCACCGCATTCCACAATCGAAACGCGATTATTCCGCGGGACCCGCCGTGAGCGCATGAATCGTCGCGCGCACCGAGGCCGCATCTTCAGCCGAGCGCACCTTGATATTGCGGTTGATCCGCCGCATCAGGCCCGCCAGTACCCGTCCCGCGCCAAATTCGATCGTTTCGGTAATGCCGGCGGCGGCCAGCGTCGCCATCGACTCTTCCCAGCGCACCGGACCGGTGATCTGTTCGAGCAGGAGCGGTTTGGCCTTCGCGGCGTCGCGATTCACCTCGGCAGTGACATTGGCGATGACGCCGAATTGCAGCGGTCGGACGGCCAGGCGATCGAGCACCGGCTCCATACCGTCGCGCGCCGGGCGCATCAGCGGGCAATGGAACGGGGCGCTCACTTTGAGTTCGACCGAGGCGCCCGCACCGCGCCCCTTGGCAGCTTCGAGAGCACGGCGAACCGCACCTGCATTGCCGGAGATAACGATCTGGCCGGGGGCGTTAAGGTTGGCGGCAACCGCGATCTCGCCATCGGTCGAGGCCTCGGCGCAGACTTCCCTGACGGCGGCAAGGTCAAGCCCGATCAGAGCGGCCATCGCACCCTGCCCCGGCGGACACGCCGCCTGCATCAGGCGGCCGCGCTCGCGCACCGCGCGCAACGCGTCGCCGAGCGTCAAGGCCCCGGCCGCGACCAGCGCGCTGTACTCGCCGAGGCTATGGCCCGCGGCCACCTCCGGCGTAATCGCGCATTCGGACTGGAACGCACGCAGTGCTGCGATCGACGTCGCGAGCGTCGCCGGCTGCGTATTCGCGGTGAGGCGCAAGTCCTCTTCGGGTCCTTCGAAGCACATCCGCGAGAGCGCAAACCCCAGCGCCTCGTCGGCCTCCTCGAAAACCCGGCGCGCGGCCGCAAACGCCTGCGCCAAATCGGCGCCCATCCCTACTTTTTGCGATCCCTGACCGGGAAACAGAAAGGCAACTTTCATCTTTATTGGATACTTCTTGGCGGCATGCTTTCAGGAGGTCCCGCCCTTGGGCGAATGGCCGGGATGGGGCGACCGGTCGCCCTCGTGATGTTCGCCCGCTCCGGCCGCGGCTTCGTGGGTCTCGGCGGCCAGGTGATTCGCGTCGGCGAGATTGCCGTTGGGCGACGACCCCGTCGCTACAGACGGATTCACGTGAATGGCCGCGCCCCCATCGGCATGGCTTTCTTCAGGCACAGGCGTGGCGCTCGATGGCCGCGCCGCATGACTTGCATCAAGGTTCTCGCGGGCGAGTTTTTCGGCCCGCTCGGACTTGTCGCTCTTGCTGAACCGCTCGATCTTGCGCTCGGGATTGGCCTCGCGATGGAGATGGAGCCGGTCCCGCATACGCGCAAACATCCCGCGCAGACCCTTGCTCGAGGGCTTCGAGATCATGGTCTCGGGACTGTGCGCGGCGAGAATCTCGATAATGTCCGAATTGACGTGGCGCACCAGCGCCTCATTGGCGGCGGCACGGATCGCGTTGCGAATCGCCCGCGCATTGGACGAGCCGTGCGCAATTATCGCGACGCCGTTGACGCCGAGCAGCGGCGCTCCACCATATTCCGCGGGGTCGAGCCGCTCGCGCACAGCCGTCAATTTCTTGCGCACCATCAGATAGGCCAGGCGCTGCATCATTCCGCTGGAAAAGATCTCACGCAGATTCCCCAGCATAAACGCGGCGAAGCCTTCCATCGTCTTGAGCGCGACGTTGCCGGTGAAACCGTCTGTCACCACCACGTCGGCCTTGGCCCGATTGATGTCGCGGCCCTCGACGTAGCCGATGTAGTTGACGTGCGGCGCCATCTGGGTGAGCGCATGGGCGGCGGCGCGGGTGAGTTCGGTGCCCTTGGACGGCTCTTCGCCGTTGGAGAGAATACTGACGCGCGGGTTCACGCATTTGTGCACGCGATGAAAGTAAACGCTCCCCATCACGCCGAACTGCATCAGGTGGATCGCCTTGACGTCGGTGTTGGCGCCCGCATCGATCAGCAAAGCAAAGCCCGCGGTGGTCGGAACCAAGGAGGCGATTGCCGGGCGGTCAACGCCGGGCAGCGTGCCCAGGATCGCCATCGCGGCAGCCATCATCGCGCCGGAATTGCCCGCGCTAACAAAGCCGTCGGCTTTGCCCTGCTTGACCATTTCGAGGCCGATGTGAATCGAAGAATCGGGTTTGCCCAGCACCGATTCCAGCGGCAAGTCGTCCATTGCGACGACTTCACTGGCGTGTTGGATCTCGATCGCGAGGCCGCTGGTATTGTGCCCGGCGAGTTCGCGCGCGATTACGTCGCGGTCGCCCGCAAGCACGATCTCAATCTGAAAGTCGCGCGCCGCGAGCACGGCGCCTTCGACAATCGCCTTGGGGGCGAGATCACCCCCCATCGCGTCGAGCGCGATTTTCACGATTGGGCCTCTGCCACCTACTCCTTGGCGGTGGCGAGTTCACGCCCCCGATAGGTCCCGCAATGTCCGCAGATGCGATGGGGCATGGCGGGCTCCCCACAGTTGGGACAGGCGATCGGGTTGACCGGGCGCAGCGCGTCATGGGAGCGGCGCATGTTGCGCTTGGATCGGGAGGTGCGGCGTTTGGGTGCTTGCATGGCGGTTAACTTCCCAGGGCTAAAATGATTGGCGTCTCACCAAATGGTTCGCAAATGTAACGCAAGTGGAAACGGATGCGCGCGCTAATTCGGCCGGCGGAGCTTGATCGAACGCAGCGCACTCAGGCGCGCGTCGGCGCTTTCGATCACGCAGCCGCAATCGCGCTCGTTAAGATTCGCGCCGCATCGCGGACACAGCCCGCGGCAATCCTCGCGGCACAATGGCCGGGTCGGTAGCGCGAGCAGCATCTGTTCACGAATCAGCGGCGTCAAATTGACCTCTTCTCCCTCGTACAGCGAAAACTCGAGGTCCTCCGCGCGGAGATCGGCTTTGCCATCGTCACCGATCGAGCGCGGGGCCAGCACATAACGGAAACTGCGGCCGCTCGGCGCGATAAATTCCTCCGCACAGCGCGCGCAGGTGGCTACCGTGGCCGCCGTCAGTTCACCGCGAAAGAACAGTTCCGTGCCGGCTCGATAGTACGACAGCACAACACTCACCGGTCCTTCCAGGCGATATTCCCTGATCGGTCCGAGGCCGAGTGCGCGGTTGATCTCGCCCTCCGGCTCGGAAAAGGCGATTTCCCTCGCATCGGCCGTAATATCATCTACCCGGAGCTTCACGGCCTCAAACGCCCCCTGTGGTCCCGGGCGCGACCGTCGATTATTACACGTCGTCGAGTGAGGTCCAATACGCCGCGCGGACGCCGAATCCGGCGCGCCGACGGCGCTCGGAATCACTCGGCGGGAACCGCTTTGCGGCGGCGAACGCGAAGGTTGGCGGCGACGCCGACTTGCGGACAGTCGGGCAGCAGCGCGCAATCGGTGCAGCGCGGACCGCGCGCGAAACAGACGCGGCGCCCGTGCAGGATCAGCCGCATCGAAAAGCCAGTCCATTCGCTCGGCGGCAATAGTTTTTGCAAACCGAGCTCAATCTTTTCGGGATCCATCTCGCGCGTGAGACCGAGGCGGCGCGAGAGTCGGCGCACATGCGTATCGACCACCATCCCGGGCTGCCCGTGGATGTGGCCGAGAATGACGTTGGCGGTTTTGCGTCCGACGCCTGGCAGCGTGACGAGATCCTCCATGCGTTCGGGCACGTTGCCGCCGAAGCGCTCGACGATCGCGCGCGCCGCCGACTGCAACGACTTCGCCTTCTGACGGAAGAAGCCGGTGGTCACAATCAACTCCTGGATTCGTTCGAGCGGCGCCGCGGCCATCGCGGCAACGTCGGGGATTTGGCGGAACAGTTCGGGCGTGACGCGATTTACGCGCTCATCGGTGCATTGAGCGGAGAGGATCGTCGCCGCCAGGCATTGCCACGGCGTTTCGAAATCGAGGCTGATGCGCGCGGCGGGATAAAGTTGCGCGAGCGTCGCCGCGATGCGGCCTGTCCGCGCGAGCAGCGCGGCGCCGGCATTGCGCGGAGTTCGCGCGCGCATTCGCTTAGCGGTGCGCCCATCTGTCATCTAATGCGGGTACGGAACTCACGCGCGCGCCTCAGTCTTCGGGCTCTTCCTGAAAGGAGTAGCGCTGCTCGGTCCACGGGTCGCCATGATTATGGTAGCCGCGAACTTCCCAGAAGCCGCGCCGGTCGTGAATCGTAAACTCGATCGCGCGCACCCACTTGGCGCTTTTCCAGCCGTAGAGCTTGGGCACCACCAAGCGCAGCGGAAAGCCGTGGTCGGGGTCCAGATCCTTGCCGTCATGGCCCCACGCGAGCATCACGTCGTCGTCGAGAAATTCCTCGAGCGTGAGATTGGTGGTGTAGCCGCCGTCGCACAGGACAATAACGTGGCGCGCCTCGGGCTTGAGTTTGACTTGCCCAATCAGGTCGCGGACCCTGACGCCTTCCCAGCGATTGTCGTAGCGCGACCAGGTGGTGACGCAATGGAAATCCGAGACCTGCACGGTCCGGGGTAGTTGGCGCACCTGATCCCAGCCGAGCACCAATGGCTGCTCGACCTGTCCGATAATGCGGAAGTCCCACTTCTGCGGGTTGAAGCGTGGCGTCGGTCCGTAGCTCAGGACTGGAAACTGCGCCGTCAGGTACTGGCCCGGCGGAAGACGGTCTCCCGCCTCCTTTCGTGTAAGCGGCTTCGCCATAGGGTTGATACATAGCGAAGCGACGACTTGAGCGGAAGAGTTACGCGCGTGTTACCCCGGATTTCCACCTCCGGCGGTGGTTTGATTCTGGTGCGTGAGTTCAAAACCGGGCTCGAACTTCGCATTTGCAAATTACCTGGAGTGGAGCGAATCTGATTCAGGATTTCAAAACGGAAAAGCCATTGGAGCGAACCGTGAGCAAGATTTACAGCGAAGGGCATCGTGCCTTGCAGGAGATGTTTGATACCTCACGCCTGGCCGATCGTGTGGAAGATCTGATCGTCCGACCGGAGATTCCGGACGATAGCAAAGGCTTTATCGAAAGCCGCGATATGTTCTTTCTCACCTCAGTCGATCACCGTGGTTATCCAACTTGTTCTTACAAAGGGGGAGCGCCCGGCTTCGTCAGGGTGGTGGATCCCAAGACCATCGTTTTCCCAAGCTACAATGGCAACGGCATGTTCCTGTCCATGGGCAATATTATCGGCAACAACAAGGTCGGCATGTTGTTCCTGGATTTCGAGACGCCGCATCGCGTGAGGGTGCATGGCGTCGCTGTGGTCGAGAAGAACGATCGGTTGCTGGCAGAGTTCGCGGGTGCGGAACTTTTGGTCCGCGTCACGGTCACAGAAACGTTCATCAATTGTCCGCGCTACATTCACAAATACCAGCGCCTGCAAACCTCCATGTATGCTCCCCAGGCAGGTTGCGTAGCTCCGCCACCCCCGCAGTGGAAGCGCATCGATGCGATTCAAGACGCACTGCCGGAGCGCGAAAGAGGCATTGCAAAGGAGATCGGGGGAACCATCACCTTCGAAGACTACGGGGCCCTAGTGATTAAAGGCGAGGGCTAACAACGTTACAGGGAGCCTGCCGGCGCAAATCATCAGTAGTTGACTAATGCGACGAAGATGTCGGCGACGTTGGTGCCGGTGGGGCCAATGATTATCAGGTCGCCCAGGGCCTTGAAAAATTCGTAAGCGTCGTTACGGCTGAGCGCGGTGTCGGGATCGATGTGCGCCTCGGCCGCGCGCGCGATGGTTTCGGAGGTGGCGATCGCACCGGCGGCGTCGGTCGGCCCGTCGATGCCGTCGGTACCGGCGAACATTGCCATCACCTTGGCGATAACTTTTTTGGTGTTCGGGGGGCCGCCCGCGAGGCTCGCCATTTCGATCGCGAATGACAACGCGGATTGCTGAGCGCGCCCGCCGCGGCCATCGCCTTTGACCGTCACGACCGGCTCGCCGCCCGTCACAACGCATACGCGATCGGCGCTTATTTCGCTTAGGTGCCGCGCCAAGGCGCTCCCCAATTCATCGGCCTCGCCGTCGAGTTCGCGTGCCCCTTCAACCTGATATCCAAGAGCGGCGGCGGCTTGGGCCGCGGCGTTCACCGCCATCCGGTTGTCGCCGACGATCACGTTGGTTACCCGCGTCAGCGCCGCGTCACCGGGCTTGACGGTCTCGCTGAATTCGCCCGCGGCGCCGCGCTCGAGGTGGTCGCGTATCGCTTCAGGCGCGCGTCCCCAAAGGCGGCGGCGCTTGAGCACGCCGACGGCGTCGATATAGGTGGTCGGATCGGCGGCCGTCGGACCCGAACCAATCGTCGCCAAGTCATTGCCGGGGACATCGGAGAGAACCAGACTGAGCACCTCCACACCCTCCGCGGTGGCCGCGAGCAGGCGACCGCCTTTGATCGCCGAGAGATGCTTGCGCACGGTGTTCAGCTCGCGGATGTTCGCGCCGGCGCGCATCAGGCCGGCGCTGATTGTAACCTTGTCATCCAGAGTAACGGCACCGGCGGGAGCCGCGATGAGCGCCGAGGCGCCACCGCTCAAGGCGAGCATCACGAGTTCGCCCGGCTGCGCCCGCGCCGCCAACTCCAGAGCCGCGCGCGCCGCCGCTATCGAGGATTCGTCGGGCAGCGGATGAGCCGCCACCATCACGCGCGATCGCAGCGGTGCGGCGCCGGCATCAGTCGGAGTGTCGGCGGGCGCGATCACGAGGCCCTCGATAATCCGCTCGCCCAGCAAATGCTCGGCCTCGGCGGCCATCCCGAGCGCCGCCTTGCCGATCGCGAGGAGCCGGACGCCGCGCGCCTTCGAAACAATCGCGGGGACCGGTTCCGCGCCGGGGATCGTACCGGTCAGCGCCTGCGCCATCACGCCGCGCGGGGAAACCGCGGCGACCGCAGCAGCATAGATACGCATCAGATCGGCGCGCGCGCGCGATCGCGCAGGCGGTGAATTAAGAATGGTCATTACAGGAGGATTGTTCGGAAGAAGGGGATGGTGGTCAAGGAACTCAAAACTTTGAGATTTTTCTGAAACCTCACAAGATTTCAGACTTCCCGTTTGTAGGATGCGGGCTTCGCCCTGTGAAAACTCCATCATCGTTTGGCGCCACATGACCCGGTTCCCGCACGACTGAGGCATCCTCCCGAGCATCGCGAGCGTCAATACCTGATCGGAAGTTTGAAACCTCGTGAGGTTTCAATGAAATAAAGTTTTGGGTTCCTCAACGACTCTCCCGCTCTTTGGGCGGGCGAAGCGTTTTGATGGTGCCGTCGCGCATCGCGACCAGCACGAGGTCGGCGACGCCGACGAAGAGACCGGTTCCGACCACGCCGGGGATCGCGAGGAGGTCGCGCTCGAGGCGCGCCGGATTGCGAATCTCGCGCACCGCGCAATCGAGAATGAGGTTGCCGTTGTCGCTGACGTATTCGGCGCCGCCCGCGCTCAAGCGCAACTTGGGCTTGAGTCCGAGCTTCGCGATCCGGCGCTGGGCAAAGGCCAGCGCGAAGGGCACGACTTCGACCGGAAGATTCCCGCGCGCGCCAAGGCGCTTGACCAGCTTTTCCTCGCCAATCAGAAAGATGCGCTTGCGCGAAGCGGCCGCGACCACTTTTTCACGAACCATCGCGCCGCCGAGCCCCTTGATCATGTGCAGGCACGGATCGACTTCGTCGGCACCGTCGAAGTCGGCGGCGAGCGATGGCGCGTCGCGCAATTCCACCAGATCGAGCTTGAGCGAACGCGCCAGATCCGCACTCGCCTGCGAGGTCGCGACCCCGCGCACTTTCATACCGCTCGCGCCGAGCGCGCGGATAAACGCACTGGCGGCGCGACCGGTGCCGAGTCCTATGGTCTGCCCATCCTTGACGTAGCGCAGCGCGTGGCGTCCGAGCGCGTCAAGCGCGTCGGGATGGGTCGAAGGCTTCATCGATGGTCGATTCGCTTCGCGCCTAGCCCTTCGCGTTGCGCAGCAGGTTCATGAACTCCTGACGCGTTCCCTGATGGGTGCGAAAAACGCCGAGCATTGCCGACGTGGTGACGTACGAATTCTGTTTTTCGACCCCGCGCATCCGCATGCACAGATGTTCGGCCTCGAGCACGACGGCGACGCCGAGCGGTTCGATTTCATCCATGATGGTGTGCGCGATCTGGGTGGTCATCCGCTCCTGCACTTGCAATCGCCGCGCGAAGATTTCAACCATCCGTGCGATCTTCGAGAGCCCGACGATGCGCCGGTTGGGCAGGTAGGCGACGTGCGCCTTGCCGAAGAACGGCAGCAGGTGATGCTCGCACAGCGAGTAGAAGTCGAGGTTCTTGCACAGGATCATCTCCTGGTACTCTTGCTCGGTGAAGAGCGCGCCGTTGATGGCGACCTTGGGATCCTCGTGATAGCCGCGCGTGAGAAATTCGAGCGACTTGGCGACGCGCAGCGGCGTGCGCTCGAGTCCCTCGCGTTGGGGGTCTTCCCCGCAATACCTCAGGAGGACGCGGATTGCCTCCTCGACGGATGCCCGATCTTCAGCCATGGTTGCTCCCTCTGGGCCGGCGCGGTTCAGTCACTGGCCGGCCTCTGCCGGCGGGTCCATTCGAGCGCGAGCTCGATTGCGAGCGAGGGTCCGCCGCCGCTCATAATATTGAAGCCCGCGACCTCCCCGGCCAGCGTGCTCATCAGGGCGATGTTCTGTGCGATCGACATCCGCCTCGCATCCTCATCCGACATCCCGGCGTAACGGTCAAGATGATGGGCGGCTGCGCTCAGGTCGGCGATGCGGTCTTTGAGGTAATTGGCCATCGCTTCGCGCTTGACCGGCAGGATGCCGAGAATCACCTTGAGGCCGCATGCGCGCGCCTTTTCGATAAAGGGCAGCGCCGTCGCCGCCTCGAACACCGGTTGCGTGATGACGAAGCGCGCGCCCGCCGCGGCCTTGCGCTCGAGCAGTTCGAACTCACGGCCGATCGCCTTGCGATTGGGATTGCCGACGACTCCCGGCAGGAGACGAGGCAGGGTTTTCAGCAGGCGTTTGCCCTCGCCGGTATCGCCGCGATTCAGATCCGCGATCATCTGGAGCAGGCCGAAGGTATCGAGGTCGTGCACCGGCTGCCCGCCCGCCCCAGCGGTGGGCGCGAGCTTGTCGCCTTGCAACGCGACCACCGCGTCGATGCCAAGCGCCGCGGCGCCGAGCAGGTCGGCCTTGAGCGCGAAGCGATTGCGGTCGCGGCACGAGACGTTGAGCACGACCGGGATGCCCAGGCGCGCCTTGATCATCGAGCCGAACACCAGCCCCGACAGCTTGACGTGACCGAGCGCGTTATCGACCAGATTGATGGCGCCGACGTGACCGCGCACCGCCGCCAATCGAGCGAGCAGCGAATCCACGGCGATGCCGCGCGGCGGCGAAGTCTCGAGCCACAGGGCCGGCGCGGCGCCCGCGAGCGAATCGATCAGGGCGGTCATCGGATTTCTTCCAGGAATGCTTCCGGCAGCACCCGCGTGATAAGCGCAGCGTTCAGCGCTGGCGTCGTGAAGCAGCGGCTCGCGCCAGTCACGATCGGCAGGCGGAAAAAGCAGGCGCGGTGGCGCGAAAAGATTGAAGTCATGCGACAGGCTCGCGGGGGCGGCGAAGGGGGAATTGCGCTCAGGCTTTGAGCCGTTCGTTGGCCTTCACTTTCTGATACTTGCGATAATCGTAGCCGGTGGCCATCGCCATCAGGAGCGCTTCCATGCCGCCCTCCTTCTCGCGCCTCAGCACGCGCAGGCGGTCGAAGAACTCGCGGAAATCCTTGTCCACACGCGCCCCGCCGGCGGTCGGCTTGAGGAAGAAGTCATGCAGGCGCGTGACGGTGAAACGCAGCGAGGAATAGCGCAACTCGTTGGGAAAGGCGTCCCATTCCGCGAGCGACAGCGTGCGCACCGATTCATAGCCGCGCAGCAGGTAGCGAAAGCGATCGAGCGAGTAGCCGCCATCGACGAAGCACAGCGCGTTGACGGCGGTCGCGATATCGAAGATGAATTTGCCGCGGCAGGCGGCCTCGAAATCGAGGACCGCGGTAAGTTTTTCGCCGCGAAACAGCAGGTTGTCGGCGAACATATCGCCGTGGATTATGCCCTTGGGCAGCTTGCCTTCCAGATAGCGCGTGAGGTACTCGATTTCGTCCTCGAGCGTGCGCATGGTTTTGCGGAAGTAATTGGGCAGGCGGTCGCGCACAGTGAGGTAGAGGTCGGCGATGCGCTCGAAGCTGAAGCGATTGTCGATACCCTTTTTGTAGCCCTTGCCGATCACGTGCAATTCGCCGAGCGTGCGCCCGATGGTCTCGAGCTGGGTCGGACGCAGGCGTGCGGCTACCAGGACGCGGCCCTCATTGTATTTGTAGAGCGAGACACACTTGCCCTCGTAGTCGCGATAGTAACGGCCCGTCCGGTCCTGCATCGGATGGGGGCATGGAAAGGCATGCTTGCGGAGGAACGCCAGGAGATCGATCTCGCGGCGGACTTCGCTCTCGCTTTTGACCTCGTCGACGCGCAGCAGGAATTTGCCCTTGGCAGTTTCCAGCAGGTAGTTGGAATTGACCGAGCCTTCGGGAATGCCGGCCACTGCGCCGAGCCGCCCGAAGTTGTAGTCGTTGGCGAGCTCTTCGAGGAAGGATTTGTGGAGCTCGGTATAGACTGCCATTGAAATGAGTTCGGTTTCTGGAATCCGCCGCAAGTCTAGGGCCGAATCGGCGGTTCGTCAACTACGGATCGCGGGAAAAGCACGTTCGATCGCGCGATTTCGTCGAGGTCAGCCTATCATCGACCGTCGTTAGAGTGGCGAATCGGTTTGCGGCATAATCTCGTACCGGAATCGCTACATCCAGTCTGCGAGAGACCGTAAAGCGTTTACCGGAGGATCCGACCGATGGCGTCAAAGATCAAGAAATCAACCAAGCCCGCAGGCAAGTCGACGGCCGTGAAGGCCACGGCAGCGAAGCCGGCGGCGGTCGCTAAGCAGAAGCCAGCGGCAGCCGCGCCAAAGAAGCCGGCGGCAGGCAAAGGCGCCCGCGTCGAGTTAACCGGTATGAAGGCGCCGGCCTTCACCTTGCCCGATCAGGACGGCAATCCGGTAACGCTGGCGTCGTTGACGGCGCGCGGTAACGTGGTGCTGTACTTTTATCCGAAGGACATGACGCCCGGATGTACGGTCGAGGCGTGCAGCTTTCGCGATAATCTGGGCGAGCTGCGCGCGCTGGGGGCGCAGGTCGTCGGGGTCAGCGCGGACTCGGGCGGATCGCATCAGAAGTTCATCGCGAAGCAATCACTTAACTTCCCGCTGCTGAGCGACCCTGGCAACGTCGTCACCAAGGCCTACGGCGTGTACAAGATGAAGTCGCTGTATGGGCGCGAGTTCATGGGTATCGAGCGCACCACGTTCATCATCGGGCGTGACGGCGTGGTCAAGCGGATCTTCGCCAAGGTGAAGGTCAACGGGCACACGGACGAGGTTCTCGCGGCGCTCAAGCAGTTGGGCTAGGAGCGGGCATTGCTCGCGCTTTAATTTTGCGGACGCGCAGAAAGCAGAATTGCAGATCGAGCGGTCGGCCGTTCAAGGCGTGACGCTGGGCGGCCCGAGCAGGTTATCGCGCAGAAAATTGCGCAGCGGTAAATCCACTCCGCGGCCGAGTTCATGCGCGCCCTTGGGGAAATAATGGGCTTCGACATGGGCGCCGCGTTCCGCCAGCGCCTGTTCGAGTTGCTCGGCCTGCACAATTGGCATCTTGCGGTCGCGGGCGCCATGCAGAATCAGCACGCTGCACTCGAGATGAGCCGGCAGATGTTCGATTACGCTGCGCTCGCGCAGCACCCGCTTGGACGGCCAGACCTGACGCAGAATCGAGAGCTTGGTGCCGAGTGGGGCTTCCGGCCACAGCTTGAGCATATCGTAAGCGCCGGACTGCAGAATCACCGCCCGCAGACGCTTGTCGGAGTCCATCAGAAGGCCCGCCGCGACCGCGCCGTCAGCAAGGCCCCAGACCGCCAGGCGCGCCGGATCGACGTCGGCGCGCGCCGCCAGCAGGTCGAGCGCATGCCGCGCCGCGGCCACCGATTGTTCACCGACGAAGCGACTCGGCCCCGAAGATTTGCCGTAGCCGGGGAGGCTGATGCATGCCACCTGCATGCCCATCGAGACGAAATGGCCGGTGTTGTCGATACATTCGCGGGCGTTGCCGCGGTCGCCGTTGAGCACCAGGACTGCGGGCAGCGACCCAGCTCCCTTGGCAAGGGCGATGAAGCCTTCGATTTGATATTGATCGGCGCCCGACGATATCTGAAAGTTGAAGGGAACGGATTCGACCTTGACGGCAACGGCGGGCGCGGATTTAGGCGGCGCCGCCGGGGATGGCGCAACCGGGGCCGATGCAGGATTGCTCCGACACGCGCCGAAAAACAGCAGCGTTACGAGCGCCAACGCCAGCCTCAGATATTGCGCTGCCCCGCCGGCCCCGTCGAAAACGATCGGCGACCGTCTGCGACCTGCCAACGCCATACGCCGCAGCGCCTGCGGGGAATCCATACGCGAGTTAATCTATCTTCGATTGACGGGATTTGAAACGGCTGCGCCAAGTGGGCACGGTTTCGTAGGCGGAACCGCAACGCGGCTGCGCCGGCGCGTGTGCAGCAAACCCGCTAGCGGAGGTGCGCAGCGTGACCGAGACCGCCGCTGACCAGAAATACGATCAGGAAGATCGCGAGCACCCACATCAGCAAGCTGCCGCGGTCGCGATAGCCATGATGATAGGTGCGATAACCGCCGCCGCCAAAGAGCAGAATCAAGAGGATGATAAGTATGAGCATAAGGCTGACTCCTGCCGCCCCGGATCAAACGACCCCAGCGGCAAGCTGTGATGCGGTGGCAACTGAGGGGGGACTCCGACGGGACCGCGCGTTCGACCCGTCTGAATGATGCGCCCTTCGGTGCTGCAAAACGCGCGACCTTGGGCACTAAGTTCCTCACCCTAGGCTTTGTTTCAAGACCGGCGCAATTGCCGATCGGTTACTCCAGGAACAGGATGTGGGAAAGGTGCAATAAGCGGCTGCTGATTCTGTTCTTTTGGGAACAATAGACACCGCAAACCTCGTCGATATGGAAGACGTATCGACTCAAAGGGGGCATCGGAATTAACTCGCGCGTAGCGATCGGTGGCGTTGAATCGGTCCCTAAATTCACCGATACTTACGGATTCTAATCGGACGAAAGGCCGGCGGGTAACATGGACACTGTAGCGGCAACGCAAATCGACTTCGAAAAGGGCGGCGGCGTGATTCCGGTCGTCACCCAGGACTATCTCAGCGGGAAACTGCTGATGGTCGCATATATGAACCGCGAGGCTTTCGAAGAAACTGTTGCCAGCGGACACGCCTGCTACTTCTCGCGCTCGCGCAACCGGCTGTGGCGCAAGGGCGAGGAGTCGGGCAATTTTCAGTCGGTGCGCGAAATCCGCATCGACTGCGACGCCGACACAATCCTGCTGCGGGTCGAGCAGCATGGCGATGGCGCCGCCTGCCACGAAGGCTACGAATCGTGTTTTTTCCGCGTGCTCGACGGCGGCGGTTGGCGCGTAACCGACGAGCGCAAGGTGGATCCCGCCAAGTACGGCTCAAACTACGGCCATCACAACAAGCCCGCCACCTGACGGCCTGAAGAGGGCTCAATAAGATGACGAGATCGCTCTGCGACAGATCGGAAACAGAATGCGGGTGAGGATCGAGCGGTCGAGCAACGCGAACGTCAATCACTGAAAAAAAAGCGATCGAGCAGCGCAAGCGTCAAAAATATGGCGACCAACGGCAACGCACTGAAATTCGGCATTCCCAAGGGCAGTCTCGAAAACCAGACGATCGAGCTGATGCGCAAGGCGGGTTGGCGGATCGCGGTCGGCGACCGCTCATATATCCCGCGTTCCGACGATCCCACGTTGAGCTGCCGGCTGCTGCGCCCGCAGGAGATGCCGCGTTATATCGCCGACGGCACGCTCGACGCGGGGATCACGGGCAGCGACTGGATCGTCGAGAATGGAGTAGATCTGGTAGAGATCGAGAGCTTCATCTACTCGAAAGTCTCGCTGCAGCCGACGCGCTGGGTGTTGTGCGTGCCGGATCGATCTGCGGTGCGCAAGCTCGAGGACCTCGAGGGCAAACGGGTCGCGACCGAGATGGTCGCCTTTACGCGGCGGATCTTCGCCGAGCGGAAAGTCAAAGTAGATGTTGAGTTTTCGTGGGGCGTCACCGAGGCCAAAGCCGCCGATGGGCTGGTGGACGCGGTGGTCGAGGTCACTGAAACGGGATCATCGCTGCGCGCCAATGGCCTGCGAATCGTTGAGGAGTTGCTGACCTCGTCACCGGTGCTGGTGGCCAACCACGCGGCCTGGTCCGACGGCTGGAAGCGCGAGAAGATCCGCCAGATTGGCGTCCTGATGAAGGGCGCGCTCGACGCCGAGAGCCGCGTCGGGATCAAGATGAACGTCTCCCGCGAACATCTGGAAGCGGTCATCGGATTGCTGCCGTCGATCACCGCGCCGACCATATCGCAGCTTTACCCGAGCCCCAATCTGAAGGGCAAGGAATGGCTCGCGGTCGAGACCGTCATCAGCGAGCACACCGTGCGCGAGTTGTTTCCGAAGCTGATTGAGGCAGGCGCGGTGGGGATTATCGAGTTCGCCCTCAACAAGATTCTGTAACCGCATTTGCGATAGATACGCCGCTATCGCCGCAATTCCCGCGATCCCGCACGACTTGGCTATCCACCCGAGCAACGCGAGCAGTCCGAAAAGTCAGGTCAAGACTGTTGGGCTGCTCGTCCGGCATTGAAACAAGCGGCGTCGCGCACTTGGCGGACGCCGCTCGGTTGCGAGGTCGTTGTTTGGAACTCAAAGCCCAGGGCCGCAGGTGCCGAGGGAGTCAGGCGTTCCCTGTGTTATCCGTCCGCCGGTGAGGGAGATCACCCCGGCAGCCATGCGGTCTGCGGTCGCATGGCCTGTCGCAGGCGGGTTTGTATGGGGACCCGCCGGCGATGGTGCGGCGCGGCATTGGCTCTCCGCGGCCCCGGGCAACTCTAACCGCGCGCCGGCTGAATTCGAGCTTGATGCGCTTGGGTCTTGCGAAAATGGCCGTGAGCGCGAATCGATTCAGGCGGCCAGGCGCCGTATTGGCGAGCGCTTGCGACGCTCGCCAATACGGGTTACTGACACTTAGAGCAGGTTAAAGTTGTACTGGAACTGCGCGAGCAGCATGCTCTGACCCTTCAAGATACCACCGCCTGCGGCATAGTTCATGTCGCCGCCGAGGATTTCGATCGCCTGCAGCTTCAAGAAATACTGCTTGGTCCACGGCGGATTCAGCACTACTGACGGGAACAGCAGGAAGGTTTTCCCTTTGGGACTGTAAACCATCGTCCACGCCGGCTGGATATCGTTCCACAGCCACGAGGTACCAATGTTTAGCAGCGTGCTGACGTTGTTCTTGATGGTCGCTTCGGATTCCAGCGCACCGCCGGTCCATGGCCCAGCGGTCGCCTGGCAGGAATTGCCACAATCCAAGGCGATGTTGTCGTAGACCTCGACATTAGCCGACAGATTGCCCGTGGCCGTGAGCCACGGTGCATAGGCCTGGTCGACATCCAAGGCGAGCATCCAGTTGATCGTATCGGTATACTGGACACCATCCGGGTTGCTAATGTAATTCCAAGTGGCGGTCGCCTGATGGTTGGTATAGACGCCTTCGGCGCGACCGACCAGCGGCAGATATTCCCCGATCGCTGCGGGCACGGGCAGCGGCATGTCAGCCGTCACCCCGAACATATTCTCGGGGACGAACTTGTTCATGAAATTCAGCGTGTACTGCTGCCAGAAGCTGTTCGGATAGAGGTTCCAGGCGTTGTAGTAGAAGGCAGTCGCCTCCAGCGGACCGACCAGCGTGTGGAAGCGAAGACCCTCGTTCCAGTTCGCCACCGTCGAGGCAGGAATCTTCCACTGGGGTTCACCCGCACTGAAGCCGGGTCCGCCGCTACAAGGTTTCTGCAGTTTCACCGGCACCGGGTTGAACGGCTGAGAAGCCGAACCGAGGTTGGTGCAATAGAAGAACGCGTTGGAGTACGGCTGGTTGAAGAAGGCGCTCCTCTGTTGCGGATAGCCTTGCGGCGTATATATCGAACCAGGCCCGGTTGCCCCCGATATTGCGGTCACGCCCGGAACATATTTCGTGTCGAAGTGCGCGCCGAAGCGGCCGGTCGGGAGGAAGCCGATGCCCGCCGGGAAACCGTTGTTCACGCTACCGCCGTTGACGTTGCACTCGCCGTCATACCGATGGTCCGCGTAGTCGCAGCTATTCCACATCGGCTGCAGGCGCGGCAGCAGAATGCCCTCGACAAAGTTCGAATTGAACGGTCCAAATTCCGGCAGGTTCAGGATCGGATGGATCATCCACTGCGGAATGCGCGACTGCTCGAGGTTGGCGAAGCCGAAGGCCCAGGTCGTGTCCTGCGGATTGACCACGTCGCCCACGCGAAACGCCAGCGACTGGCCCCACACCACGATCTGGTTGCCTCAAACGCATACGGCGGCTCGTAAACGAACCACTCGCGCATGAACAGGTTGTTGTTCTCGTTGAGCCGCAGGTTCTCGTCCACCTGCAGCCACGTGCGCGACGTCGCCAGGCTGTTGCGGCTGGTAGTGAACGACCGCAGACCCTCCGGGTTCTGCCACATGGCGAAGGTCTGGCTGAGAAAACCCGAGACGTGGAATCCGCTCAACCAACTGTTCTCTGCGGACGTACCGCCCGCCGGCGTCTGCGGCAATACCGATGCCGCCGCCCCGGTTACGTTGAGAGTGTTACCTGGAGTTGCCGAAAGGTCTGCGGCGAACGCGCGCACACCGGTTGAAATGACCAAAGCCAGAGCCACCATTGCGGCAGCCATGACGCCCCCTCCGCCTCGGGATATCCCGACGGTCGGAACACTTGTCCCCATTAGTCTCCTCCTCTGAGCAAATAAGTCGCTCGTGTCATCCCCCGACGACACGCCGAATGCCCTGCGAATAAACGACTCGCCCTGGCGTTTTACCCCCGCAACCAGTCGAGCCTTGCGCCGCGCCCCTGGGGCCGGCGCCCTCCCCGCTTCATGTTTCGAAACGGGACGGTACTACGCGATTCAGAGAAACTACGAGTTGGTTCTTATAAAAACCGGCGAGACTTTACAATAGGTGCGCAACTAATTTTTAAAAATTAGTTTTCTCTGCAAATTTGACCGCCTGGGCCCGCCACAGCATGAATGCGGGAGATGAAACAGAGACTCCCCGCGAACTCTACGGAAAGCGCATCCGGACGATCCGGCAAATTCTTATTGCCGCCCGGTTACTACTGCGTGAATTTAAATCCTACCTGTCATTAAGCGCGAAATGCTCGTGCGGGAACTGAACCAGGCCGATCGAATTGGTAAAGTGCACATAAAAAATGGCCTCCTCAATAAGCTGAGGAGGCCGTTTTCAAGGTCACCGAAGTTGGGTTATTCATTGCGCCAGTTGGGCTTGCGCTTTTCGGCGAAGGCGCGCGGACCCTCGATCAGGTCCTTGGACTGGAACAACTTTTTGGTCGCGGGGAAGTTGGTTTTGCAGGCTTCCTCGAGCGACAGATGGAGACCCGCGTAGGCGGCTTCCTTGCTCGCCTGCACCGAGAGCGGCGAACATTCCATGATTTCCGCGGCCCATTTCTCGGCAATCGCGCGCAGATCCTTGAGCGCGACGACCTCGTTGGCGAGGCCCCATCGATGGGCTTCGGCAGCCGTGATGTGACGTCCTGTCAGCATCATCCCCATCGCGATTTTGAGCGGGATGTGGCGCGGCATGCGATGGACGCCGCCGGCGCCCGCCATCAGGCCGACGCGGGGCTCGGGTAGTCCGAAGCGCGCATGATCCGCCGCGATGATGATGTCGCAGGCGAGCGCGATTTCGCATCCGCCGCCCAGCGCGAAGCCGTTGACCGCGGCGATGATCGGCTTGTTGATATCGAATCGCGAGGTGATGCCGGCGAAGCCACCCTTGCTGCGTGCAAACGGCTCCCCGGCATGAGCGGCGGTGTATTTCAAATCGTTACCGGCGGAAAAAGCCTTGTCGCCCGCGCCGGTGACGATCGCCACCCAGAGATTGCGGTCGGCAACGAAATCATCCCACACGCTGTCCATTTCGAGATGGCAGGGCGGGTGCATCGCGTTCATCACCTCGGGGCGATTGAAGGTGATGTAGGCCAAATGATCCTTTTTCTCATACTGGATGTACTTCAGATCCATCTTGTGCGGCGCCTCCTGGCGAACGGTCCAAATGCTTGAAAGGCTTCGCACAAACGGCGCGTTTTCTCAACTGCGGCGCCGCGCCCAGGTCTATCGGGGTCTAGTCTTTCGGGGTCTAAATGATGGGAAAGGGATCAGCAAGGCCGGGGTTAGCGCGCGGGCTCCTCGTCGAGGAGCTCGAAGAAGGCATCGATGCTTTGCATCAACTGGCGGCGAATTTGGGCGCGCGTGCCCTCGATCAGATGCATCGTGACGCGGCGCTGGGAGCCGTCGGCGAGGCGGACCTGAGCGTCATCGACGAGGGCGACCTCGGCCGGTTCGAAAATTCGCATCCCATAGATGAGCGCGCTGCGCTGTGCTGCGCCCTTGACCAGTTTGAGCTTGCGCGCCATCTGGGAACCTCCTCCACCCGCCGGGGGGGCGGCGAACTGCCGTATAGCATACATGGGTGCGGCGCCTGAGGCCTCGGGCGGCGATAGCTCGCGCCCGGCATTGCACGAACCGCTCGTAACCATGGGGCGATTGACAAAGCGGCGGCGCGACAAAGACAATTCCCCGGATGCGTGATCGGTTGATGCTTGTTGCTGCGATGGTCCTCACGAGTTGCCTGATGTCGCTCTGCGGATGCGGTCTGGCCTACCAGGCCGGGTCGCGGATCAAAACGAGCCACATGGAGGATACGCTCAAGCCCGGAGCAACCACCACGGAAATTCGTAGGGATTGGGGCGAGCCCGATCTGCGCAAGGATCTGGGCGCCAATTCGGCGATCTGGAGCTATGCGCGGCGCCCTAACAGCAACGACTTCGCCGCGACGATCTTCTACACGTCAACCAAGTCCGGCGACGAGAGCAAATTCCTGGATTTGAAGTTTACCGACGGCAAACTCGTCTCATGGTCGGAGTCCGAGCGCACAATGCCGGCGAAACAGGGAGCCGGCTTCAGCTACGGATTTGGGCCGGGCGGTGCGGTCTCGCCGGTCACGCGCTATTAGGCTGGAGCGCCCGTGCGAGTGCACCCTTATTGCAACAGGCTCAGCGCATCATGTCTAATTGTGTAAAGATGATTTTCAGAGCCGCGCGAGATGTGCGCGGCGCAAGTAATGCCAGCTTCAGGCGGCGGGATCGGAGGCTCAAGGCGTAGGTTGGGAAAGGTGTTTTAATGGCGACTGCGCGCAGCGGCTTCGAATCGATCCTGCTCGATCGCTCGTGGGTATCGCCACAAGATCTCGCAAAGGCTCATCAGCGCAAGAAACCGGGACAGGAGATTGCCGACGTCCTGATTGACATGGGCGCGCTCGAACCGCAGCGCCTGGCCCGCGCGCTGGCGCAGGAATACGGCCTGCCCTTTCAGGCCCATATCGACGCCGCCACTCTCGAAAACGACTTGGTCGCGAAAGTCCCGATAAATTACGCCAAGCGCAACCGCTTGCTGCCGGTCGCGAGCGATGGCGCGACGGTCACGGTGGCGATAGCCGATCCCGCCAATTACGAACCGCTCGACGACCTACACGTGCTCTTCGGCAAGCCGATCGTGGCGGTAGTGGCGCCGGCCGAGGTTATCAACGAGGCGATCAACCGCGCCTACGACCAGGCGGCGACGACCACGGCCCATGACCTGATGATCGATCTCGAGGAGGACCGGCTCGACCAGGTCGCGAGCGAACTGGCGTCGGAGCCGCGCGACTTGCTCGAGGCCGACGATGCCGCGCCGATTATCCGGCTGGTCAACGGGCTGCTGTCGCAGGCGGTGAAGGACCGCGCGAGCGATATCCATATCGAGGTGTTCGAGCGCGACCTGGTGGTGCGCTTTCGCGTTGACGGCATGCTCTTCGACGTGTTGACGCCGCAGAAGCGTTTTCACGCGGCGATCGCCTCGCGCATCAAGGTCATGTCGGGCCTCAACATCGCGGAGAAGCGGCTACCGCAGGACGGGCGCATCCGGCTGCGCATCGCCGGGCGCGACATCGATATCCGGGTCTCGACCATCCCGACGGCATTCGGCGAGCGGATCGTGCTGCGATTGTTGGACCGGGCGCAGGCGCTGGTCGATGTGAACCTGGACCGGCTGGGATTCTCGGGCGACAATCTGCCCAAAATCGAGCGGCTGATTCATCAGAGCCATGGCATTATCCTGGCGACTGGCCCGACCGGTTCGGGCAAGACGACGACGCTGTACGCATGCCTCAGCCGGATCAATTCACCTGAAAAGAACATCATCACGATCGAAGATCCGATCGAGTATCAGCTCCACGGTGTCGGCCAGATGCAGGTCAGTCCGAAGATCGAGCTGACCTTCGCCAACGGGCTGCGTTCGATTTTGCGCCAGGATCCCGACGTGATCATGGTCGGTGAAATCCGCGACAGCGAGACCGCCGAGATCGCGATCCAGGCGGCGCTAACCGGGCATCTGGTGTTCTCGACGCTGCATACCAACGACTCCTTCGGCGCGCTGACGCGGCTGATCGACATGGGGATCGAGCCTTTCCTGGTGTCGTCGTCGGTAATCGCGGTGCTGGCGCAGCGCCTGCTGCGCGTGGTGTGCAACGATTGCCGCCAGCCGTACAACCCGACCGAAGCGGAGCTCACCCGGATCGGTCTCGGCGGAGTGCGCCTGACCAAGCCGATCTATCGGCCAGCCGGATGCAAGGCCTGCCGCAATACCGGATATCGCGGCCGTACCGCCATCACCGAACTGATGGTGGTCGATGACGATGTGCGGGGCCTCGTGATGCAGAAGGCTGACGGCTCGATGATCCGGCGCGCGTGCACCGCCAAGGGCATGAAGCTGCTGCGCCAGGATGGCGCCGATCGCATCCTGGCGGGGCAAACCACGGTCGAGGAGTTGTTGCGCGTTACGCAGGAAGACCTCGCCTAGCGTGCGCGCCGTCCATCTGGACTAATCCCAATGCCGGTATTCGCTTACCGCGGTTTGTCCGCCAACGGGCGCTCGATCGCCGGTGTGATCGACGCCGACAGCGCCCGCAGCGCGCGCGGCAAGTTGCGCGACCTCGGGATTTTCCCGACCGACCTGGGCGAAGAGGCGGCCGCCGCGCGCGGCTCGGGATGGTCGCTGCGCAGCCTGCTGCCGGTAATGCAGCGCCGTATACCGGCGACGGAACTGGCCCTGATGACGCGGCAGATGAGTGCCCTGCTGGGCGCCGGCGTGCAACTGACCGAAACCCTGGGCACGCTCGCGGAGCAGGCCACGCGGCCCGCCGTCAAGCGGATGCTCTCGCAAGTGCGCGAGGCCGTGCGCGAGGGCTCTTCGCTGGCCGACGCGCTAGCGGTGCATCCCGACATCTTTTCCGATCTTTACGTCGGGATGGTGCGGGCAGGTGAGACTGCCGGAGCGCTCGAGGCGGTGCTCGATCGGCTGGCGGAATACAGCGAGCGCCAGGCCGAGTTCGTCTCCAAGGTACGCGGCGCGCTGACCTATCCGATCATCATGATGTGCGTCGGTCTCGCGATCATGGGCTTTCTGGTCAGTTACGTGGTGCCGCAAATCGCGACGATCTTTCAGCAGCAGCATGCGGCGCTGCCGACCATGACGCGTTGGCTGATAGCGTTCTCCGACTTCCTGACGACGTACTGGCTGGTACTGTTGATCGCCCTGGTGGGGCTGGCGGCCGCAATCCTGGCCGGACTCTCGAGCAAGCGCGGACGCCGGCTCTACGATGGGTGGCTGCTGCGCGTGCCATACCTCGGCCCGACCGTGATTCGAATCATCTGCGCGCGGTTTGCGCGAACGCTCGCGACCCTGCTTTCGAGCGGCGTGCAGTTACTGCCGGCACTGACGGCCGTGCGCCGCGTCGTCACCAACGGCCTGCTGGCCGATGCGGTTGACGAAAGCCGCGAAAGTATCCGCGAGGGCCATGGCATGGGCCAGACGCTCGCCCGCAGCGGACTCTTTCCGCCGCTGTTGATCGAGATGATCAAGGTCGGCGAACGATCCGGCGATCTCGAGCGGATGCTCGAACGGGTGGCCGACAATTATGAGCGCGAGGTGGAATCCTCGCTGCGCCAGATGACCACCATGATCGAGCCGTTGATGACACTGGTGATGGCCGGGATGATATTGTTTATGATGTTGGCAGTACTGATGCCAATCTTTCAACTCAACCAGCTTATGCAGTGATGGCTGCCTTCGGTGTTAATTGGCGCCAGTGATAATTGCGGCAATGATGCCCAACTCAAGGATGAAAACGATGCGTGACAGGCTCCGCCGATCTCAGGAAGGTTTCACCCTGATCGAACTCATGGTGGTCATCTTGATCATCGGACTGCTGGCCACGATCGTGGTACAGAACCTCAAGGGCGCGACCGACAAGGCCAAACGAATCAAGGCGCAGGCGGATATCTCGGCGTTCAAGACTGCGCTCGATCGCTATTACCTCGACAACGGCGCATACCCTTCAAGCGACCAAGGACTGGCGGCGTTGGTCAGCGCACCGCAAAACGGCAAGGTGCCGGCCGATTATCCTTCTGGCGGATACATCGAAAAAATTCCGAACGATCCGTGGGGCAACCCATACGTCTATCAGAGCGACGGCGACAATTACGTGCTGAAGTCGTACGGCGCCGATGGAGTCGAGGGCGGCACCGGGAAGAACGCGGATATTGACGGCAGCAGCAACGGCGGCGGCTAGCGCAAGCGCGACCCTTGCCGAAGCTTTGGCGCCATTGGGCCACAAGGCGAATCGTTGACAATTTGATGCGCGAAACACGACCGCCGCGAGCTTATCGACGCTTCCAGCGCGGCTTCACGTTGCTCGAACTGGCGGTCGTGATGTTCCTGATCGGGCTCGTGATGACGATCGCGATGCCCTACTTCGGCAGCATGCAGACCTCGCAGATGCGCAGCGAAGCGCGCCGCCTGGCCAGCCGCGCCAACTATCTTTATCAGGAGGCGGGGGCGCAGAAGGTGATCCTGCGCCTGACCTTCGATCTCGCCAATAACGGATACTTCGCCTCGCGCTTAGACCCGTTCGCGGTCAAGCCCGCGTTCCTTCCGGAAAATGGACCGGCCGGCGTGCGCGTCGTGATGCCCGCGGGTGTCTGGATTCGCGATGTCACGGTCGAGGGGCTGGGGACCGTGCGGCGCGGACTCGTGAGCGCCCAGTTCTATCCGGGCGGTTCCGTGGACGCGACTCTGATTCATCTGGCCGACAGCAAGGGCGAGGTCTTCACGCTGGCGATCGATCCATTCAGCGGCCACGTTTCGATCGTTCGGGGCGACGTGGGTCCCACACGCGGCGGGGCCTCCCAGTGAAGTGCGAAGAGGTTGCGCACGCCGATCGGGCGGCCGTCGCAAACGGGGCATCGTGCAACGCGCGCAGTGGTTTTACGCTGCTGGAGGTGATGATCGCGGTCGCCTTTATCGGAATCGCGATGCTCGCGCTGCTGTCGCTGCATCAGAGCAACCTCGCCTCTGTAATTCGCGCGCAAGACCTGACCCGCGCGTCGATGCTCGGGCAGCAATTGATGAGCACGGCCGAGGCGGAGCGTTTCCCGCTACCGGGGCAGACCCGCGGCGACTTTTCCCGTGATTATCCGGGCCTGTACCAGAATTTCCGCTGGGAGCGCACGGTTGATGTGCTGCCGGAGTTCCCCGACGTGCGGCGCGTGCGCATCAGCATCATCTACGGCCATCGCTTCGGCCGCCGCTTCAACTTGCTGGAATTCATGCACAACCCCACTCCTCCGCAAATTCCCGGACTGAACGCCGGCGCCAATTCAAGCGCCTCGGACGATGCGGTCCAATGATGCGTGCCCCACGCCTCCGCGAGCATCGCCCCTACGCCGCCGCGTTTACGCTGATCGAGATCATGCTCGCGGTCGCGATCCTGGGGATGGTGCTGCTGATGCTCGCGGAATCGTTTCATGCGGTGGCAGGCAGCAAGGTCCACGGGGAGAATCGGATTGCGATCGATCAGGCGGCGCGCACGATACTGTCGCAGATGAGCAACGAATTGCGTGGCGCGGTGCAAACTCCGTTTATCGCGAGCCGCGTAATTCTGCTGGGTAACGCGCGCAAGGAAGGGGGCGCGCCAATGGACACCTTCACCGTATCGACGCTCGACCCGGGCCATCGGCGCAGCCTCGAGGGCTTCGGGCCGGAAGATACGGTTGCCTACGTCACCACGCCAAATCCAGACCATCGCGGATGGTTCCTGTTGAAGCGGATTCAGTACAGTAGCCTGCTGACAAAGCCACCCACTCTCGAAAATTCGTCGCCAGTGCTGCTGGCCAACAACCTGATCTCACTCCATCTCCGTTATTTTGACGGCACGAACTGGCGCGAAAGCTGGGATTCGACCAGCCTCGCAGCCGGGCAAGCGCTGCCCGCGGAAATCGCCATTGACCTCAAAATGGGTTCGGGCGGCGGCGCCGCGCTCACGCTGTCCACCGCGGTCTCACCGCCGATGGCTTTCCAGGCATGGTAGCGCCGGTCTTGAAGCTGATTCGGCGGGCGCGCCGGCCCGAGCGCGGAATCGCCCTGCTCGCGACGCTGCTTGCAATCGCGCTGATGACGATCCTGGTGGTCGATTTTGCCACCTCGGCGGCGCTCGGCTATCGTGCCGCCGCCAACCAGGCGGACGAATTGCGCGCGCTCTACCTCGCACGATCGGCGATCCAGGTAGGGATCGCGATACTCGAGCGCGACTCGATCAGCGACGCGCAGCAGAAGACCCCATACGACTCGCTCACGGATGTCTGGGCAATCAAAGTTCCGCCGATTCCGGTCGAGGGCGGGACGGTCTCAGTCTCGATCATTGACGAGGCGCGCAAGCTCAATATCAATCAGCTTTACAATTTGCGTGCGCGCCAGGTTGACGACAAATTCGCCCAGGTGATTGCGCGGCTATTCGAGGGTATCGGCGTCTCAACCGATCTCATCCCGGTGCTGGTTGACTGGCTGGATCCCGACAGCGTCGAATCGCCGGGAGGCGCCGAAGCCGATTATTATTTGGGCCTGACGCCACCGTACGAGCCGCGCAACGGTCCGATGCCGACGATTGGCGACCTGCGCGCGCTCAAGGGCGTGGACGACGCGGCCTTCATGCAACTCGCGCAATACCTGACCACGGCGCCCGAGGCGCGCATCAACGCCAACACCGCGTCGCCGGAGGTGCTGGCGGCGCTGACGCCGGAGTTGTCGAATAGCCCCGATCTGGTCAAGGCCATCATCACAGCGCGCGAGTACCGTCCATTTCTCGCGGTAACCGATGTCGCGAATCTGCCGGGTATCGGACAGTTCGCCGCGCGTCTGACCCCGCTGTTAACCACGCGCAGCTCTTACTTTACGATTATCGGTCAGGGAGAATTTGCCGGGGCGCGCCGGCGCATCTATGCGGTCTTTCGGCGCAATTCGAATGGCTCCGCGATGCTGATAAGCTGGCACGAAGATTAGGCGTGCGGCGGGACGACGAAGGTCATCGCGGAGAAGCGGAGATAAGGATGGGGCTGCGAATCATGGCGCTGGAGTTGGCCGGCGAGCGGGTGCGCGCGGCGATTGCCGATCGCTCCTGGAACTCGCTCGAGCTGATCGGCGCGTGGGAGCAGCAACGCGGGCAGGACGAAGCCGACCTCGTGCCGGCGATCATGCGGATCATCGACGCGGCCGGCCATCCCGATATCCTGGTCTCGGCGCTGCCGGGCGAGTTCGTCGCCAAGCGGGTGCTCGCGCTGCCCTTTAGCGATCGGCGCCGGCTCGCGCAGGTGGTGCCATTCGCGCTCGAGGAGCATCTGCCGTTTCCGGTTGACGACGCCGCAGTCGCCTTCGCGCGCGTCGGCCGCGAGGATGCCAAGACCCTCGTCATCGCGGCCATCGCCCGCAAAGCGGATGTGCAAAGGCATCTCGAATTGCTGGCACGCGCGGGACTCGATCCCAAGGTCGTCACGCTCGGGACGCTCGCGTTGGCGGGCTTGCTGGCGCGTGCGCGCAACGGCGCGGGCGGCGCTCATCTGGTGGTCGACATCGATCACGCTTCGACCTCGATGGTGCTGATCGACTCGCGCGGCACGCCACGGGCGGTGCGCACCGTCAGCCGCGGCATCGATCCGCACGACGGCGACGCCGCCCTGCCCATACCCGCAGCCGCGGTGATCCTGGGCGCGGTGCGCCAGACCCTGCTCGCGCATGGCTCGGACGAGGCGCCGCCCGATCTCGTGTTGACCGGCGCGGCCGCGGCCACGCCCGCGGTTCGCGAACAGATCGGCGGCGGACTGGCCGTGCCGATCCATTACGTTGACGAATTCGATTGCTCGTCGTTCTTCGCCGGCAGTCGCACGGAGCCGGTCGCCTTCGCGCCGTGTCTCGCGATGTTGCTGGCCGAGGCCCCCAGCAAGCCGCTCGAGCTGCTGAATTTCCGCCAGGGCGAATTTGCCTTTCGCGGACTGACGGGCCGGCTGGGTCCGCTGCGGCTCACGACCACGCTGGCCGCGGTGGCAATCGTTCTTGCGTTGCTGAATTTCCTGATCGGGGTCGCGGTCAACGCTCGGCAGTTGCATCTGTTGAATCGCCAGATCGCGGAGGTCACCGCACCCGCTCTGGGTGACACGGACCCGGCCATGGCGCAGACCGCGCTGAAGCAAAAGATTGCCGCGATGCGCAAGCGGCTGCATCTGATGGGCGGTAACCTCGGCCACGGGTCGCCGCTCGACGAGCTGCTCGCGCTTTCCCGCGCGATTCCGCCCGGAGTGCCGATGCAGGTGAACGACCTCGTGGTGGACGACAGCGGACTCAAGATTGAAGGCACCGCGGATTCCTTTGCCACGGTTGACCAGGTCAAAAAGGCGCTCGAACGGACGCCGGAATTCGGATCGATCCAGGTCGAACATGCGACCGCCGGTTCGGATCCCGGCAAGATCGATTTCCGACTCAACGTGACGCCGCGGGAAAGCGCGACGGGAGCCGACTAGGCCATGGCCGTGAACTTGAGGGAACTGCCGGAGAAGCTGCGGACGGCGGCGGGCGAGCGGATGCGCGCGCTCGCGGGCGCCCCGATGGTGCGCAAATCGATCGATCGCGCCAAGACCATCGTTGGCCGCGGGGCCGAGGAGTTGGGGCGCCGCATCGCGCCGGCCTGGCAGGCCGCGCACGGCTGGTACTCCAAACGCGAGCAGCGCGAAAAGCTCTTGCTGCGCATCTTCGGTGCGGTCCTCGGGGTGATCGTGCTCTACAATTTCATCTATCTGCCGTTTGTCGGCCTGGGCGAGGGTTTCGGCGACCGGGTGGTGACGCGCCAGCAACAATTGGCCGAGGTCCGCACCATGATGCGCTCGTACCAGCAAATTAAAGTCGAACTCGCCGCGACCGAAAAGCGCACCGTGCGAAGCAAGGACTTTTCGCTCTTTTCGATCATCGAGCAGTCCCTGACCAGGAGCGTCGGCCGCGACAAAATCAGCTCGATAACGCCGTCGGACCGGACGGTGCCGGGCGGTTATCAGCAGTTCACGGTCGATCTCAAGTTGGCGGGACTTAACCTTGCGCAAATTGTCGACGCGCTTTACGGCGTGCAGACGCTGCCGATGCCGGTGACGGTCTCCAACCTGCACCTGCGTCAGCGCACCCAGGACCCGCATTCCTACGACGTCGATATGACCTGCATGTCGTTGGGCCGCAATGGCTGAAAAAGCCGCAACGATGCCGGCCGCGGGATCGATTCGCGGGCGCTCTGCAATCATCGCATGTGCGGTGATTGGCGTGGCGGTCTTCGCGGCCTTCCTGGTCGCCGACTTTCCCTATAGCGATACGCTCACGTCGATGCTCGCCCCGTACCAATTGAAGCTCACCTACCAGTCGCAGCACCTCAGTCCGCCGATCGGCGCTACGCTGACCGACGTGCGCCTGTTCTCGACCGCGGGAATCAATGACGAGGCGTTGCTACAAAGTCCTGCCGTGACGCTCGCACCAACGCTCGCGGCGCTGCTGCTCGGGCGGCGGGGTATGCACGTGCATGCAGAACTCTATGGCGGTACGGTCCATGTGACGATTTATCAGTATGCTGACAACGTCGATTTGAAATTCAACCTGGATTCACTGAAGCTCGGGGAGAGCCCGCCGCTAAGGCAGCTGGGCGTGATTTTGAACGGCGATTTGTCGGGTGCCGGCACCGCGCATATCGCCGGGCCGAAGCTTCCCGACGATCGCGCCGCGATGGTGATAACCGGCGATAACCTCGCGTTTTCGGTCGTCCGTGGCTTCCCCGCGATCCATCTCGGGACGCTGACCGGAAATCTCCAATTGGATCAGGGCGCGATCAAGCTGACCGATATCGTCGCGCATGGTGCGGACCTCGACCTCAAGGGCGCCGGCACTATTGAACTCGGCGACAGCCCCGACGACAGCACCATCGACGTGACCTTCTATCTCATTCCGACACAGAGCGGCCGCGATCATTTCGGCTTCTTCCTCAAGCTGCTGCCGCATCCGCCGGGCCCCGACGCACCCTATATCCTCCAGGGCTATCTGCGGTCGCCGTCGATCAACTGAAAAGATCATTTCGCCCGAATAGGCATGCGCGCCTATCCTCGCGCACTTGGTCAACCGCCGCCGCTCCGTCACACACAGACTTTAGAAGCTGAAGCCGGGCCAAGCCGCCGCGCAAACATCTTTGCGCGCGGCGCCCTACAAAAAGGAGTACACTGTTTCGAAGTGAGTGCAGGGGGGCCGGATTCCGCAGCCCGCACAGGGCGAGTCCCGAGCCGAAAATCTTTTTTTACAAAACAAACCCATTCCATGAGCCTTGCCGCGAGGTTTCCGTCGAGACACAATCGCTATCGGCGCATTTCGGCGCGATTTTCACCCGATCTTGGAGTCATTATGGCCGCAGCCGCAACGAAATTGGGACTGGAGATGTCGATTGCCTCAACCGCATTCGCCGAGTGTCCGCGCCTCGCCCGTGAGGCCGAAGATCGCGGCTACGCGTCGATCTGGGTGCCCGAGGTGAGCGGCCCCGACGCCTTCGTCACGCTGGCGACGATCGCGCAGGCGACGACCAAGGCCGACCTCGCGACCGGGATCGTGCCGATTCAGATTCGCACGCCCGGTGCGATGGCGATGGGCTTTCTAACCCTCAACGAGCTCTCGGGCGGACGCGCGATCGCGGGCCTCGGCGTTTCGAGCCCGGTGATCGTTGAACGCTGGCACGGCGCTGCCTACCACAAGCCAATCACGGCGATGCGCGAGTGCGTCACGATCATGCGCCAGCTCTTCACCGAAGGACGCTGCAAATTCGAGGGCAAGGTCTATCGCAGCGACTTCCGCCTCGGGTTCCAATCGAAATATCCGCCGCCGCGAATCTACCTGGCCGCGCTGAATCCGCCGATGCTGCGGCTGGCTGGCGAACTCGCCGACGGCGTGCTGCTCAACTATTCGCCCCCCGAAGCGATTCCGCCGATGATCGCGGAGATTCGCGCCGGGGCGGAAAAGGCCGGACGCAAGCTCGCCGATATCGACGTCGGCATTTACCTGCGGATGTGCATCACGGAGGACGAGGCGGCCGCCGTGAGTGCGTTCAAGCGCGAACTCGCGACCTACGCCTTCGTCGATCAGTACAACGCCATGTTCGAGCGCTACGGACTGCAGGACGAGTTCGCCGAGGTGCGCCGGCTGTGGCGCGAGGGCAAGCGCGACGACGCCCCCAACGCCTTGAGCGATGCGGCGGCGCGGCGCCTCGCGGCGTTCGGACCGCCTGCGGCCGGGCGGAAGTTCGTCGAGAGCTTTCGCGCCGTCGGCGTGAATCATCCGGTGATTTTTCCGATCGGGCCGGGACGCTCCTTAATGCAGCACTTCACAACCACCGTGGACGCACTCGCCGGCGCCTGAGGTTACACTGCCTGAAAAGGGCCTGCGGTTTGCGCGTGTCAGCCGGCTAGTGTGTATTTCGCTGGACCATTGACCCGCTATGATGCGTAACGGAAACTGGAGCCCACCCGTTTAGATGATCCCGCGCGGCCAACGGTCGTGCGGGGTGAATAGAACACGCCTCGATGACGATTCAAAAGGAAACAAGTGATGGCCTACGGGAAGTTGGGAAGGCTGTGCCTGGTCCTCGGTGGCATCTGGATTATCGCCTCGGTGCGTCCGGCAAATGCGGTCGCTGCAAGCGAGGCCCAGACGCTCAACCGGATCATGCACGAAGTGGATGAGCTGAAGGCCGACAAAGAACAGGACGAAAAGAAAATCCAGGATCTCGAACAGAAGGTCGGCGAGATCCAGGGTCAGAATCAGCAACTGAAGGCAGCAAATCAAAAGCTGCAAACCGATACCAGCGCGAAGATCGAAACCCTGCAGACGAAGGTCGAAGCGCCATTGGCGACATCGCAGTTTGGCGATGCCTTCGATCGATACCTGGGCTCACACACCTTCACGGTGACCGGGGCGGCCGGCGGCGACTTCATCTATAACCAACAAAGCAGCGCCCTCGACGGCCTTCATCATGCCTCGCAGAACTCGTTCTTTTTCGACTGGGAGCCGATGATTCTGTACCGCCCGACCGACTGGATCCTGTTTCAGGGCGTGCTTAGCGCGGGATTTGGAAGTACCGGGACGGGCACTGACCTGTCGACCGCCGATTTCCAGATCACGGTTAACGACTATTTAACAGTCGTGGCCGGTCTGTTCGATCAACCGTTCGGTGACTGGTACGAGAACCAGAGCCCGATGTGGGTGAATCGGTTTGTCACAGCGCCGCTGCCGTTTGGAGTTGAGCCGGTAGTGCCGCCGGCGGAGCTTGGAGTCCAGCTGCGGGGCGGCCTGCAGTTCGCCGGCCTCGGTCAGGATTTCGACTATACGGTCTGGGGCGGCAACGGCCCGAACTACAGCTCGCCAGTCCTTGGCGCGGCGGTCTCGAGCCCGACGGCAGTCGCCAACAGCCAGACCAACGGCAAATCAATCGGCGCCCGTTTTCGTGTCTATCCGCTGCCGGTTGATTTGGAAATGGGCCGGCTTGAACTCGGAGCATCCACCTATAATGGCAAGTGGGCAAATGGAAATTGGTTGAACTCATGGGGCGTGGATTTCAACTATTTCGTCGATAACCTGCAAACTCGCGGCGAATGGCTGGAATCGTACCGCCAGATGCCCAACGGACAGGCCTCCGACAATCGCCAGGGATGGTACCTACAGGCCGGTTACTTCTTAAACAGTCTTAATGTTCCGTTCCTACCCGATAGGCTCAACACCTATCTCCATCGATTAGAGCCGCTGGTGCGTTATTCGGGAGTTAACCAGCACGGCGTTTCAACCGACGACATCGCCGGGGCTACCGGTGTCGGCCTGGGCGGCATGCAGGTCGGGCTGATTCCCGATTTCGGCCTTAACGGTTCCCCGGCATTATACGCACCGCACTCTCGCGAAGTGGCTTTGGCGCTCGACTATTGGTTCGCACCATCGATCGTTTGGCAGAACGAATTCGACATCGAATTGCCGCGGGCAGGAGGAGTATTCGTTTCATCGACTGGTGCCGAGACACCCGTGGGCGCAACTCCGAACGATCGCGCCTTCCTCACCCAATTCACGGTCGGATTCTGAGTGGAGGCACCGTCTTGAGAAAAATACTGGCGGCAATCGTACTTGCGACTCTCGCATTCGGATCGGTGGGCGCTCGCGCTTCGGCGCAAGAGAATCCCAGTCCGGCTGAGCAGAAACGCCTGTTCCGGGAGGGCGCGAAGCTGTGGCCGATTTACTGCAATACTTGTCACAACGCGCGGCCGGGGTCGGAGAAGGCTCCCTATGAATGGGACCAGATCATAATGCACATGCGGACGCTCGGGAACATACCGCCCGACGACGCCAAGGCGATCCTGCTATACTTGAAGGCACGATGAAGACGAATTTTAAAGGCGAGGAAGCATTTGTGAGAAAAGCGCGAATTTTTACAGCAATGGTGGCACTCGTGTGTGCTATCGGAATCGCGGGAGCGGTTCAGCGCGCGTCGGCAGCCGGTGACGATGAAAACCCAAGCGAGCAATACATGGTTTATTGCGCGAAGTGCCATGGCCCGGGCGGTCACGGCGACGGCGCAAACGCGTCAACGCTCAAGACACCGCCGCGCAATTTCAGCGACTGCGCGACGATGACGAAAATCTCCGACAACACCATGTTTACGGCGATCAAGGAAGGTGGAACCGCGGTCAATCTTCCGGGCGATATGCCGCCGTGGGGACAGGCTTTCGACGACAGCGAGATCAAAGGACTGGCCGCCTATGTGCGCAGCTTCTGCAAGAAGTAGCGTGGGCTGTCGCTACTGAAAATAACCACCGAAACTGAGCTCTAGCGGAAACCACGTCTGAGCCGTACCGCCTATGACAACGACACGGCTCGTCATCGCAACTACCTGATCTCCCGCGATTCCCCGCCGAACCCCACGCATAAGTCTCTCGCGCGCTTTTCGTCAGGTTACGGCTCCGCCTTGAAGATTCCCGCCGCACCCTTGTATTGGCTCGCGCGGTTGAGGTCCATGAAACTATAAATTCCGGGCTCGTTGACGGTGAATTCGAACACGGCGCCGTCGCTCGGCGCCACTTCGAAGGTGCTGATGCCGTGCATCGCATTGGCCGGATTGCCACCGCGATAGACGGTGCTGAACAGGACGCCGGCGACATGCCACGATGAGGTCATATTGGGTCCGGCGTTGACAAAGAATACCCGCACCAGTTTGCCGACCTTCAACTTAATTGGATGGTCGCGGTCATACTTGTTCATCGCGCCGTCAAAGACGATGAAATCGGGCTGCGCCGCAATCATTTTCGTATGGTCGCCGGTGATTAAACCCCGCTTGTCGGGCAAGCCGTAAAACTCGCTCTGCACCAGCGTCACTTCCTGGGCGTCGCCGTCCGGCCATCCATCCTTCGGCTCAACGATCATCATCCCATACATGCCGCTGGCAATATGGTCGAGAATCGGCGGCGCGTAGCAAGTGTAAGCAAACACGCCCGGAACGGTGGCCCGGAACGTATAGCCGACCGGCTTGATCGGATCCCCGGCAAAATGTGAGGGGGCAACCTGCGCCGCGTGAACGTTGATGCCGTGCGCGTCGCCAGTGTGATTGGCCAGAGCGATAGTCACGTCGTCGCCTTCACGCGCCTTGAGGACCGGCCCGGGCACGGTACCGTTGAAGGTCGTCGCGTTGTAGGTCACGCCAGTGCCAAGGCGGACGGGCTTGCTTTCGACGGTGAGCGTGAACTTTTGATCAGCCGCATCGGCCCGGAGCGAAAATCCCGCCACGACCAGCATAACGGCGGCCGCCGCGGCGAGCGCGCGACCGACGAAATGCTTTGCAGTGTGCGCCATGAGGCGTCCCGCAATCCCATCCCCGTTATCGCAACGGCGCAGTGAATCCGAAGTCAGTAGGGCCATGTAGTTACCTCTTCCCGAGGCAGCGCAAGCTGCGTGAATACTTAGGTCATTGCTAGTCTTCCGGAATCCTAATCGAAAGGCGAGACCCGCGCGATGACGACAGGCGCACATACCCCAACTCGCGCTTGCGACCGCGTCGTTGTGCATCGCAGTTTAACGGGTGGCGCCGATCGAGACAGGGGGACTGATGCTTTTGGACGCAATAGCAAAGCTCTCGAGTCACAGAAATACTAATTTCAATGACAAATATATCTTAATCAATGGAACATTTTATGCTGCGAAATGCCTTGGACCTATCGGGTTGCGCGACCGAAGGGAGCCAAGCATTTGCTTTGACTCCCCTCGTAGTCAAAGTTGCTCAGTTCTGTGATATAGGCTGAGATTAAGGACACGAGGGCCGCGGTAATGGTGAGGCCCGCGGTCGCCCGCGCCAATTTAGGGGGCGGGAAGTATATGAAAGAGTCCTCGGCGGCTCTGGTTCTCATTGCTGCTCTTGCAACTACGCAGTTCGCAGTGGGCTGCGTGGGGATCGAATCCGCATCGACGAGATCTACGGTCGGCGCGCCTGCGGTATCTCCGAACCGCCTCGAATTAGAAGGTTTTTCGATTCTCCCTCCGCAAGGCGACGGATGGCACCGACTGTCGGGTAGTGGAGTCTCGCGCCTGCTCCTGGGCTTCGACGTACTCTACGTCAAGGCAGTCAGCCCAACCTCATTCGCCCATGCATATGTCGTCGCGCATCGAGTTCCCGGCGACTCCGACAATCCGAAAATCCTGGAAGATTCGTTCACGCGCTTCATCGAATCGAGAGGCACGTCGTCGGTAATCGTACGGAGCAGCCGCGATCCGCCCAACTGTCTGCGGTGGGAAATGGCGCACGAAGCTCGGGACCGATTTCAGGGGGTTCGGTTCGATGGTGAGACGGCGCGCGTATCGCAATATCGGGGTTATCTTTGCTCGCATCCCGACGACCCTGCATACGTAATCGAAATCGGGTACTTCGACACAGTTTTAATGGGCGCGGCGAAGCCGGCGATCGCTGAGGGCGAAGCGTTCCTTCACGGCGTTGCCTTGATGCCACTCGGCGTTAAACTGCGCCAGTATTCGGCGGGTGAAAAGCCCCGCGGAGTGGCCTTGGCAGGCGGCGAGCTTTGGCTAACTGAGGAGGACGTGGGGACGGTTGTGCGAGTCGAGCCCGCAAGCGGCTCAATCGCCGCAAGCATTGCGGTGGGAGTGAGGCCTGAGGGACCGGCGGCAGGGCCGGACGCGGTATGGGTGCCGAACTGGGCAAGCGATTCAGTCTCGCGCATTGACACGCAATCGAGGCAGGTCGTCGCAGCGATTGCGGTCGGGCAGGGGCCGACGGACGTGGCCGTGAGCGGAACGTCAGTGTGGGTCGCCAATGAGAAGAGCAATTCGGTCTCACGCATCGACGCGATTACCAATCACGTCACGGCGACCATCGTGACTGGTGACAGGCCAGTAGCAATCGCCGCCAGCGAGGCGGCGGTTTGGGTCGAAGATTTCGGCACCAACAGGATCTGGCGGATCGATCCGCGGACCAATCAGGTCGTGGCAACGATCCGCGTGGGTCAAGGCCGCCACTTGATTGCGATCGCGCCGGACGGCGACGCAGTATGGGCGTCAAACTCTCGAGAGCGGTCAGTATCGAGAATCGACCCGTCAACCAATCGGGTTATAGCCACCGTCGCGGTCGGGCGTACGCCGATCGGACTCGCGGCAACGGACGGTGTGGTGTGGGTCGCGAACTTTGGCGACAGCACGGTCTCAAGGATCGATTCGCAGACCAACCTGGTCGTCGGAAAACCCATTCCCGTAGGAGAAAATCCATTTCTGATCGGCGCTAATGACAAGACGGTCTGGGTACTCAGCGTATGGGACTGGGATCTCGGAACGCTCTCCCGGATCACGGATTTTTGAGCCGTGGCCAGACGACGGACTGCGGATCGAGCGAACGATCCTTGCCGGACGGATGTGTGCGTGATACTGGCGTGCTGAGACCGGTGCCGGCCAGGCCGGACCCAAATCCCGCTCCGAGGTTGCAATGGTTAAAGTAATACTTCAGCTTTATCCGGTAATCCCCGCCAAGAATGAAGAAGAACGCGCGGCCCTGAGGCCGATCGGACGCAACCGCGAACGCTACCAGGAAACGCTCACCGGCTGGCTATCATTCGCGCAGCCGACAACCTGGGACTCTGGGGCGTCGCCACCATCGAGCATCATTTCTGGTCCGAGGGCTACGAATGCGGCCCCAATCCGGGGGTCCTCGACGCCTACTGGGCCGCGATCACGAAGAACGTGCGGGTCGGGCAGATGGGTTATGTGATGAGCACGCAGAACTCGATGCGCGTCGCCGAAGAGACCGCGATTATCGACCACTTGACGCGCGGGCGCTGTTTCGTGGGCTTCGCGCGCGGCTACCAGTCGCGATGGACCAATGTTATCGGGCAGCATCTCGGCACTCGTGCGACGATTTCGCCGACGGCCGGCGGCGGCGATGAAAACCATATGTTCGCGGGCGAAAAGCAACAGAGCGACGTTGACGACGACGCCGTCAATCGCCGCATCTTCGAGGAAGAGGTCGATATCGTCGTCAAAGCGTGGACCGAGGACAGTATCTCGTACAAGGGCGAGTCGTGGCAGATACCGTTTCCGTTCGACAAGGGCGTTGACGATTGGCCGCTGGCGCGGGCGGGCGTGACGGGCAGATTCGGTGCCCACGGCGAGGTCGGCGCTGACGGCAACATCCACCGCATCAGCGTGGTACCGGCGCCCTACACGCGGCCGCATCCGCCGGTATTCGTGGCGACGGCGGGTAGCCCTGAAAGCGCGCAATATGCGGGCCGCCGCGGCTTCATCCCGCTTTACTTCACGAGCCTCAAAAATGCGATCGCGCTGGGCACGGAGTATCAGCAGGCGGCGACTGCCAGCGGCCATAATTTCGCGTTCGGGCAGAACCAGGCCGTCGTGCGCATGCCCCATCTGGGCGCGACGATGGAGGATGCGAAGCGCTCGCTGATCGATTACGACGGCGACATTTTCCGCAATTTCTACGCCTCGATGGGCGGCGGAAGATGGATACCAGCGACGTTTACAAATCGACCACGCAATTCGGCATGTGGGCGGTCGGAACGGTTGACGACGTGCGGCGGCAATTGGTCGAGGAGTGGAAGAAGTTTCCAGCCGAGTATCTGACGCTGATCTATCATTACGCGCAGATGCCGAAGGAAGTCGTCATCCGCAATCTCGAACTCTTCATGCGCGAGATCAAACCCGCACTCGACGAACTGACGCCCTACACCGAGAAAGAGACGGCGTCTGCCGCGGCGGGCCGCTAGGCGCGGCGTAAACGAGCGACGGAGAAAAAGGGAAATTTGTTGAGGAGCGCGGGACTTTGCGGCCTGCCCGAGCATCGCGAGCGTCAACTATGATGAGGTTTCAGACTTCCCTTTTGTTGGGCACGGGAAATACCCGCACGGCTGCGGTTGCGACGCAGCCGAGACGCATTGGCAATCATGACGCGCGGGACTTTGCTGCATGCCCGAGCGTCGCGAGCGTCAATTATGATCGGTTCCGAGCGAAAATCGGGCGCAGCGGCTAGGCGACCTTGGTGTTGCGCCCCTCGATCACTTCATCGATCAGGCCATACTCCACCGCCTCCTTGGCACTGAGATAATTGTCGCGGTCAGTGTCCTTTTCGACCTTCTTGAAGGCCTGCCCGGTGTGGCTCGAGAGAATCTGATTGAGCAGATCGCGCAGACGCAGGGCCTCGCGCGCCTGAATATCGATATCGGCAGCCTGCCCTTCAAAACCGCCCGAGAGCTGATGAATCATGATACGCGAATGCGGCAGCGAATAGCGCTTGCCCTTCGCGCCCGCCGCGAGCAGCACCGCGGCCATGCTCGCGGCCTGGCCAACGCAGAGCGTCGAAACCGGAGGCTTGACGAACTGCATGGTGTCGTAAATCGCGAGCCCCGCGGTGACCGATCCGCCGGGCGAATTGATGTACATGTTGATCTCGCGCTCGGGATCCTCGGATTCCAGGAAGAGCAGTTGCGCGGTGACGACGTTGGCGAGGTCGTCGCCGATCTGACCGCCGACGAAAACGATGCGGTCCTTCAGCAGCCTCGAGTAAATGTCGTAAGAGCGTTCGCCGCGCCCCGTCTGCTCAACCACGAATGGAATCAGAATGCTCATGGAAGCTACTTTACTCCCCTGCGGCATGGGTGGTCGATAACGATTGCGCAGGGCCCTGTAACTTTACGCAGCGCATTACCAGGACGGACCGGTGCCGAGGAGGCTCGGGATCGAGTTGACAGCGGTGCTGCCGCCGTCGACGACCAGGGCGATACCGGTAACGAATGAGGCTTCGTCGGAAGCCAGGAAGAGGACGGCGTTGGCGATCTCATGCGGCTCGCCCATGCGGCCCATCGGGATGGCATCGGCCAGACGGCCCATGAGTTCCGGTTGATCGCGGCGCAGCTTCACCAGCGGCGGCGTCGCGATCGGCCCCGGACATACGCAGTTACAGCGGATACCCTTGCGGGCGTACTCGATCGCAGTCGAGCGAGTCATATTAATGACGGCGGCCTTAATGATGTTGTAGGGGCCGAGACCATAGTCGGCGTTGACCCCCGAGATCGACGCGGTGTTGACGATCGCGCCGCGCCCCCGCGGCACCATCAGGGCGAGCGCGACCTTGGTGCAGTACCAATAAGATGTCAGACCGACGTTGATCGCCTTCTGCCATTGATCGATCGTGACGTCGCCGAGACGGCCCGGAACGAAAACGATCGCGTTGTTGTGGAGGATGTCGAGCTGGCCAAATTTGTCGGTGGCGAAACGGAACGCCGCATCGACTTCGGCCGGACGGCCGATATTACAGCGCACGAACTCGGCCGTGCCTCCGGCTTGCCGAATTTCGCTGACGACGCGCCGGCCACCTTCTTCGTTGAGGTCGGCGACGACGACCGCGGCGCCTTCGCGGGCGAAGGTTTTGGCGGTAGCCTCTCCGATACCCGAAGCGGCGCCGCTGACCAATCCGACTTTGCCTTTCAGACGCATCTTAAACTCTCCGATTTCAATTGAACTGACAGGTCGGCCTCGCCCGGCGACAGGTGGGCATGGTTCACCGGAGGCGGAAGCGCTCGCCGAGGAAGACTTCGCGCACACGTTCGTTATCGACGATCTCGTGTGGCGTACCTTCGAGGAGGATCTTGCCGGCGTGGATGACGTAGGCGCGATCGATGATCGAAAGCGTCTCCTGCACGTTGTGGTCGGACATCAGGATGCCGATGCCGCGATCCTTCAGGTAGGTGATGATGCGCTGGATTTCGATGACCGTAATCGGATCGATTCCGGCAAATGGTTCGTCGAGGCAGAGGAACAGCGGATCGAGCACGAGCGCGCGCGTGATTTCAACTTTGCGCCGTTCGCCGCCGGACAGCACGCCGGCCGGTGACTTGGCGAGGTGCGCGATATCGAGTTCACCGAGCAGCGATTGCAGGCGCGTGCGGCGCTCGCCGTCGGTCAGCGGGAGCGTCTCGAGCACCGCCATCAGGTTCTGCTCGACCGTCAGCTTGCGAAAGACCGAGGGCTCCTGTGGCAGATAGCTGATGCCGCGGCGCGCGCGCTGGTACAACGGCAGCATCGTGATGTCGTGACCGCCGAGAGAAATTGTGCCGGCGTCGGGCTTGAGCAGCCCCACCAGCATGTAGAAGGTGGTGGTCTTGCCAGCCCCGTTGGGTCCAAGCAAACCGACCACCTCACCCTTGCCGATGCGGACCTCGACCTTGTTTACGACGATGCGGCCGCCGTAACTCTTGGTCAGGCCGTGCCCCTCGAGTGCGGCTCCTTCGGCGACCACCGGGACGATCGCCGAGGTGGGCAGATTGCGGTCAACTTGCTCAAGCCTGGCCATTAAACAAATGCGCTCAAAAACAGCGTCATGAAGGTTTTACCGGCTTTAGCGGGACAGGGAAACTCATCGGGCGGTTTTATATAGATAGTTATTCTCAATACGATCCCGCGAGGAAAACGTTTCGCGGCACCAGCGCGAATCAGGAGCGCGGGATCAGGGATCCAGCCATTCGCGGCCATCGGCCTGAATCAGTTTGTCGGCGGCTTCCGGACCATGCGATCCGGCAGGGTATTCGTGCATCGGGATCGCCGAATCTTCACGCCACTGGTCGAGAATCGACTGGACGAAACCCCACGACTTCTCGACGAACGGGGCGCTGACGAAGAGCGTGTGGTCACCGCTCATCACGTCCAGCAGCAGGCGCTCATAAGCCTCCGGCGAGGGGCCGTAGAATTCGCTGTCGTAGCGCAGATTCATCCGCACGGGGCGAATCGCGATATCCAATCCGGGCTGCTTCGCCAGAACTTCGAAGGAAAAGCCCTCGTCGGGTTGAATCCGGATTGTCAGGGCGTTGGGCGGAATCTTTGCCTCACGATTAAAGAGGATGCGCGGCACGTCCTTGAACTGAATGAAAATGACGCTGCCGCGCGACGGCATCCGCTTGCCCGTGCGCAGGTAGAAGGGCACGCCGGCCCAGCGCCAATTGTCGATGGCGGCTTTGAAGGCGACGAAGGTTTCGGTGCGCGACGACGGTGGGATGCCCTTCTCCTGCGCATAGCCGGGGACCGGCTCGCCATCGACGATACCGGCCGCATAGCGGGCGCGTACGACCAGGTCGCGCGCCCCGCCAGGTGGCAGCGGCCGCAACGCCCGCAGAACGTTGAGCTTGGCGTCGCGAACCGCGTCGGAGTCGAGCGAGATCGGCGGCTCCATCGCGATCAGCGCGAGCAACTGCAGCATGTGATTCTGCACCATGTCACGCAGCGCGCCAGCCGGGTCGTAATACATCGCGCGCGCACCGACGCCATCGTTCTCGGCCACGGTGATCTGCACATGGTCGACATTGCGCGCGCCCCACATGCGCTCGAAGATCGTATTGGCGAAACGCAGCACGAACAGATTCTGGACGGTCTCCTTGCCCAGATAATGGTCGATACGGAAAATCTGCGATTCGTCGAAGAACCGCCGCAGCAGCCTGTCGACTTCGAGCGCACTCTCGAGGTCGGTACCGATAGGTTTCTCGACCACGACGCGGGTAAAGTTGGCCGCTCCGGGCTTGGCGATGAGGCCGGCGGCATCGAGACGCTCGACGCATTCCGGCACGGCCTCGGGTGGAATCGAAAGGTAGTAGATGCGATTGGGCGGGAGCCCGCGCGTGGCTTCGATGTGCTCGAGGCGTTCCTTGAGCCGGCGGAAGCCGTCGGGTTCGTCGAGACCCGAGACATAATCGAGGCCCGCGGCAAACTCATGCCAGCATTTCCGGTCGAGTTCGAGCCGCGAAAACTGCGCCGCCGCGACGCGCGCGCTTTCGCGGAACTCTTCCAAAGCCATTGGACGCCGCGCGAATCCGAGCACCGCAAATTCATGCGGCGCGACTTCCTGTCCGCACGCACGCAGATTGTAGAGCGCGGGCAGCAGCTTGCGTTTCGCAAGGTCGCCGGAGGCGCCAAAGATAACGACGGTGCACGGCGGCGCGGACTGGGCCTTGGCAATTTGAATCGTTTCAGTCAACGGATGAATCCACCTCTCAAGGAATGCGGCTGCCGGCAGGCTTGATCGAACGGCGCCAGCCGACCACAATTAACCAAGCGGCCGCGAGCGCCAGCGCCGGACACCCCGATTCAATCGCACAGCAGTATTCAAGCCCACTGATCGAGTTAACGCCGGAAGCACAAATGGAGCAAGCGGACCGTTCCCCCCAGGCGCCGGACGGCGTTGAGAATCTGAACGGCGCGACGGTCCCGCGATCATCGTTCAAGGACTGGGTACCGGCGATTCTATGGATGGCGGTGCTGTTCACCCTTTCGACCACGTACTTTTCGTCGGCAAACACCTCGAAGATCATCGAACCGATTCTGCGCTGGACTTTTCCCGGCGCCTCGTTCGCGACCATTTCGCTGATGCACAACCTCATCCGTAAGGCTGCGCACTTCGCCGATTACGCCATCCTCTTCTGGCTGCTGATTCGCGGCCCGCTCGCGAAACGACCGTATACCGCCCTCGCCTGCTGCGTGATTTATGCGTTCCTCGACGAGGGCCATCAGATTTTCGCGGTGGGACGCGGACCGTCCCTTTATGACGTCGCGCTGGATTCCAGCGGAGCGCTGTTCGGCCGCTTTCTGAACGAGGCGGTCTATCAAGGCACCTGACGCCGGCAGGGACTGGCGCGCAATGAGCTGACCTGAACCTGAACCGACGGGCACTGCTCAGGCGTTGGGATCGAGCGCCGCGGTGATGCGATCGACGCGGCCGTAGTAGGCGCGCAGACTCGTCATTTCACCGGGAATCTTCAGAACGCCGCTAATCGCGAGAGAACTCAACTGGCCGTACAGCGCGAAATCGGCGTACCCGATGCGCCCGAGCAGGAAAGCCCGCTCGCGCAGGGTGTCGTCGAGCGCCGCCAACAGTTCATGCGCGCGGGTCCAATGCAACGCGTGGTTACTGACAACCTCAGCGCAAAAGCCGGCGCCGTATTTGCGCTCGCGGATCAATCGATAAAAGGCCTCTCGGTCGCGACCCTGGCGCGCATAGTGGACGATTTCGTCGGGCAGCGCAGCGCGAAACAGCGCATCCTCGAATTCACCGTCGAAGTAGCGCGCCAGCGCCAGATGAATCCCGCGCCACTCCGGCGGGAATAGCGTTGGCTCAGGATAAAGCTCGTCGAGCCGCGCCGCGATCCGATCCGAATCGACGATGGTCTCGCCGGTCTCCAAGGTCAACGCCGGGACCATCAATTGACCCGACGCGAGAATCAACTCCTTGCGTTCGAGATAGTCGACTTCGACCACGCGGTAATCGAGCCCTTTGAAGTCGAGAATCTTGCGCACCTTGGCGCAGAAGGGGCTGGTCGCGAACTGATACAGCGTAAGCGTCGCCATGGATTAGCGCGTGGGCAGTTGCCCATGAAGGCTACATGCGCGGGGGCTGCATGCCCGTCCCCAGCGTCGATTTGAAAATCTTGAACAGTTGATCGATATCCCACGGCCCGTTGCTGCTGAGAATTCGATCGGGCTCGATGTGGGTATAGCGCGTGATCCGATACCCCGAAGCGCCGAAGCATTGGCCGTTAACCGCGGCGGCTTCGTCGCTTGCCAGGAAGACGATGATTGGGGGGACGTTCGCCGGGTCCATCGGAGTGCCACTGGACTGCTCGCTGGCCGGGCGAGTACCGGGCAGGCGGCCCTCCGGGATCGTGTCGGTCATCCGGGTGGCGGCACCGGGCATGATTGCGTTGACGGTGATTCCATATTTTTGCAGGCTGTTGGCGGCGCTGTAGGTGAGGCCGAGGATACCGGCCTTGGCGGCGGCGTAATTCGGCTGGCCGGGGGCGCCCAGCGCCGAGTTCGACGAAAAGTTGATGATGCGGCCGAACTTGCGCTCGCGCATATGCGCGCTCGCCGGTCGCATGGTGCAGAAATGGCCACGCAGATGAACCCGAACCACCGCGTCCCATTCCTCAATCGTCATGTTGAAGATCATGCGGTCGCGCAAAATCCCGGCGACGTTCACCAGGATATCAAGCTTGCCGAATTCCTTGATCGCCTGTTCAACCAGACCCTCGCCACCCTCGGGCGTTGAAATGTCCAGGTGATTTGCCGCAGCGTTACCACCCGCAGCCTTGATTTCTTTGGCGACGTCGTCAGCCGGCGACACGGTTTCCTTCTGCCCCGCGACCGACACCCCCAGATCGTTGACTACGACCGCGGCGCCTTGCGCCGCAAGCGCCCGGCAAACTTCGCGGCCGATGCCACGCCCGCCGCCGGTAACGGCGGCCACCTTGCCTTCGAGATGACGAACCATCGTAAGTTCCCTCCAGTACGGCCCTTAAGGGTGCCAGGTTCCGCGAGTGTTGCGCTTACGCTTATAGCGCAAAACGCGATGAGGGTGACAACCAGCGCGCCCCTTCCGGGCTTACGGATGCGACATCAGCAAGTCCTTTCTGGGCGCAACCGCAACAGCCTCAGTGGCTCCCGCGGAGTTATTCGCGGTCTCGCCAGAGACCGGAAATTCAGTCAGCGCCCCGGCGGGTGTGAGGCGCCCGATCTTTCCGGTCGGCTCGGTGAACCACAAGTTGCCGTCGGGGCCGCTGGCGATAAAGCTCGGCACTACCGTCTCCGGAAGATAGAAGATCATCGCGTGTCCATCGGGACTGATTTTGCACACCGCATGAGCCTGCGGCTCGGTGATCCACAGAGCATCGCCCGGACCGGCGGTGATGCTCAGGGGCGTTCCACTACCGGGCAGCGGATACTCGGTGAGATCGCCGGTCGGAGACAGACGTCCGAGCTTGCGGCTCGCCAGTTCGGTAAACCACATATTTCCGTCGGAGCCGGCCACGATTCCATTGGGCAGGCTTCCGAGGTTCGGCAACTTGAACTCGTCCACGCGCCCCTGCGGTGACATCCGATCGATGCGGTCACCACTATTCTCAGCAATGTAGAGGTTCCCGTCGGGGCCGGTGGCGATTCCCGCAGGACCGCCCGGATGTAGCAGGACGAATTCCGTCAAGGTACCAAGCGGCGTAATGCGGCCGATGCGATTGGCCGCATGCTCGGTGAACCAGAGATTACCGTCAGGCCCGCGTGTAATCGCTGCCGGACCGCTGTTGACGGTCCGCAGTGGGACATAGGCCTGTGCACCACCGGGATCGAGGCGTCCGATCCGATTGCCGGCCGGATCGGTGAACCAGATGGCCGCGTCGGGACCAGCGACTAATCGCTCCGGCAACACATCGCGATTCAACTCGTAGGGCTTCGAATCGCCTTGGGGTGTGATCCGCCCGATTTGATGCGAGCGAAATTCGGTGAACCACAAATTACCGTCGGGACCTTGTGCGATTGCGAACGGCGCGGGGCCCTTCGGCGCCGAAGCCGCCGATGACGAAGCTGGCGGTGGCGGCGCGATGGTCGGCGCGGCCGGAGGCAATACGGGCGTCGCCTTCGCGGCAGAGGGCAAAGGCGGCGGATTTCGCGCACCGCAGCCGCTCACTGCCAGCACGAGGATTGACGCGCCCACGAACGTGACTGCGGAAATCGCCACGGCGCGCGGGCCGCCAAGTAACATGAAACTCCGCCTTATCCGCCATGCGGCTCGTTTATGCACATTCACTCAGCCATAATCCCCTATTCAACCGACACAAACTATCGAACGGAATCAAAAACAGCACCATATCGTGGACCCAGGCAATCGGGAGAAGCATCACGGACACGACTACCCATGTGCCGATGATCGAACCGTGACGGCCGCGCGGTGCGGCGGGGTGCCCTCAAAGGCGATGGGTACGCGAAGCAATCGCGCGAAGCACAGCTAATTTCGAAACCAGATCGCGGTTATCACGGAAACGGTCGAGCGCGAACGGCAGGCGCCATTTCCAGTTAACGGGGTCCACGGTTCCGGGTGTGTTGATTCGCGCCTCCCATCCGAACAGGTCCTGCACCGGAGCGATCGTCAGGCGCGACGGCGCGGCGTAGAGCGAACTGAGGATCGCGCCGACTGCGCGATCGTCAAGTCTATCGCGCCGCGGGTCCAGCGCGTCTGCGAGCCTGAGCGAAGTGACGAACTGGCAGCGCTCGTCCGCATTCGCCTCGCGCCACCACTCGGCCATCGTCTCGGTGTCGTGCGTTCCCGTGGTCGCGACCGAGAGTTCGGAATAAGTCGCCGGATCAATGAACGGCTGACCGGCAACCTTCCACTCGCGTTCCCAGCGCATCACCTTGTAGCCCGGCAGGCCGAGCGCCATGAGCGACTCACGTACGAACGGCGGAATCACTCCGAGATCCTCGGCGAAGATCTCGAGAGGCCCGGCTTCCTCTTTGATTGCGCGTATGATCTCTGCGCCTTGCGCGCGCTGATCGTCCTGGTCCGGCGGGTCGAATGCGCCGGGTGCGCCCGAGTCGATGCCGAACGCGTAAGTGCGAAAGAGACCCACGACGTGATCGATCCGCAGCAGGTCGAACAATTCGCGTGCCTGGCGTATCCGTGTGCGGATCAGGGAGAAGCCCTGCGCCCGCATCCGCGCCCAATCGGGCATCGGCAGTCCCCATCGTTGCCCGTCTTTCGAAAAGGCGTCGGGGGGCGCGCCAACCGTGCGCGCAAGGTCGAACATTTCCTGGTTGGCCCAGACCTCGGCGCTTTCGCGAGCCGGCGAAAATGAGAGGTCACCGCCAACAATCACGCCGCGCCGCGCAAGTTCCGCACGAACATCAGACCATTGGCGATGGGCCACGAACTGAATGTAGGCGTAGGTGGAGGTTTCGTCCGCGAATTCACGGGCAGCGGCTTTGAGCGCGGCCGGCGTGCGCCGGCTCAAGCCCTCGGGCCATGCGGCCCATTCGCTCCAGCGGAATTTTTCCTTGAGCGCGCGAAAAAGCGCGTAGTCATGGAGCCATTCGCGATTGCGATGCTGAAATTCCTCGAAAGCGCGGCGATCCTCTGGACTCGCCTTCGCCGCAAAGTGATGAAACGATTTGCGCAGGAGATCCATCCTGGCCGCTTTGAGCTTGACCGCATCGGGCGGATCGCCGGGACCCGCACTCAAGCGCGCGGCCTCGATATCAGCCGCATCGACGCCGTCGAGACCACGCGCTGAAATGTACAGCGGATCGATCGCCATCACGCTCATCGCGCCGTACGGGCTGGTTTCGCCCGGCGCGGTTTCATCGATCGGCAAGAGTTGAATCATCCGATGGCCCATGGCAAGCGCGAAATCGGCCATCGGAATCAGCCCGCGGATCTCGCCGCGTCCCAGGTCATCGGTGGTTCGTAGCGAAAAGAGCGGTACCAGGACGCCGGCTATACGTTGGAGCATTTCAGATGCAGGAAGCCCTCGATGGCGCCGCGGCATACAAGTTGCGCGCGCGGGCGCTAATCACCGCAAACTCCGTCGCGAAGAGCCTGGCCGACACCACGATCCGAAACTACCGCCGTCAGAGCTGGACGGTCGCGTCGATGCGATAGACCCGGGCATTCGCGATCGTGGCCTCCTCGTCCTTGATCAGTTCGACTCCCACCGGCGACCGATAAGCGGTTTTGAGCGCGTCGGCATCGTCGAAGACCAGGAACGCTATCCGCAAGCGATCCGGTTTCTCGTGCGCCGCTTCGACCAACCGTCCCACCATGTAATGGCGCAGGCCGGGCAGTCTCCGCGCGATCCGCGTGTGCTCGCCGAGGTATCGCTGTTCGGCGCTGGCGGCGTCGCTGAACCCGGCCTTTTCAACCTGAAGATCGAACTCCGCCGCCATCAGGAGGTATTTGTTCCCGGGCGGCTTCGCCTCGAAAGGAACGATAATTTCAGAATCCATCTCGAGCCAGAGCAAGTTCGTCATGTGCTCGCGGCCATCGGCGGCAACCGCCTTCGCCACCGGCGACTTGCGCATCGCGGCCTCGGCCTCGGCGGCGCTGTCGAAGCTCAACAGTGCGGCTCGATAATGTGGCGGCTGTTGGCCCGACGGCGCACGCAAGCGACCCGTGATGTATTGGCGCAAACCCGGTAGCTGCTTGGCGAGTGCGACATGAACCTCAGCGTAATTCCGCTCCTCGGCTTCGAGGTCGGAGCTCTTGAAATCGAAGCGGGCAAATACGGTTCGCATCATTGTCCTCCTGCCGACGTACGACGACCGTCGCTGTTGTTCCTCCGCCGCAATTACGCGGTGGTCCAGCCACCGTTGGGACTGATTACCTGGCCGATCATGAACTTTGAATCATCGGACGCCAGGTAGAGCGCAGCGGCGGCGATATCGCGCGGCTCACCGAAGCGTCCGATCGGCGTGTGGTTGATTACCCATTCGCGCGCCTCGGCCGCCATCGGCGCCGTCATCGGCGTGTCGATGAAGCCCGGCGCAATCGCGTTCACGACGATGCCGAATTTCGCCACTTCGAGCGCCACCGATTTGGTGAATCCAATGATACCCGCCTTGGCCGCGCAATAATTCGAGACGAATGGCAGCCCCGCCGTCCCTGCGATCGAGCCCTGGTTGATGATGTGACCGGCGCCCTTCGGGATCATTACCTTGAGCGCCTCGCGCGTGCAGTAAAATGTCGCGTCCAGGTGCGTCGCGATCATCCTGTGCCAATCGTCGTCGGTGAGATCGATCGTGCCCAGCAGCTCCACCTCTCCGGTGCCTTCGCGCGTGCGCCCGATACCGGCGTTGTTGACCAGCACATCGATTGTGCCGAACGCCGCGATAAAGTCGGCGAACATTTTCCTTACCGCCGCACTGTTCGATACGTCCGCGACGAAGGGCCGTGCAACCCCGCCCGCGCGCATGATTTCGGTTGCGACATTTTGCGCCGATTCAGGACGAACGTCGTTGACGCCGACCTTTGCACCTTCGCTTGCGAAAAGCAGGCCCATCTCGCGCCCGAGTCCCGAACCGCCCCCGGTCACCAAAACAATCTTGTCCTTCAGCCTCATCGTATTTCTCCTCGCGCCGAGCCTCGCCTCTTCACTCTGCAAATCGTACCGTCGCCGCCATCGCTATTGGCCGGTGCCTTTCGCCTTGGCTTCCTTGAGCTGGCGCTTCCAGTCGAGCCGTCGCGCTTCCGCACCAGCCGCCTCTGCTTCCTTTATCATGCCTTTCTTCTGGTAGAACATGCTCAGGTTGGTGAACCCCAGGAGATCCTCGGGTTCCACCTCGACGTAGTGCTTGGTCACCTCGATAGCGGCGTCGATATCGCCCTTTGACTGATGGCACATCGCGAGGCCGGTGAAGGCGTCGCCGCACTTGCCGTCGAGTTCGAGCGCCTTGGTGTAAAGCGCAATCGCTTCGTCGTAATTGCCGTCGGCATATCGATCGACCGCTTCGTCGCACAATTCTTCGACCTGCGCGGTCACTTCATCGTTATCGGGCATACGAATCCTCCCGCACCTGCCGGTTATGAGACCCCATGTTTATCTATATACTAAAGCCGCGTGGCGGGGAGAAATTGACTGGCGCGCGCATGATTTCGCCCCGATTGCATCGGCGATGCTAACCGAAGCGGAGATATACGAAGTCCTAAGCGAATGTTTTGACCCGGAAATCCCGGTCAACATCGTCGATCTTGGACTCATCTATGGCGTCAACCTCGACGGCGATGTCGTCACCGTCCGGATGACGCTGACGGCGCGCGGATGCTCAATGGGCGACCTGATTGCGACCGAAATCGAGGAGAAGCTGTTGGGCCTTCCTGACTGCAATCGAGCGGTGGTCGAGATCGTGTGGGAGCCTGCCTGGACTCCCCATCGCATGAGCGCGGCGGCGCGCAAGCAACTCAGCCTCGATGACTGAATGTCGCTAGATCGAACATTTGAGCGTTACTCCCGATCAGCCTGCATCACGGATCGAACAGCACGCCCGGATTCAGAATCCCCTTGGGATCGAGCGTGCGCTTGACCGCCTTCAACGCCGACGCGAAACCGTCCGGGCGCTGGCGGTCGTACCACGGGCGATGGTCGCGGCCGACCGAATGATGGTGCGTGATCGTGCCGCCGAGGCTGTTGAGCTTGTCCGAAACCGCCCGCTTGATGTCATCCCATTGCTCGAGTTGCGCGCCCCGCTTGCCCGGCGCGAGGATTGTGTAGTACGGCGCCGGTCCATCGGGATACGCGTGCGTGAAGCGCACCGTCACGGTGCCCTTGCCGCAAACGCGCTTGACGGCGTCGCGCGCCGTCGCCATCACCTGCGCATTGAATTCGGCGAAGCGATCCCAGGTGATCGCGGTCTCGAAGGTCTCGCTCACCATGCCCATCGCGACCACCGTATCGCGCAGATACGGCGCGTTGAGGAACGCGTTACGCCATGCCCCGGCCGCACCTTCGTGCGTCGCTTCGGCGTCGGTCCGCGTCTTGGCCGCCTCCTCGGGAACTTTCCCGCCAAAGTCCGCGCAGCATTCGAGCGCCCGTTTCATCCACGGCTCCAGCGGATGGTCGGCGGATTCGAACGCAAGCACCATCACGGCCGCTTCGCCCTGGTTCGCGCCGGCATTGGCGGCCTCACCGGGATCGAGCAGACGGCAATTCGCCGGATATAGTCCCGCCTGTGAAATCGCTCGCACGGCCTTCGCCCCGGTCTCGAAATCGGGAAATGAAATCGACGCGCCGGCGCGGAAGGTCGGTCGATCCTGCAAGCGCATCCACGCCTCCGTGATGATTCCGAGCGTGCCTTCCGAACCGATGAACATGCGGTCGGGGCTCGGACCGGCGCCCGAACCCGGAAGACGGAACGACTCGATTATCCCGCTCGGCGTCACCACCCGCACCGATTCCACGAAATCGTCGATGTGGGTGTAGAGCGTCGCGAAATGACCGCCCGATCGCGTGGCGATCCATCCGCCGAGCGTCGAGAATTCAAACGATTGCGGATAATGCCGCAGCGTATAACCATGCGGACGCAGTTGATCCTCCATCGCGGGACCCAGCACCCCGCCCTGAATTCGCGCCGCGCGTGATACCCGATCGATCTCGATTACCTTGTCCAGCCGGCCGAGATCGATCGACACCGCGCCGCGATAGTCACCCTTCGATGGCGGTTCGACACCGCCCGCCACGCTCGACCCGCCGCCATACGGCGACACCGCGATTCTTTCCGCGTCGCACCATTCGAGCACGCGGATAAGCTCCTGCTCGTCGTGCGGGAAGGCGACGACGTCGAACGGATTCGGATAATCGCGGCGGAAGGCGCGCACGATGTCGCGAAAACTCTTGCCGTAACTGTGCCCCGCGCGATCGTAGGTGCTCGACGAACAAATCGACGCGATCGCGGCCGGCGGCGCGATTCGCGGCGCACGCAGATTCAACTCGGATTCCGTGGGCGGCGGCGTGATCTGGAAGCTGTCGAGGCCGAACCGCTTTGCCATCCGCTCCGCCAGATGCTGCTGCTGCGTCGGATTTGGCCCCTGATCCTCGTAACCCCAGCCCCAGAATTTCCGTTTGCGCTCCGCCATCGTCTTCGCTCCTTGTGGATAACCCGCGCAATTGTGCTCCGCTCAGACGCCATCCGGCAAGGCGTGATGGCTGCGGACGATCGGTCACGGGAGTCTCGCGAATCTTGCCTATCCACCCGCCACCCCGTATCTCTGTGGATTGGCGCAGGAGCACTCACGATGAGCGAGATGTCAATTTCCGCAATCGATCCGAATCCACGCAAACGCGTGAAAGTCGACGGCGTCGAGATGGCGTATGTGGATGTCGGAATTGGCGATCCGATCGTCTTCCTCCATGGCAATCCGACCTCGTCGTATCTCTGGCGCAACGTAATTCCGCATCTCGCCGGACTCGGCCGCTGCCTTGCGCCCGATCTCGTCGGGATGGGCGAGTCGGGGCGCACGCCCGACGGCTCCTATCGCTTCGTCGATCACGCGCGCTATCTCGACGGCTGGTTCGACGCGCTCGGGCTCAAGCGCAACGTCACGCTGGTCATCCACGATTGGGGCTCCGCGCTCGGCTTTCACTGGGCCCGTCGCAACCCGGCCAGCGTCAAGGGCATCGCGTATATGGAAGCGATCGTGCGTCCGGTTGCTCTCGCCGAATGGCCCGATGCAGCGCGCAAGGTCTTCGTTGCAATGCGCAGTCCGGCCGGCGACGAGATGGTCCTGAAGAACAACGTCTTTATCGAGCGCATCCTTCCCGGCAGCATTCTGCGCAAGTTGAGCGAGGCCGAGATGACGGTCTATCGCAAGCCCTATCTCGAGCCCGGTGAATCGCGCCGCCCGATGCTGACGTGGCCGCGCCAGATCCCAATCGACGGGGAACCGGCCGACGTCACCGCGATCGTAAAAGCCTATGGGGATTGGCTGATGGAGAGCACCCTGCCAAAGCTCTTCGTCAACGCCGATCCCGGCGCGATTCTGATCGGCCCGCAGCGCGAGTTTTGCCGGCGATGGCCCAATCAGCGCGAAGTGACGGTCACAGGCTCGCACTTTATCCAGGAGGATTCTCCGCACGAAATTGGCGGCGCCATCGCCGAATGGCTCCGCTCGCTTTAGCAGCGCGACAATTTTTAACCCCTATCCTTGCCCAGGGAGAGGGCAAGCTCGCGCAGCGAGCGCGGGTGAGGGCGTTCCACGGAGTGAAAAAGCCATGTCCAATTTCAAGTGTCTCAATTTCGAAATGCGCGATAGTGTCGCGCACGTCACCCTGAATCGTCCTGAGGCCGCCAATGCGCTGAATCTCGAACTGGCGCAGGAGCTTGAAGAGGTTTCGCTGCGCTGCAATGAAGATACGGGCGTGCGCGCCGTCCTGCTCACCGGCAATGGCAAGTTGTTCTGTGCGGGCGGAGACCTCAAATCGTTTGCCGCGCAAAGCCCCGCCGAACTCCCCGCGTTTCTGAAGCGCGTGACGCTTTACTTACACACCGCGATGAATCGGTTCGCCCGCATGCGCGCCCCGCTGGTGATCGCCGTCAACGGCAGCGCCGGTGGGGCCGGTCTGAGCCTCATCTGCGCCGGCGATCTCGTCCTTGCGGGTGAGTCCGCCCGCTTCACGATGTCATACACGCGCATCGGACTGACTCCGGACGGCTCCTCGACCTACTATTTGCCGCGTATCGTGGGCCTGCGCCGCGCGATGGAATTGGCAATGATCAATAGAGCGCTCACCGCCCGCGAAGCTGAAGCAATGGGTATCATCACACGCGTTGTGCCCGACGGCGAGGTGATGGCCGAGGCCGGGAAGCTCGCCGCGGAACTCGCCGGCGGAGCGACCACCGCGCTCGGCGGGGTCAAGCGTCTGCTCTACGCCTCGAGCAATAATACGCTCAGCGAGCAGATGGAACTGGAGACTGAAATGATCGCCGAATGTGCCCGCACGGCAGACGCGCAAGAAGGCATGGCGGCATTCATCGGCAAGCGTCCGCCGAAATTCACCGGCAAATAGGGTGACGCATGCCGGATCTTTAAGCTTGAGCAGATTCACTCGACTTGGCCGTGCGTCGAGCAACGCGAACGTCAATCACTGAAAAAACTAATAACCGAGCGCGCGATCGATCACGTTGAATAGCGGCTGGCCCGCGCGAAAGCGGCGCAGGTTGTCGGCGAACAACATACACGCGGCGGTATTGTAATCGCGGCGGGCGCCCGACATGTGCGGCGTCAGGATGACGTTGTCCATCGCCCACAGCGGACTGTCCGCCTCGAGCGGCTCGCGCTCGAACACGTCGAGGCCCGCGCCCGCGATGCGTTTTTCGCGCAGCGCTTCGATTAGCGCGTTCTGATCGATTACGCTGCCACGTCCGATGTTCACGATGTAGGCGTGCGGGCGCATCGCGGCCATTTCCTTCGCGCCGACGAAGCCGCGCGTCTGTGGCGTCAGCGGCAACGTCACCGTCACGTAATCGCTCTCGCTCAGGAGGGCGGCGCAGTCAGTTGGCCCGAACCATCGCGCCGGTATGCGCCCTTCGAGGTCGCCAACGTCGGGCGGATTCCATCCCGTGTCCGCGCGATCGGTCGGGTTGCGTTTGAGCGCCAGCACCGTCATGCCGAGCGCCGCTCCAATGCGCGCCGTCTCCCGTCCGATCGATCCGTAGCCAATCACGCCCAGGGTCTTGCCGCGCAGCGAATCCGCCGTCTCCATGAACGACCCGCGCTCCCATTCGTGCCGCAACTGCGCGCGCATGGTGACGTGCAGGCAATGCGCGAACGCCAGCATTGAGCCGATTGTGTATTCCGCGATCGGCGTCGCGTGGATTCCGCTGGCGGTGGTAACCGCGACCTCGGTGCGCTCCGCGATCATTCCCTTGAGGATGTGCTCGGCACCCGCGCTGGTCAGTTGGACCCATTTCAACTGCGGCGACCGGTGCACCAGTTCGTCCGGTGCGCGCAAGCCAAATAGGATGTCGCAGCCATCGCCCGCGGCTTGGATTAGTTCCTCGCGCGTGCGCGTCGGCCGATCGATCAGTTCCGCGCCCGGCCCGGCGGCTTCCCTGATCATTGCGCTCTGGGCGGGCTTGAGACCGACTGTCGAAAGAATTTTCATTGGTACACGACGCTTTTCGGGATGGGTCAATCTCGCACGGGGCACCCGCCCCCTTCAAGCGAAATGAGGCGCACTCGCCATCCGTTTTATCCGGCCTGTGCGATCCCAACATTCGGCGGTGGCAAGGCTGCCGGCGCGCGTTTCCCAATCGTCGCGCAGTCGATAAAATGCGATCCTCGATGCGTCCCACGCGACCAATTGCCCTCTTCGCGATTACGCTTGCCGCAATCGTCGCGCGCACGACCTGTGCGTGGGCGCAAAGCGCCGTCGCGCCGGCGCACGATCCCGCGGCGCCGTCGGATCAGACGCTCGAGATTGCCCCGCGAATCGCCCCTCCTCCGCCCGCCGCTGAACCGCCACCTGCAAGCCCCCGCGACGCACCTGGCAACGACGCTGCGGCATCCCGCGACGGCCCCCCCGGCGCGTCGCAGGAAGCCTCGCCGACGAAGCGCCCGTACCTGGGAATCGCTGTGCAAACGATTTATGCGAACGATCGGCCCAACGGCCTGGTCGCCGGCCTCGAAGTCGTCAGCGTTGATCGCGACAGCCCGGCCGCCGTCGCGGGCCTGCGCGGGCGAACCAAAATGACTTCGATAGGCGAATCCGGCGCGACCGTCGGCTCGCTCATGCCGCCACTCGATTTGTTCATGATGCCCCTGCTGAAGAAGACCGGATCCCTCGGCCAGGGCGGTGATCTCATCGTCGCGATCGACGACCGGCGGGTGATCAATGACTTCGACCTCCAGTCCGAACTCGAGAGCCTCAAGCCCGGCGATTTGATCTACCTTACAATCACCCGCGCAATGCCTGACGGTTCTAAGAAAACGCTCAAGCTACCGATCAAGCTCGGCGACGCCGCCCACGCCGCGGCGGATGCCGACGATGAGGCGACGCCGATCGCCCCTTCCGTCGCTCCGCCGACGAAGCATCCCTAGCCGCAAAGTCATTTGTGTGAAATTTCGCGCGCGATTCACACCGCGGTGATTCGGCGTATCGCGCCGGTCTGCTATTATTGATCGGTTTCCGGCGCGCCCCGTGGTGATTCGCCGGTATTGGTGTTTGGTGGAAGGATACATTTTCGATTAGTGGAACGAAGTCTCAAAGAGGCGGGTAGCGAACTCAAGGCGCGATTGGAGGCCGGCAACGAACGCCGCTTTCCGCTGATGGGTATCAAGGGCACGGCCAACGCCCTGATGTTGCGCGAGGCCGCGCTGAGTCTCGACCGGCCGATCCTTGCGATCACGTCGCTTGCGAGCGAGGCGGAAGCGCTCGCCGGCGAACTCGCCTTCTTCCTCGATCAGCCCGCCGATTGCGATTCCGCCGCTGCGCGCGTCCATCTACTGCCGGCTTGGGAAGTGCGTCCGTTTGCCCAGTTATCGCCGCCACCCGATGTGCAGGCGGCGCAGCTCGCCGCGCTCTTCGCCATGATTCGCACCAAGGCGCCGGTGATCGTCACCTCGGCCGAGGCGCTGATGATGCGCACGCTGCCGCGGCGCGTCTTCGAGGATTCCGTCATTCGCATCGCACTGGCCGAGGGCGTTGACCTCGACGCGATGGTCGAGGCGCTCGCCGCGATGGGCTATCAGCGCGTACCGCAGACCGAGGAGCCCGGCGATTTCAGCGTCCGCGGCGGCATCGTCGACGTCTTCTCGCCGCTCCATCACCATCCCGTGCGCATCGAGCTGGAAGAAGACATCGTCACCTCGATTCGGCATTTCGATCCGTCGAGCCAGCGCTCGCTCGGCGAAATCGATGAGGCGACCGTTATCCGCACGCGCCACGTACCGCCCGCGATTCTGCGCGACAAGCACCTGGTCGATCGCGTGGCACTGCGCTGCGCCGAAATCGGGATGGTGCGCAAGGAGACCGCCGAACTGACCGAGACGCTCGAAAACGGCCTGCTTTTCCCCGGCGTCGAACTGATCGCCCCCTTGCTGTACGAGGACGGTCTGGAATCTATCTTCGAGTACGTACCGGCCAACGCCATCGCCTGGATGATCGATCCCGGCCGCATTCTCGGTGAGGCCGAACGTATCGCCGAGCGGGTCGCGAATGAAGCCGCAGCCGCGCAAGCGAAACCGATCTTTTATCCGACGCCCGAATCATTCTACCTGCGCACCGATCAGCTCGAACGGTCACTCTCCGCGTTAGTCGCGGTCGAGGTCGGTTCGCTGATCACGGTGACCGCTCCGCGCGAAGGCTGGGCGACGCCGATCGAACTCAAATCCCAGCCGAGCCTGCGCCTCGGCGCGGCCGAACTGACCGGCGCTCGAGCCGCGCCGTCCTTCGAGCCGCTCGCGACCGAACTCGCCGAAGTTCGCCGCGGGCAGGGGCGCGCCCTGATGGTGGTCGAGGGTCCCAATCAGGCGGCGCGCCTCAGACGCCACCTCGAAGCCTACGACATCGAGATCAACACCGAGTGCAAGAGCTTCGCCGCGATGCTCGAATGGCCGGACTTCCGCCCCGTGATCGTCGAGGGTGAAATTGCCGCGGGCACCGTTCTACAGAAAGACGGGCTGTACATTTACAGCGAGGAAGACCTCTTCGGCGAGCCGCGTGCGCGCCGCCGCCCCTCGCGCCGCACCGGCAAGGGCGCCCTGCTCAATCTCGAGGAGCTCAAGCCCGACGATGTGGTCGTCCATATCGACCACGGCCTCGGCCGCTATCGCGGATTGAAGCATCTCAAAGTCGCCGACGCCGAAGGCGATTTCCTCAACCTCGAATATTCCGGGAACGACACCATGTACGTCCCGGTCGAGCGGATTAATCTCGTCCAGCGCTACGTCGGGGGGAGCGACGGCACCGAGCCCAAGCTCGACAAGCTCGGCGGCGGTTCCTGGGATCGCGTCAAGAAACGCACCCGTCAGGCGGTGCTCGCGATGGCCTCCGAACTGCTCGATATCTACGCCGCTCGCGAGGTCGCCGAGGGTCACGCCTTTCCGCATCCGGGACGCGAGTTCGAGGAATTCTGCGACCGCTTCGAGTTCGAGGAAACCCCCGACCAGCAGGCTGCCATCGACGAGGTCATCCGCGACCTCTCGCGGTCCAAGCCGATGGATCGCCTGATTTGCGGCGATGCCGGCTTCGGCAAGACCGAGGTCGCCCTGCGCGCCGCCTTCATGTGCGTGATGGACGGGCGGCAAGTCGCCGTGCTGGTGCCGACGACCATCCTCGCCGAACAGCATTGGAATAATTTCACCAACCGCTTCCGCGATTATCCGGTGCGCATCGAGATGGTCTCGCGCTTTCGTTCGCCCAAGGAAAACCGGCAAGTCATCGAAGATGTGCGCCGCGGCGCCGTCGATATCGTCATCGGAACCCATCGGCTGCTGCAGGGCGACGTCGAGTTTCCCAAGCTCGGCCTGCTGGTCATCGACGAGGAGCACCGCTTCGGGGTAGTCGATAAGGAACGCATCAAGCGCTTCCGCAAGCTCGTCGAAGTTCTGACCCTGACCGCGACGCCGATTCCCCGCACGCTGCACATGGCGATGCTCGGGATTCGCGACCTTTCCGTGATCCAGACGCCGCCGCCCGCGCGGCAGGCCGTGCGCACCTTCGTCGCCCATTTCGACGACGGCCTGATTCGCGACGTCATCATCCGCGAGCTCAACCGCGGCGGTCAGGTCTTCTTCGTCCACAATCGCGTCGAAAATATCGACTACATGGCGCGTCATATCCAGGGCCTCGTGCCCGAGGCGAAAATCGCGATCGCCCACGGCCAGATGAAGGATCATCAACTCGAGACCGTGATGCGCGACTTCATCGAAAATCGCATCAACGTCCTGATCTGCTCGGCGATTATCGAATCGGGCCTGGATATTCCCAACGCCAATACCATGATCATCAACCGCGCCGACCACTTCGGCCTGGCCCAGCTCTACCAGTTGCGCGGACGCGTCGGGCGGGCCAAACGCAAGGCCTACGCCTACCTGCTGATTCCCGGCGAACACATCATCACGCGCGACGCCAAGCGCCGCATCGAGGCGCTGCGCGAACTGGTCGAGGCCGAAGGCGGTGGCGGTTTCAAGCTCGCGATGCGCGACCTCGAACATCGCGGCGCCGGCAATCTGCTCGGCCGCGAGCAGTCGGGAGAAATCGCCGCGGTCGGCTTCGAGCTCTACACCGAGATGATGGACGAGGCGATTCGGGAATTGCGCGGCGAGCCGGCGCGGCCCGACTTCGAGCCCGAACTGCGCCTCGCGATCCCCGCTTACATCCCCGACAGCTTCGTGCCCGACGAAAACGAACGGCTGGTGCTCTATCGCCGGATGGCGCGCGCCTCCACCCCGGCCGACCTTGACGAACTGCGCGACGAAATGCGCGATCGCTTCGGCCCGGTGCCGACGCTGATCGAAAATCTGATCGCCGCCATGAATTTGCGCCGCATGATGCGCGACCAGATGATCCTGAGCGCGATGCTGAAGAACGCCCAGCTCGAAATCAAGTTCCACGCCGACGCGCCGCTCGAAACCGAGAAGCTCACGGCACTGGCGCACGCCAACCGCAAGAGCATGCGCCTGACGCCTTCGTTCCAGGTGATCGTGCAAATTATGCCCGGAGAATACCAGCAGACCTTCGCCCAAATCGACGGCGTCTTGCAGGCGTTGGCGGCCTGTGAAAAATTGGACACCCAGCCGGTCCGATCCGCCGGGCCGCTCATGCATTAGTCCCAACGCGAACCATCACACGAATCATTAATCGATGAAAAATATTGCGCAACCGTTACGCTCAGCGGCGCTAATCGCGGCCTCGGCCGCCGGGCTGCTGGCACTGTCGATCTCCCTAAATGCGCGGCCGCTCCGAGCGGAGGAGATCGACAGCGTCGTCGCGAGCGTCGACGGCGACCCGATCACGTCGCACGATTTGACGAACCCGCCGGCCGGCGCCTCGAGCGGTGCGGCGGCCGCTGGATTTGCGCCGGGCGCCGCGACGTCGAGCGACCCCGATGTCGCTCTCAAGAACGCAATCGCTCAGCGGATGCTCGAGCAGGAAGCCCAGAAATACGCTGCCAAAGTCGACGATGAGGAGGTCGATCGCTACATCCGGAACCTCGCGCAGCAGAACCACCTGACCATCGATCAACTCCGCACCCAGCTCAGCTCGCAGAATGTCAGTTACGACGAATTTCGCGCCAAGATCCGTAAGCAGGTCGAAGCGATGACCATGATCGATCAGGAGGTGCGGCAGAAAATAGTCGTTACCGACGACGAAATCGAAATCTATTACAAGAATAATCCCGACGAATTCACCGCGTCCGACGAAAAGTTCAAACTCGCCCAAATACTCATTACGGTTCCCGCCGGTGCCACCCCGCAACAGGTTGACGATTTGCGCAAGAAGGCCGAAGACGTTCGCAGTCAAGCCGCCAAAAAGGACGCCGACTTCGCCGGCTTGGCGCTCAAGTATTCCGACGACGATTCGAAGACCAAGGGTGGCGAACTCGGTGAATTTGCGCCCGCCGACTTGAACGACGCAGTCCTCGCGGCGATCAAATCCTCCAAGGACGGGGATCTTTCGCCGGTCGTCAAGACCAAGTACGGCTTCCACATCGTCAAGGTCGAACAGCATCAGCTACCCGGCCTGAAGCCGCTGGACCAGGTCCGCACCGAGATTCGCGAGAAGCTGATGACCGAGCAGGCCAAGATCGCCTTCCAGAAGTGGATCGATTCGGATCTGATCAAGCAGCACTACGTCGAAACGTTGCAGCACTAACAGTGGCGGTGCCGGCCAAAAAGAATCCGCTCATTGCGATCAGCATGGGCGACCCTGCCGGCATCGGAGCCGAGGTGATCCTCAAGGCCGCCAGCGCGCTCGCAAGCCGGCGCAAGCCGCCTTCGTTGGTCGTGATCGGCGACCTCGGCGCGATGCGCGCAGCCGCCAAACCGCTCGGATCGCGCTCACCGCAACCTTATGAATGGACGCCCGGCAAGCCCATGAAGGGCATGCGCGACGGCCTTGCCGTGATCACGGTGGGCCGCTTGCCCGCACGCGCGAGCAGCCCCGGACGGCCGAGCATCGCCGACGCCGACGCGGCCTATCGCTACGTCGTCGAAGGTGCGCGGATGGCACTGGCGGGCGAAGCCGATGCGCTGGCGACCGCCCCCATCAATAAGGAATGGCTCAATCGCGCGGGCCATCGCTTCCCCGGTCATTCCGAACTGCTCGCCGATCTGTCGCACGCGCGCCGATGGCGCATGATGTTCGCCGGCGATCACTTGCGGCTCGCTCTCGTGACCGTGCATATGGGACTAGCCAAGGTCTCCGCGGCGCTCACCCGCGACGGCGTCTACCAGACCATCACGCTCCTGACCGATCATTTGCGCAGCCGTCTCGGCATCGCGACGCCGCGTATCGGAGTGCTCGGCTTCAACCCCCATGCGGGTGAGAACGGGCTATTTGGTGACGAAGAGGCGCGCGTGATTACGCCGGCGATACAGCGCGCCCGCCGCGCCGGCATCGACGCCTTCGGTCCGCTCGCGCCCGACACCGCGTTTATCCGGCCGCACGGCGCGTTCGCCTTCGACGCGGCGGTCGCGATGTATCACGACCAGGGATTGATCGCGCTCAAGACGCTCGAATTCGACCGCGCCGTCAACGTCACGCTGGGCTTGCCCTTTGTGCGGACCTCGCCCGATCATGGAACTGCCTACGACATCGCTGGAACGGGCAAGGCCGACGCGTCCAGTATGATCGCTGCGATCGAGTATGCTGCACGCGCGGTCGTCACCAGCGGCGAACAGGTGCGCCGTGCGGCGTGAAGTGCCGTTCTCGCATAGCGTGGCGCACGACGATCACATAGGCAGGAACGCGATGGATCGCATAGTTATCAAGGGCGCGCGCGAACATAATCTCAAAAATATCGATATCGAGATTCCGCGCGGCCAGCTCGTCGTCATCACCGGCCTCTCGGGTTCCGGTAAATCCTCGCTCGCCTTCGACACCATCTATGCCGAGGGCCAGCGCCGCTACGTCGAATCGCTCTCGGCCTATGCGCGCCAGTTCCTCGAGCAGATGGAAAAGCCCGACGTCGATTCCATCGAGGGCCTGTCGCCCGCGATCTCGATCGAGCAAAAAACCACTTCGCGCAATCCGCGTTCGACCGTCGCCACGATTACCGAAACCTACGATTACCTGCGGCTCCTGTTCGCCCGCGTCGGTCATGCGTTCTGCTACAACTGCGGGCGCGAAATCACGCAGCAGAGCGTCCAGCAGATCGTCGACCGCATCATGGCGTGGCCCGAGGGCGCGCGGATTCACGTGCTCGCGCCAATCGTGCGCGATCGCAAAGGCGAATATAAAAAGGAACTTTCCGACCTCCGCCGCGCGGGCTTCGTGCGCGCCAAGATCGACGGCAAGCTGGTCGAGCTCGGCGACGACATCACCCTGAACAAGAATCAGCGCCACACCATCGACGTGATGGTCGATCGGCTCGCGATTCGCACCGGCATCGAAAAGCGCCTCGGCGAGTCGCTCGAAGTCGCCTTCAAGTACGGGCAAGACCTGCTCAAGGTCGAGCGCCTCGATACCACCGCGAAGAACGGCGGCGGCGAAATCTATTTCAGCCAGCGCTTCGCCTGCGTCGAATGCGGCATCTCGTATCCCGAGATCACCCCGCGGATGTTTTCCTTCAACAGTCCGCACGGCGCCTGCACCGAATGCTCGGGCATCGGCTCGATCATGTACTTCGATCCTGAGCTGGTCGTGCAGAACGAGGACTTGAGTCTCGCCGATGGCGCGATCGCTCCATGGGCGACCTTGAACTTCATGCAGCCGGTGCTGGAATCGCTCGCGGCGCATTACAAGTTCAGCCTCGACACGCCGTGGAAATCGATTCCGGCCAAGGTGCGCAAGGCGATTCTGAACGGCTCCGGCGACGAGGAGATCGAATTCACCTACCAGCGCGGCGAACGCCATCACGACTACGCGCGCGCTTTCGAGGGCGTGCTGACCTGGCTCGATCGCCGTTACAAGGAGACCGAGTCCGAGAGCATTCGCGAAGTCCTGGAATCCTACATGAACATGCGCCCGTGCCCGTCGTGCAACGGCGCACGCCTCAAAAAGGAAAGCCTCTTCGTCCGCTTCAATAACAAGTCGATCAGCGACGTCACCGCGATGTCGATCAAGCAGGCGGTGGCCTTTTTCGCCAATCCCAAATTGACCGCGCAGGAGACGGAAATCGCGCGCCTGATTCTCAAGGAGATCCGCGAGCGCCTCGGTTTCCTCGCCGACGTCGGCCTCGACTACCTCACGCTCGACCGCACCTCGGGCAGCCTCTCCGGCGGCGAGGGCCAGCGCATCCGGCTCGCGACGCAAATCGGATCGAGCCTGGTCGGCGTGCTCTACATTCTCGACGAGCCGTCGATCGGACTCCATCAGCGCGACAACCAGCGCCTGCTCTCGACGCTCAAGCGGCTCAAGGAACTCGGCAACTCGGTGCTGGTGGTCGAGCACGATCGCGACACCATGCTCGAGGCCGATCACATCGTCGATATGGGCCCCGGCGCAGGCATCCACGGCGGTTACATCGTCGCACAGGGCACGCCGCAGGAGGTGATGGATAATCCCGCGTCGCTCACCGGCAAGTACCTTTCGGGTGAGGTCGAAATCCCGGTGCCGTCGCGCCGCCGCACGCTCGGCAACCGATGGCTCACGATCCGCGGCGCGCGCGAAAACAATCTCCGCGACCTGACCGTCGCCTTTCCGCTCGGCGTCGTGATTTGTGTGACCGGTGTCTCAGGCTCGGGGAAATCGACCCTGGTGCTCGATACCCTCAATCGCGCGCTCGCGCAGAAACTCGGCGGCAGCCGTGAACGTGCCGGCGCCATCAAGAGCCTCGAAGGCGTCGAGCATCTCGACAAGGTTATCCACGTCGATCAGAGCCCGATCGGACGCACGCCGCGCTCCAATCCCGCGACTTACACCGGCCTCTTCACGCACATCCGCGAACTCTTCGCGCAGCTTCCCGAGGCCCGCATGCGCGGCTATGGTCCCGGCCGCTTCTCCTTCAACGTCAAGGGCGGACGCTGCGAGGCGTGCCAGGGCGACGGCATCATTCGCATCGAAATGCACTTCCTGCCCGACGTCTACGTCACCTGCGAAGTCTGCGCCGGCAAGCGCTACAATCGCGACACGCTCGAAATCCAGTACAAGGGCAAGAGCATCGCCGAAGTCCTCAACATGACGGTGCTCGACGCCATCGAGTTCATGGGCTCGGTGCCGCCGATTCGCCAGAAGCTCGAGACCCTGCGCGATGTCGGCCTCGACTACATCCATCTCGGCCAGTCGGCGACCACGCTGTCGGGCGGCGAGGCGCAACGCATTAAGCTCGCCAAGGAACTCGCGCGCCGCGCCACCGGCCGCACGCTCTACATCCTCGACGAGCCGACTACCGGCCTGCATTTCGACGACATCAAGAAACTGCTCGCGGTGCTGGGACGTCTCGCCGACAGCGGCAACACGATCATCGTGATCGAGCACAACCTCGACGTCATCAAGACCGCCGACTATGTAATCGATCTCGGACCCGAGGGCGGCGATCGCGGCGGCCAGGTCGTCGCCAAGGGCACTCCGGAAGAAATCGCTGCCGCCCCTGCGTCGCATACCGGGCAGTTCCTGCGCCAGGTCCTCGGCCAGCGCGCCGCCGCCTGAACTCCCATCTCGCGGTGCGAAATCGCGCGTTTGGTCGCACACGCCGCGAGCTATGCTATACAGCGGTCTGATCCTGGCGCGGCCGCAGCCGTTGCCACGCATAACGGAGGTCATCCGGATGGCTGAAAATTCGACCAACGCTTCGACCGCAATCGCTGAACCCGCATCCTACGATTGGACGCAACTCACCGACGATCTCAACCGCCTGCTGCGGCTCAAGACCACCCCGATAGGAATGAAGCTCTTCCTGACGGTCGCGGAGATGGAGGCGATTCCGAAGATTCGCCGTCCCAGGTCAATTCACACTACCGACCAAATTGTCGCCCAGGCCGCCCGGCTCGGTTTCACTGTCGGGATCACGCAAAAGGATCTCGTCGGCGCGCAATGCGGTGCCGTCATCGGCCTGCATCCACAGGATGACGAATGGCTCTCCGGCCGCAACATGGCCGGCATCTGGTATTCGAACCTCGAGGACTCCGCCGCTCATCAGCGCGCCATGGATTGCGTGCCACATGGGCGCTATACCGCGATGGCGGTGTCGCCGCTGGCCAGCGGACGCCTCAACCCGCCCGACATCTGCCTCATTTACGCGACGCCGGGCCAGATGATCATCTTCATTAACGGCCTTCAATGGGCCGGCTACAAGAAATTCCAATGGGGCGTGGTCGGCGAATCTGCCTGCGCCGACTCATGGGGTCGCGCCCTCAAAATCGGCGAGCCCAGCCTTTCGATTCCGTGCTTCGCCGAGCGGCGCTATGGCGGCGTGCTCGACGACGAGATGCTGATGGCGTTGCCGCCGCGCTACCTGCCCAAGGCGATCGAAGGAATGCAGCGGCTTGCCGGCAACGGTCTGCGCTACCCGATCCCGCAATATGGAATTCAGTCCGACGCCCGCGCCGGATTGGCCGTGAGCTACGGCTCGAAGAAGGAGTAGCAACTTCGGCGCGCCCCACCCGCTCCCCCTTGCAATAGTCCGTGGTCTCGTCGAAGTAGTTGATGGAGGCGGCGGTCGGATTCGAACCGACGCATCGAGGTTTTGCAGACCTCTCCCTTACCACTTGGGTACGCCGCCCCGAAGTTTTGCGCGAACGCGCCGGTCTGCGAAGCTAGCACGCCGCCGCCGGGGCATTCAATTATGCGCCGCCGCGCGGGCCGCCGCCTCGACTCGCTCAGAAACGCGCGCGAATCCGTTCACCGCGTGGATTGGTTCGGCGCCGCGCCCGACCCGCTCTCACGCACTGTCAGCTTCACGTCGCAACTCCCGTCCACCTCGCCGTAGCAGTAATCGCGCACGATCCCCGCGACGAACTGATGCTTCTCTTCCGCTTGCGCCGCACAAATCCAATGGCCGTCCTCGCGATACATCCCCACCGCGTACCACTGTCCGGGTTCCAGCGGTCCGCTGATTTGCCCGTTCACCTCGCGCGTGTCGAACACGGTAAAGCCGTCGTGTCCGCCTGACGCGTCGAAGCGCATGAAGATCATTACCCAATGCCCGCTGCCACGCATGCTCGCGTCGTAAGTCATCGCTTTATCGGACGAGAATACCGGCTTGTCACGACATAACCACGGACGCGGCTCGACCGCGCGTGCAGGCGCCGCCGCCACTAACATGATCACCGTCGCAACCATCGCCATAGGCACGCGTTTCAATAATCTCAACATCGCTATTCCTCTTCCGCCACCCCTCCCGCGCCTCACGCCGCGGCGTCGCGCTCATCGGCGATGGCGACGATCCGCTCCATGATCGTTCCCAGATTCGAATCCTTCGGTGTGAACACCGCACGCACGCCCATCTCCGTAAGTCGCAGCCGATCGGCCTCGGGAATTATACCACCCATCACCAGCCGCACATCCGACGCGCCGCGCTCGTTCAACAGCGCAATCGCCTCGCGCGCGATCGTCATGTGCGCCCCGGCCAGACTGCTGATCGCGAGCACGTCCGCATCCTCCTGCAGTGCCGCCTCGACCAACTGCGCCGGCGTTTGCTTGAATCCCGCGAGGATAACTTCCATTCCCGCCTGCATACACGCATGCGCCAGCAGCTTGACCGCGTTGATATGCCCATCGAGGCCGGCCTTGCCGATCGCAATTCGAATTCGGCGCCGCGCATGCGGCACCTTGAACGCGCCCACCGCCGCGCCGCGATCGAGAATCGGCGGCGTGTAACGCCCATGTGTTGCGCGCTCGATCGCCGTGGTCCACTCGCCGACCGTGCCGCCCGCCCGCGCCAGCTCCAGCGTCGCCTCCATCGTTCCCAATCCTGTAGCTGCCGCAAGGCCGAGCTTCTCGCACGCCCGCGCCACCGCGCCGTTATCGCGACTCGCCCGCCAGGCCGCCAGCGACTCGATTCGTTCGCCCTCCAGCGCCGCATAGTCCGGGACATCGGCGTCAGCCGCCGTCGGCGTCAACCCAATCTCCCCAATGAAAGCGTTCACGCCGACCTGGAGGATTTCACCCGCCTCGATTCGCCGCTGCCGCTCCGTCAGCGCATGGGTCAGTTCCGCGCTCACGATCGCGATCGATCGCGCGTAGCCGGCCTCGCGCAGACGTATCGCAATCGTCCGTGCGCGCTCCGCGGTCTCGTCCGTCAGCCGCTCGATTTCCTTGCTGCCCTCGAAGATGTCGCCATAGTTCGCGATGCCCGTTTCATGCATCAGGACCTGCTGCGTGCGCAGCCCGATAAGCTGCTCGGCCTGGTCCGGCAGCGCCATCGCTTCGCGAAAGCCCGGCAGTTGCAGGGCATTGACCCGCGCGTTGGCCGAGAGCACCACGGGCAGCGCCTCGTAGGCAATTCGGATGATGTTAACTTCGGGCTGCTGCTCGGTGAGCGCGAGCGATCGCACCTGGCATCCGGCGCGGAAAGCAACGCTGTCGATGCCGTATTCGCTGGCGCACAGCTCGCGCCAGAGCTTGAAGTACGCCCGGATTTTGCAGATTTCCGGCACCAGCTCGATACCGCTGTTGATAAAGAACGAAATCCGCCGCACCGTCTGCTCGAAGTCGGCCGCACTCAAGGACGGGCGGATCGCGTCGAGGATCATCAGCGCGTTGCCGAACGCATAACCGATTTCCTCGGCCGGCCCCGCACCGCTTTCCATGTAATGGTAGCCGCAGCAGTTGATCGGGTTCCAGTTCGGCGCGTGCTCGACGGCGAATTTGATCAGGTCCGCCGAAAGTTTCAGCGAGATTTCCGGCTGGAAGATCGAGGTTCCGCGCGCGACGAACTCCTTGAGCAGATCGTTCTGCGTAGTGCCGCGCAATTCCGTCCACGCCACCCCCTGCTTTTCCGCGACCACCAGGTAAAGCGCGAGCATGAACGGCGCGGTCGAGTTGATGGTCATCGAAGTGTTGATTTTGGCCAGCGGAATTCCCTGGAGCAGTTGCTCCATGTCGCGCCAATGACAAATCGAAACGCCCGCCTTGCCGACCTCGCCCGCCGCCACCGGCGCGTCGGGGTCGTAGCCGTTTTGCGTGGGCAGGTCGAAGGCGATCGACAACCCGCGCTGCCCTTCCTTGAGGTTATTGAGAAAGCGGCGGTTGGCCTGGACCGCGTCGCCGAAGCCGGCGTAGGTGCGAATTATCCAAGGCTCCCTAGGTGGCTTCGCGGGCTCTCTGGCTGGCTTCGCGGACTCTCCGCCCGGCCGCGCGGCTTCCCCGCTCGGTTTCGCCGCCATCTCGTCCGATTGCTCGGGCATTCCGTCCTCCAATCTGTGAGCGCAGACTCGTCAGCCCGATCGCCTGATTCCAGCGTAATTGCCCCGCTCCGCCGATTCCAGCCACCCTCAAAACCGCGCGCGCGACGCCGCGATCGTTTACGATAGCGCGATGCCTCTCGAACGGCGTTATCAACCGCTGCTACCGCGCCGTCAGTTTGTCCTGCGCTACCTCCGCTGGGGCACGGTGGCCGCTACAATCCTGCTCGGCTCACTGGCCGTTGGGATCTGCGGCTACCACTACCTCGAGGGGATTCCGTGGATCGACTCGCTGCTGAACGCCTCGATGATACTGGGCGGGATGGGGCCGGTTGATACGCTCAAAACCAATGGCGGCAAGATTTTCGCTTCGTTTTATGCGCTTTACAGCGGGCTCGCGCTAATCAGTGTGGCCGGCCTGATGCTCACGCCGGTGGTTCATCGCTTCTTTCACAAGTTCCACCTCGATGCCGGCAACAAAGAATCCTGATCACTCGCCCTATTGCAGCTATACAAGGATCTCGCGCGGTGCTCCGCGCTCACTCTCGACCGTCCCTGCCGCCAATCGAGCAACGCGAGCGTCGTTCCACAATGGGAAGTTTGAAACCTCGTGAGGGCACTAATATACTTGACTCAGTAACCATCGTGCGCTATCTTTAGAGCATGGACACGCCGAACACTCTACAGGAAGCGATTCTTCACTTCTCCGATCCTGATCGCTGTCTCGCCTTGATGGTGCAATCACGCTGGCCGGATGGCGTCGTGAAGTGCCCGACATGCGGGAGCGACAAGGTTCGGTTTCTTGCCACGCGACGCGTATGGGAGTGCAAGACGAAGCACCCCAAGCGCCAGTTCAGCGTAAAGGTTGGGACGGTCTTTGAAGACTCGCCTATTGGGCTGGATAAGTGGTTTACAGCGGCTTGGCTGGTCGCGAACTGCAAGAACGGCGTCAGTTCATACGAGATTCATCGCGCCCTGAAAGTCACGCAGAAAACCGCGTGGTTCATGGACCATCGCATCCGCCTTGCGATGCAGAGTGGCACGTTTGAAAAGGTCGCTGGCGAGTTCGAGGTTGACGAGTCTTTTATCGGCGGCTCCGCCCGATTCATGCACAAAAACAAAAGGGGCAAAATCACGGGCACAGGCGGAGCCGGTAAAGCAGTCGTGATGGGCCTCTTGGATCGCAAGACGAAGAAGGTACGCTTGCGCCACATTCCCGATACGAGCGGGCCGACGCTTCAAGGCTTCGTGCGCGAGTACGTCGAGGGCGGCTCATACGTTTTCAGCGATGCATGGCGCTCATACAATGGCCTGTCGGCGGATTACGTGCATCAAGTGATCGACCATGCCGAAAGCTATGTTCAGGGCAACGTCCACACAAACACGATTGAGAATTTTTGGAGCCTGCTAAAGCGCGGCCTTAAGGGCACGTACATTGCCGTCGAACCGTTCCACCTATTCCGCTATTTGGACGAGCAAGCGTTCAGGTACAACGAGCGCAAGAACGATGACGGCGGGCGATTTCTTGAAGTGTTGAACGGGCTAACCGGACGGCGGCTGACCTATCAGAAGCTAACCGGCAAAGACGAGACGGTTCCCGCCTGAAAGAGGCGACAGGAACGCGGAAAGCGCGGGCGAGTCAGGGAGCGGATTTCTTCTTCAACGCTCGATTTGCGCGCCAGCGTGCCTCTTCAGCTTCGATTTCCTTTTTCGGCACAGCGACGATCCCGCGAATAAGACGCTGAAAACGCGCGAAGGGCGATTCAGCTAGAGACTGCTCCGCTTTCTTCATTTTATTCGTCATCTAACAGACCCGGCTTGTCATCGATCCTTTCGATCCAGAGCAATCTAACACGATTCTCATCTAGAATGAGAAAGTAGATGCGGAGTGGCGGGAGAGAACCCGCGACGGTATCAAATTGGTCCGTCTTTGCGATCTGTAATTGGCCGCATCCTGGAACAAAATCGAATGCTTCAGCAAAGGTGGCTATTCCGTTCGTGACGCCCCTGATCGCCTCATCAACAAATGGCAAATTGCCGAGTATAGACAATTGTGCCGTATAGGCGTCGTCTGCGACCAGAGTCCGCACGATCCATTAGGCAACCGGCCATTCATGTAATGCGGCCAGTTCCCTCGCGCGAGCGTTGTCGGCTTCGGTCGGCGGATCGTCGGAAATAAACATCGCTTCGTAAGGAATTAACCCCTCACTGTTATTTGCTCCGCGCGCGATCTTCCAGAGACGATGATGCGAGAATTGGCTTATAGTTTGCGCACTCTTGCCCCAAAACATGTGGATCAGCTCATCTACTAGAGCGATGTCACTGGGACGGAAAAATCTGTCGAGATCAGACCGTCTCAGCGCGACGTACTGGTATCGCGAGTAGGCAAACTTGGGAATCTTCTTGATTTCCAATTCGCCTGCATCAATCATGCGATCGCGAACTGGGAGCAACCGTTTCGGCGCGGGGCCATACTCTAATGCCTTATAAGCAGCGCCCGTGATCGGCCTCCCCGTCTTGGAGTATGAAACGAAGTCGGAATAAAAAAGAATCTTGTTGAGCTTGGTAGCGTTGAACTCCGGATCGGTCGCGCACTTCTCAGCAACATACAGAATCAATTCACGCAAGCGCTCATCGGGTTTCATCTCGGGAAACTCGTATGTGACGTTAGCGTCCATGACACGACCCTGTTAATGCCCTGTTGATAAGCTGGCTGTTTAGAGACCTCCGCGCTACACCACCCGCTACCACGTGCTCCTTGATAATAGCAGATGACGCGATGCAATTGGAAGATCGCCTTTTGATCGCTTTCCCGATGGAATTATGCCATCATCTCTGGTCGGACCCTAGTTTCTGGACTACGCTGTCAATCTCGTGGCTGTCGAACTGAAAATAAAATGGGAGGGAATCGCTCCCGGATTGGAGCATAAACGGCTGAGCGTAGGCGCGTTCGGCGAGCCTTTGACGCTGTTGTTGCTGGCTTTACGTCGCATAGCAACCAATATAGTCGCAGAAGCGTTTGAGGATAGGCCACCACGAGGGCGCCTGACGAATGAGGCAAAACGCCTTGACATCGAAATCGGAGAGCTGGTTAAGGAGTCCTCTGGGTTCGATGGGACTATTACTGTCGCAACCGCGCCTTATGATACTAGACCGCTTTTCGATTTGGCCGAAAGTGCGGGGACTCAGCTTTTAGAGGCGCTGTTTTCTGAGAGCCAGGGAATCCCGAGAAATGCCAGTATTCAAAGATACCTGCGTGCGCTCCCCACAGGAATCAACAGGCAAACTTATTGGCTTCACAAAAATGGAACCTCCCTAAAGGAAGTGTCATTTGGCGAACCCGTTCTTCCGGAATTGCCAGCCGATATACCGTATATCGCAGAATATCTTGGAAACATTATCGGGGTGGGATTCGAGCCGGGACGCTTTGAGGTTAGGGTGAAGCCTGACAATGGAAGCCCGGTCACGCTCGCTGCAACGTCGGATCAAGTCGAGTCTGCGCTCACGCTGCGAGACACGAAAGCGAAGGCCCTCGCGGTCATACAAGGCAATGTACAGCGGCTTCTCATTCTTCAAGACGCGGTGAAACCTCTGAATCGCTCAACGCGCGAGGCGGAGATTTTTGAACGCTGGAACGGTGCTCTCGCTAGGCTTGCTAAATGAATAAGAAGCCTTGGCTAGATTTGATTTCTGAGGAAACGGTCCTGGAACTTCATCATGAAGGCATCATCCGATACCACGGAAAGGATGGGCTCCGAGAACCGGATGGCTGCGTAGATCGCAGCCTCGCAGCCGCATGGAATGCGGAGCTATATTCCGACAGTCCAGACGCGCAAAACGGGCTATGTTTTGCCTGTTGCCTTCTCTTCTACCTTGCCAAAAATAATTGTTTTATGGATGGGAATAAGCGCGTTGGATGGGCCGCTTGCATGGAGGTGCTTCGCGGCTTTGGCCTGACTGTAAAGGCGACCGACGACGAAGTTGAACAATTTTGTAATGGAATCCTAACGGGTTCCGAAAACGTAAGGGATGCGATTGATGTAACCTTTTGGATCGCTCCTAGACTGATAAGTCTTTAGCTCGACACACATCCCCGACTCCGATTATAAGCCCTCCAGCCAGCCTGCATGTCCGCTGAGTCAAGTATATTAGTGCCCTCGTGAGGTTTCAATCAATCTAAGGTTTCGAGTTGTGCGACCAACCGGTTCGCCAGGGCCGTGCCGGAAAAGCCCTTGTGCTCTGCGATTTCGATTATGCCGCATTGCGTCTGGCGGCGCAGAAGCGCGAGCGCACGCCGTTCGCGCGAGCGCCGCTTTAACTCCGCGCGGGCAATCTCAGCCAGTGCGTCGAGATGTTTGAGCGCAGGGACACTCGCCCCGCGCCGCACCATCCGCGCGATATCCACGGCCGCGAACGCCGCCGGGCTGACGCGATTGAAGAAAATCGTCGCAGTCTCAATTGGCACCGTCGCCAGCGTGCGCCGCAGTTCGAGCGTCTCGGTCATCGCGAGCGACTCCGCCGTCGTCACTGCGACCATCGCGCATTTCGCGGGATCGCCGAGCAAGCGCGCGATATTGCGCGCCTCGCGCCCGACCACGCTCTCGCCAAAGGTCTCGCGCGCCGCAAAGGGCGTGCGGATCAGGCTGAGCGCCTGCCCGCTGGCGGGCGCGTCGAACACCACCAACTGCCACGGCTTCAGCGGCGCCGCGCGCCGCTCGATCTCGTGATAGACCTTGCCCATCATGGTGAGTTCGCGCAGGGCCGGAGCGGCCTGCACGAAGTATTGATAGAACGCGCTCGCGAAGACCATCCGCAGAATCGGCCGTAGCACCACAAAACCCAGGTACTCTTCCAGCGACTCCTGACCGCCGAGCGTCATCGCGAACAGATTGGGTTCGAGTTCGACCGTTTTGAAGCCGGGCGCCTTGCCGTAGCTCGCCGCGATCGGACCGCGCAGATCGGCCTCGATAATCAGGGTGCGGATACCCCGCCGCGCCGCGATCGCCGCGATCGCCGCGCTGATACTCGTGCGGCCGACGCCGCCCTTGCCGAGGACGACGATCAGGCGATGGGTGAGAAGGCGATCGATCATGAAAGTGGGCGTGTCAGGTTTGCGAAACTATGGAAAGAGTTTTGAAACCTTTCAAAGGTTTCAAGCTTCCCACGGTGAACCGGGATGATAGGTCTTGCGTGCGATACCGTCGAGACCTTTCGCGCGCCCAAGCGGGAGGTTCGCACTTTCCAGGATGACGGAAGTGGCCTTGGGATCAATAACGGAGGAGGTCTTCACAGGGCGAAGCCCGCATCTTTATAAACGGGAAGTCTGAAACCTCATGAGGTTTCAGTGAAATTAATGGTTCTGCGTTCCTCAACCACTCTCCCCTTCGCCCCGGCGGGCGACGCGGACGTTACCAGCGGATGAGGTTGGCGCCCCAGGTCAGGCCGCCGCCGCAGGCGTTGAGCATGATCAGATCGTTGTCGTGTACGCGGCCGGATTCGATCGCTTCGTCGAGCGCGATCGGAACCGAAGCCGCCGAGGTATTGCCGTAGCGATCGACGTTGGTGAAGACCTTGTCCCCTTCCAACCCGAGGCGTTGTGCGACTGCGTTGATGATTCGCAGATTCGCCTGATGCGGTACGATCAGCGCAAGGTCTTCGAGCTTGATACCCGCGCGTTCGGCCACTTTGCGGGTGACGTCCTCCATGCTCTTGACGGCGATTTTGAAGAGCTCGGGCCCCTTCATGGTGATGGCGTCGTCAGCGGCCCGGCGCACCTCGGCGTCCATCGTGGTCTGCACCCCGCGATTTTTCACGTAGAGCAGGTCCCAATAGCTTCCCGACGAGCGCAGCATGCTGGCGAGGACGCCGCGCGGGCCGCTTTCCTTGACCATCACGGCGGCGCCGGCGCCGTCGCCAAAGAGCACCGCGGTCGCGCGATCGTTCCAATCCACCATCGTGGAGAGCGCGTCAACGCCGAGCACCAGCACGCGCGACCAATCGCCCGCGCGCATGTAAGTGTCACCGACGCTCAGCGCGTAAACGAAGCCTGAGCATGCCGCCGCCACGTCGAAGGCCGGTATCGTGTCGAGCCCGAGGCGATGCTGCAACTGGCAGGCGAACGAGGGAAAGCCGTAGTCCGACGAGACCGTGCCGACGACGATCGCTTCGAGATCGGCCGCCTTAAGGCCGGCGCGTTCGAGCGCGATCCGGCTCGCCTGCGCCGCGATTTCGACCAGCGATTCCCCGCTCGAGATGACGTAACGTTGCGCGATTCCGGTGCGCGTACGAATCCATTCGTCGGTCGTGTCCATCCGCCGTTCGAGGTCATGATTGGTGATTGCGGTGCGCGGGGTCGCGCGCCCGGTGGCGACGATTCTCGAACCCATCGTTAGGAATCCGTTAACTTTCGACCGCCGGCCGGAACGCCACGGTGGTGTTGGTGCCGCCGAATCCGAAGGAGTTCTTCAACGCCAGCCGAATCCTGGCAGGCCGCGAGCGGTTTGGCACGTAGTCCAGATCGCACTCCGGGTCGGGGTATTCGTAATTGATGGTCGGCGGAATTGCGTGGTTGAGGATCGCGAGCACCGTGTAGGCCGATTCGATCGCGCCCGCCGCGCCCAGCGTATGCCCGGTCATCGACTTGGTCGAGCTGACCGCGATGCGCGCCGCGTGCTCGCCGAAGACCTTCTTGATCGCCTGGGTCTCCGCGATATCGCCCTGCGGCGTCGAGGTCCCATGCGCATTGATATAGTCAACTTCGTTCGGATCGAGGCCGCCGTCTTCGAGGCAGCGCCGCATGCATTTAGCGGCGCCCTGCCCTTCCGGCGACGGCGAAGTGATGTGATACGCGTCGGCGTTGGTCGCATAGCCGACGATTTCCGCCAGGATCTTCGCGCCCCGGGCAATCGCGCCCTCGCGCTCCTCCAGGATTAGCGATGCGGCACCCTCGGCCATCACGAAGCCGTCGCGTTCGCGGTCGAACGGCCGGCTCGCCGCGGTCGGATTGTCATTGCGCGTCGACAGCGCGCGCATCGCGACGAAACCACCCACGCCGAGCGAGGTGATCGCGGCCTCGGCGCCGCCCGTGATCGCGGCGTTGAGGTAGCCCGCGCGGATCATCCTGTACGCTTCACCGATCGCATGGCTGCCCGACGCGCACGCGCTCGTGGTCGAGAAATTCGCCCCACGCGCGCCGTAGCGAATCGAGATCTGGCCGGGCGCCAGGTTGGAAATCAGCTTCGGGATGAAGAACGGCGTGATGCGCTTGAGCCGGCTCTCCATGAAGATCAGATGATTCTCCTCGATCGTGCAGAGCCCGCCGATTCCGACCCCGACCAGCACCCCGACGTCATCGGCGTTATCCTCGGTGATCTTCAGGCCGGACTGGCGCATCGCCTGCTCGGCCGCGCCCATCGCGTACTGGATAAAGAGGTCCATCTTCCGGACGTCCTTCTTTTCGATCCAGTCCAACGGTTCGAAATCAGGCACCTGGCCGGCAATTTTCGTCGGATAGTCGGAGGTGTCGAAACGCGTGATCAGGCCGACGCCGGAGCGGCCGGCCATCAGGGCCTCCCAATTTTTCTCGACCCCGGTGCCCAACGGCGTGACCAGGCCCAATCCGGTCACGACCACGCGGCGGTCGCGATCAATCTTACGTCTCATGATAGAAGCCCGACCCCCTCCCCACGGCGTACTTTGTAGCTCGCCTGACTAGCTCGTCTAGGTTTTATAGGTTTTAGCAGAAGCGAAAGTCGAAAACACTCAAGCATAAGCGCACGGGTCTGCGGCAAATCCACAGGGCCTGACAGACCTGGCGGCCTCTGAAAAGCTACTTGGGTGCGATCGCTGCTTTCACCGCCGCACTCGCCATCTTGCCGTCCAGACGGGCGCCGAACTGATCGCGCAACGCCTTCATGATCGGTCCAATCTGATTCACTCCAGCGGCCACCTGTGCCGCCACCGCAGCGTTCAATTCCTCTTCGCCGACGCCGGCCGGCAGATAACTCTCCAAAATCTTCGCCTCGGCTTCGTACTGGGTAACCAAATCGAAGCGTTTGCCGCGCCGCGCGAAGTCCAGCGACTCGTCGCGGCGCGCGCGCTCGCGCTTGATGATCTGCACGATCTCATCGTCGTTGGCGTCGCGGCGAACGTCCTTTTCGAGCCGCGTGACTTCGGCCAGCACGCCCCTCACCGTCATCAGGCGCAGCTTCTCGCCGGCCTTCATCGCAGCCTTCAAATCGCCCTGTAATTTTTCCTTCACGCCGATCTCTCCGGTGATCCTAACCAATTCATTTTACAGGATCGGAAGGAGAGACCTAACCCCCGGTACTCGCCTGAAGGTAGGGGCGGCACGCCGGTGCCCGTTGAGCGAAGCTCTGTCACCCTGAACATGAGGCATCGCTCAGCGACTGTGTTGAAGGTCAAGCAAATAGCTAGGGTTCCACGGCAGCTGGTCGCGCAGGATGGCATTGAGGATAACGAGCAGTTTACGCATGCAGGCAACCAGGGCGAGC